>NZ_JCAALS010000001.1:0-490729 GCF_059686975.1 Paenibacillus xinjiangensis | reverse complement strand
TAACCTTCACGCCAATGAAGGTTATTTGTTGTGCCTAGAAATTAGTATACCAATTTACCTGTTGCAGTCCAATACTAATAGCTTGACAAGTATTAGCTGGTTTTTCCTTGTACGGTAATGAAGTTCTGCTGCTGCTGCTATTTCTTCCTTATTATCGCTGATACCCCATTCTGTGTTGAAAATAGAGAAATAAGTTGCTTAACGAAAGAAAATATGACGTTAGATGACCAAGGTACGATCTTTCTTTAGCCATTTCTCATAAACACGAGACTGATCCAGTCATCAACGATGACTGATGAGACAGCCTCAATAGTATGAATATAACCTATCACTCTTCCGGAGCTACGACTACAACGACCGGCTCTGTAACCAGCCCCGCTCTGAAGCAGCCCCCATTAAACCTGAATTCAAAGAATGCCGAAGCACGATTCACAATACGATTGTTAACAGGCTCGAAGAGAACTCTTACATTGAAGGTAATACGGCGGCTGCATAGATAAGGCCCCTTATTTGTTGTAATCCCTTCTGCTCATCTATCAGCTATTTGCTTGCATGCCCGTCTTGATTCGAGCACCTGCCCCATATTGCCAATAATAGAACATCAGAATGCCGACCTGTATCACAGCTAGAACGAGATAGATATTGCTGAATATCGAGCTGCTCATATTCAAGTTAACAGGATTCCATGGAGAGTGTGTCTGCATATCAACAATTCTGCTGTAAATACCAGTTGCGATCCCTTGTGTAATGAAATTCGCCATGGAGAAGATTCCCATCCCCACCCCAGTCTGCTCTTTCGGCAACGTCCTTGATATCGAATTAGACATAGCAATCATCATAAAGGACTGCCCTACATTACCGAATATGAGGAATATAGCAATAATAACAGGTGAAAATCCTGTAAAAGACGACAAGAGAGTCCAGCAAAGCAATAAAGAGCTGCTGGCGAGTATGAATAAAAAAGCACTTCCTTTCCGGTCAGCCAGCCTTCCGCCGAAGCGTCCGAGAATCGCAGAGAAGACGGCTGCAGGAACCATAACGAAGCCAATCCAATAGGACGGAAGCTCATGAACACGAGATAATAATAAAGGACTTAGAAAATAGAGCGAGGCGCCTACCCCGTTCACTAGTACGGCAATCAATAATCCGAGCGTATAGCTCTTGTTCCGGAAAAGAGCTGGCTGGACGAATGGCTCTCCCGCAGTACGAATTCTTGCAATGAATAATATCAGGACCATTGCGCCAACGAATAGGAACAGCAAGGCTCCATTCGTTACGCCCAGCAATATAAACGCAATTGCTACTGCAAGCAGCCCTCCGCCGATCCAATCGAACTTCCTAGGTACACCTTGCTCATCGTCCAAATATTTACGATAATAAGGCAGTGTCAGCAATAGCATCAGAGGTACGCCGAATAACCAACGCCAATCTGCAATGCCTACAATGAATGAAGATACAACAGGCCCTAGAGCATTGCCGAGTGCCAAGCCTACTGCTGTCATACCTAGAGCAGAGCCTCTTCGCTCCAGAGCAAAATAACGCACGGGGATAAGCATTGCTGTCGCCGGGATTGCCGCAGCTCCTGCTGACTGTATACATCTGCCGATTAGCGCCATTAAGAAGGACTGCGAGGTCAAACCAATCAGTGAGCCTATAGCGAACAATAGCAAGCCTACAGTCAATAGATTTTTAAGCTTGAATCGATCTGCCAGCTTGCCGTAAGTTACGGTTCCTACTGCGTAAATCAATGTATAAGCAGACGATAGCCAGCTAACCTGAGCAATCGTAAGGTTGAACTCCTTGCTAATCTGGGGAAGTACAATATTGAACATTAGTGCACTCATCGATGACAGCATTAGTGTGAACATCAGAACCCGAATTAGCTTCTGACCTGCTTGCTGCCTAGCCTCTGTTATCATTCCATTAGTCCCCCTTAGTCTCCATCATTTCCCACGTAATGAATGCATGTGCTTACTTGCATGACTTCTGTAAAAAAACTAGGGAGTCAAAGCCCTAGTAAACGTCCGGACACTTTCCTCAATGAACTCATCCAACGTGACGCCCGGGAAGGACGAAGCTTCTCGGCTATGCAGCCGACTAATGAAAGAGCCATAATTCAGCCACATGAAGGATAGTGCCTGCAGCTCTGTATTCGTCTGAATCAGCTTCCCCTCTGCGAGCATCTTATTGAAATAATCGGTCAACAGCAGCTTCAGCTTTTGTGGCGCCTTATTGCTGGCTTCCTTAAACTCCGCGAACACATTGCTTTCCTTGAGACTGATCTGAATAATTTTACGATTCTTGTTCATCGTCTGATGATATGTTTGGCTAATGAGCAGCAGATCCTCATACAAGTTCCACACGAGCTTATCTGCGAATAGCTTCGTCATCTCTTCTGTATAATTGAAATGATTGAAGGCTTTCTCCAGAAGATTCTGCTTGCTGCCGAATTGACGGAACAGCGTCACCTCATTCACACCTGCTGCTGCAGCAATTTCTTTCGTAGAAACGCCATTGTACCCTCTCTCCGCAACCAGATCGATAACGGCCGCTAATAATCTATAGGTGCTGCTCTGATTCTCGGTGATAGTTAGCCCCCCTCTCTCCCCTTAGTGAATGCAAGTGATCACTTGCATTTCATTTGAAATTATAGTAGCTCGTTTGTGATTTCCTGTCAATACAGATTAGCTCGAATTCAAATCATTTATTAGCAATTTAATTTGTGTTAAAGAAAAGACACAATAATTAGAGCAGCCTTATTGCCTTCATTTTTTGTAAAAGCAAATTTCTCCTGCCTAAGCCAGTTCTTTGGAAGCGCCGGCCTTGGCGGCCTTTTTCCACTTTCTCAGTTTCGCCCGGAAGCTTTTAAAGGGCGCAGCCGAATTAATATGAATCCAGCGGCACATTTGCCAATTTTCCTTTGTGCCCGTCCAGTTACGAACGCCCTGGGTAAATAGCTCCTTCTCGGTCAGCGTCTCGATCCATTCCAGCCAGCGCGACTCCAATTGACGAAACAGCTCCCGCAGCTCAGGCAGGGAATATGCGGCATATTGCTCATAAAACGACTGATACATCTCCCCAAGCTGATTCCATTTATAGTCCGGTGAAGGCAAATGAACCGGCCATCCCTCCTTCTCGGTCTTGTCCCAGTCCATTACCAATTTCATCCAACCAAGCTGATACGCGATCATTTCCGCTGGCGTTCTATCCACCTCTGGCAGCCGGACATCCTTCTCAGCATTGCTTATTTCGTCGAATTCTGCATCAAACAGCAAATAATTAGAATGAATGGTACTGATTAGAGCTTTTTTTGACTCGTATTCGTAACTAGCCATGGTCTTCCTCCCTATTACACTCTTTTTATAACCATTTTTCCATTGCAGTTTAACATATTTCCGGGAGCGATCGCCAATTCCAGTCTATCGACTTTCTCGTCCACGTTTACGTTGTTACCTTCGGAAGCGTGGGGAAATGTAGGTAACACCTGGTTAAAAAACATAATAAGATCCTCTATGACAATGGCGCATGCAGAGGAGGTCTGCATGCGCCATATCATCGAGGATTCCTTCTAATCGTGTTGCATTACATCTAGCTTATACATCATACTCCAGCTGCTTCCGAGCTTGTACTATGAAATCGAGTGGAGTAGGAATATTCTCTGGCTTATATTCAATAGCTCCCATTGTGAGATTCAGCTCAATCTTATACTTATCAGCAAATTCTACGGTGTTGAACGCAACAACCTTTTCCTTCAGCCGCTTGATTACAACATTCGCCCCATCCTGGTCAGTGAAGAGCAGCATTCCCCACGTTGGGTATTCGGTATTGAGCATATACAAAGAGTCATTGAGCCGTATACTGTTCTCATTCAGCTTAGAGACATCGTAGATCATCTCTGTCATTTGTGCTTGACTGATCATTCGGCTTAATTCATCCCAATACTTCACCGTTACAACCATGAGGGTTAACGGTATTTCGTATCGGGTAGAGAGCGCCATGAACACCGTAGCATCCTTCTGGAAGGAGCGGCTGTTCTTCAGATTCGTGTGCTCATCCATTGTAGCCAGGGATACATTCTGCTTCTGCAGTCGCTCCTTCTCTCCTTGCAGCTGCTTGTTCGCCACAGTCAGCATCCAGATGATGAGTGTACAGATAGGCGTCATAATGAGCCAGAAATAATTCTGGACGCCTACGACATCACCCTGAATGACTGTCTGATACAAGGTAAACGTACCGTAGCCAAAAATAAACACAATATTCAGCACTAGACCTGTCGTCACGGTTGTAAAATAAGTCACAATCGCAATCAAAAAGGCCACATTCAAAAATATAATATTTTGCATATATCGATCTGGATCGCCAGCAGTGAACACGATACAAATAAAACAAAAGACAATCAACAGCAAGAACGCTGCGTCCGATAAGATCCCGCTCCGATTATTTGTCATCGTTCATCCCCCGCTTCTTCCGATATTTGCGGATCATTAGAATTAACGAGATCAGCACCAGAACCAGTACTAATACGACAGCGATCATGAAGCTAAGGACGTCACTTCTTTGAATCACATCTTCGATCAGTGTCGACTGATCCTCTCCGGCCTGCTTTTTGAATCGAAAGGCATTAATATGACCGTCTTTGTCCGTTATGACCCCGTCACCGAACAATTGCCACTTCGTGCTTTCGCTCGCGAGCAGCTTGGATGCAAGATAATAGTATTCCGAGCTTGCAGCTGTCACAGCCAACAGACCGTGACCTGCCTGATACGGCGAATCGATCAATTGCAGAGTACCGATTCGCTTCCCGTAGTCCGCATCCAGGCTTATTTTCTCATTAGATAGTAATGTATCACCATTCGGGCTGTATTGAAAATAGAGCTTATTATTGTTCGCTTGAATGACCTGATTCGTATGATAAGTACCGATGGCAATAATATTGGAGCTCTCAAGCTCTGCATCACCTGCTTGATCATTATAGAAGCGGACACTGCCCGTGTTGCTCTCCGTATATTGGCCTAGCATATTGAAAAGACTTGAGATCGTCAGCAGTGTATAGTAATCCTGCTCCTTCGGCAGTACGACGGCAAGCTGATTGAAGCTGCTGTCACGCAAGAACGGATTCGGGTAATTGTTGAATAACAAGTCGGTGCTGTCTTTGGTATTTAGCTGCAGCAGTGATTCCTTCATGATGAAAGCCCACGGCATTTGACCTTCAACCGCTATACATCCTGCGTTCATTAACTCCAGATCGAACGCGACCGTAACGGTGAAGTTGCCAGTGACATCCGTGTTTTTCGGAATCGGCAGAGTGAGATTGTCTCCATCCGCGAGCTCAGGAGTAAGCTTCTTACTGCCAATCGGCGTGTTATTGATAAGGATCGTTACCATGGAACGGTCAAAATCCAAATTGTTAGCATACCTGAAATCCAGACTAATTTTGCTGGCATCGGCTATAGACCGGTTGGCGGGAAGCGAAATATAATACTGCCTCTCCTGATGGTTGATTCCCGTCAGGCGATCCCCAGCATCCGTTAAGCTTACGATTTTATTCACATCAACGGCTGGCGTATCTACCTCTGTACTCTCATCAACTAGCTTCATATTACCGTTCAATTGCGTCATCAGCTCTTGGTTAGCGAGCAATCGACCTGCTTTCACGAGCAGCTCTGAGCTTTGGGAGGTGACAACCAGGATTCGCTGGCTCCCTGTATTCAGCACTTGAATAAGCGCTTTATTACTAAGCTCCTGATTGCCAATAAGATTGCTAATGTCTTCAGGCAGATTGTCGTAAAGGGCAATAGCTGTAATGAACTTCTTCGCTTTCAGCGAATCTGAATTCAGCTCGAACATCGGGATGCTCTTCTCTTGTAGCGAGTTCGCTTTGGCAAAGCCAGATAATGCATAAGCTGCCGCTTCCAGCTCTACAGGATCACTCTGGCTTGGCACAGCGATTGCATTATGATTGCCGCTAACGGTATCCATTCCTATAAATTGCTCATTGAATTCACGAATGCTATCCTCGGAAGCTACATTCGAATAGGTAATGACCGCTCCCGTTGTCTCATACAGCTGAAGCCAATTATCCTTACTCTCCGCTGGAACGCAGATTTGGTTCTCAATCATAGTCTGAATATGGCCTTCAATAGTCAACGTGTTGCTGCCTTGCACAATCAAATCCAGCGGTACCGGAATTGATAAATGCTGCTTGTCCAATTCACTAATGGTCGGGCGGAATGAATGAAAGGCAGTGCCATTCATCACTAATGTCACACTCGATTGATCTCCTTGGAGAAGTGGGCTGGCCTTATAATCCAGATTAATGCTCACATCGCTTGCTTCCCAATACTCCTCTATCTCGAAGTAGAATGATCGTGATGCTGCAGCTCCTGATAACGAAATATTTGTATTGGAAAAGGTCGTCTTATAAATTTGTGATTCACCTGCTTGGACTGTTACACCTGTCGCTCCTGCCACTCCTGTTGAATCCGTACCAGCAACTGCAGCCGAGGCTGTTGTATATCCGAACTGAACAATCAGGATGGAGAAGATTAGCAGCAAGCTGATCGTTATTTTTTTCAACGTATTTCTCCCCTCTAGCTTAATAGCGCTCCGTTTTATACCACTTGTTCTCTCGCTTGAATAGAATATCCTTAACATAATTGTATAACCCGTATGCGGCTACAATCATCCACAGCTGACAGTACGAAATGTACATAAGCATAATGATCCATAGATTCGAGGTTCTCATCTCTCCCTTTTCCGTAATGACCGTAATGAACGTGCCTAAGACGAATAAAACGATGGCGAGTATCCATAAGAACAGACTAAAGCCTGCGATCGTGGTATGCACGTAACCTAAGGCATGGAGAATTAGCAGCAAGTCCGACGCTAACAGTGAGGTTAATAGCAGAAAATAAATCGAAATGAAATATAAAATATCGAAGTGAATATTTCTAGCTGACCGATCGAAGAGCAGCGGGGCATTCTTCACGATGACGTATATATTCCCTTTGGCCCAGCGTGTCCGCTGTTTGAACCACACTCGCAACGTCTGAGGCTCCTGCTCCCATGTAACGGCTTTCGGTTGAAACTTAATGCGATAGCCCATTGTGTAGATTCGGAAGCTGATCTCCGTGTCCTCAGCAATAGCCTTCACATCCCAGCCGCCTATCTGCTCGATAATCGTACGACGAACAATAAAGTTGGTGCCTGGTATGGTGCACAGCTTGAATAGCTTCCATCGTCCGGCTTGAGCCATCCATTGGAACGATAGCGTCTCGATATTAATGAATCGTGTCAGCAAGCTCGCGTTACGATTACGGGTTCGGAACTTGCCAATGACCGCCCCCAAGCTTGAATCAGCTAGCAGCTCGCCAACCAGATAACGAAGCGCTGTGCGCTCAGGAGTATTATCTGCATCATAGATGGCAATTATTTCACCTTTACTCTTAGCAAACCCTATGTTTAAGGCATTGGATTTCCCTTTGCCTCCTGTTACTGCATCCGTATTAATAATGATTAATTGTCGGCCTGTGTATTTCGCTTGGAGATTGCCTAGCAATACACTGCTGTTATCGGAGGAGTTATCATTAATCACAATGATCTCATAGCGATCATGCGGATAATCCAGCGCCAGCAAGGACTCCACAGTCTGAGTAATGACCTTTCCCTCATTATGAGCAGGAACCATGATCGACACGAAGGGCGCTTCCCCCTCTATAGCAGGAACAGGCTTATTCTCGTTGTCCATGTAGTATAAGTATCCGGCAATAATAAGGACAACATTGACGAGCAACAGGGACCAAATACAGACGACCGCAATCAGCATCACTATATCTGCAAATGTCATAGCTGCCTCCTTACTTGAAGTATTTGCGTTTATAGAGCGAATAGCCCATGATCAGAAACACACCGAATGCGATTATGGTCAGCATAATAACGAACATAAAGAATCGATTCTGTACGGCAAAAAAATTCTCAAAGCTTCGCTGCTCCTCTTGTGCGTACGCATATTCCGAGCTGATGCTCTTCTTCGCATCATTGAGCACTACGCTGCGTCCGTTGATTAACAGCAGCCCGTTCTCAGAGGCAATCGCATTGTTCTCCGTTACAACTGAATGCCTACTGTATTTGTAGTCACTAAATATCGTCCAGCTGTCCAGCAGCCTCGCAATGACCTCTTCAAGCTGCTCTTCCTCCTCTATAAAAGGTACGGTTATCGCTATATCCATAGGCAATGGCTCGATTACTTTACCTGCATGCTCGTAGGGCTGCAAATAATCAATTGGAACACTGTACAGCGAAGAAGCAAAAGGCTGGGAAGATCCCGTCTGCGATTTATACATGAGCTTTTCATTAGGAAATAAGATAACTGAATCGAAAAAAACCATTCCTTGATCCACATAATAGCGATCATAGGACCAATACATCTCTGCTCCCATCCCTAATGGAGCAACATCATATTCAGCGAGTGCATCAATGAAATCTCCTAATGCAGCATTCAAGTCGCGATCAATGTCGCTAATGGTTGATGCAACAGCTGGCGCGTTCACCACAATGCTTCCATTACGGGACTGCACGTATTTCAACGTTTCCATATACCGCTTCGTCGCAGGATAGTCCAGATTGCTCAGCACCGGCCTAGCACTTACCAAGAATGGTATCCCTGCATCATAGAGCTTGTCAGACAGCTGCTCCAGAAGCGCAAGATTAGAGAAAGGGTACACTTCATTAATGATCAAATAGTTGCTGCTCTTCCCATTGATCTCAAGCCAGTCCTTCAGAACATGGGCAATAGCCAACTCACTTAGATTCCCTTTCTCATAGAAGGTGACATAGCCATAGCCACTGTCATGGACTGCATAAGGGAATGGACTGTGGCCTTGACCCATGCTGCTTGTCGCATCTGAGCCATAGGTTGTACCAGCTGCTTGCTCTATATAAGGCAGCTGATCCACCTGAATGGACGCTTGCGACAATGGGCCAATCGACAGGTTGATGTGATCAATGCCTCCAGTTGCCAGCTTCAAGCCCAGCTTCTGTTGAAGATTCAGCGGAGGCTTGTCTCCGATATGCAGATACTCTCCTTCATAGGCTCGAATATCATCCACATAAGCTTCATTGGTATCTGCTAGGTCTGGCGCATTGTTCAATCTGATTACTTTCTTATAGTTCTGCAGGGTACCCGCGGTGTAAGTATCGACTGTGGTTAGCGTCACTTCTATCCCATAAGAGGCAAGCAGCCGCAATAAGGCATCTACATTGCCCTCTTTGCTTGTCCCGTTCCCTTGACTATCATAGACAAGCAGAACAGATGTCTGCTCATCCGTCTTGGCCTCTGCACGAATCGTATGCAGTGGAATAAGCAGTATGGCCATTATAACGACAGCTAGACTCAGTATTTTGAATAAAAAAGGGGTGTACATTCTCATCGTGTAGCCTCAGCACCTTTATCATGGTGAATTGGATCGTTATTGGTCTCGGGCCGCCAGAGCCTTCCTCTTATCGCATCAGCCAGCGCTACGAAGGTAACCAGATCGAAGGCTAATGTAAACATGAATTCGTGCTTGGATAAATCGGCATCTCCTGCACCAATGATTGAGATCAGTATGGCCGATACACCCATGAGCATCATGGAGACGATCAGCGGCAATCGGAGCATTCGTCTTGTATCCCTCGCCTTCACCGCCGCTATGAAGGAAGGCAAATACAAGCCCATGACGATAACAATCCATAGAATGACGAAGCCGAAGGTTTTGGGAGCGAGCATCTTCTTAATCAGACTGTATCCGGAGAAGAATGTTGTCTGTGCTCCAAACTCTTTGCCTGCGGATTGCTCATAGTTCCCCATTGCAGGTGGACGAATCGTGAAGGCGTTCTTCGCTGCTAGATCCAGCATTTTACCAGCTTGCACTGGATGGGTCGCATAGTAGGTCAGGATTTTCCCGAAGCCGTACTGATTGAAGAACTCGTCATTCAACCCTGCCGAATCGATATCAATGGTCGTATAAGGCTCATAATAAATACTGTTGTTCAGTACAGCGTATTGCTTGTCGATACCGAATTCCTTCAGAGTCTCTTCAGGATCCTCAGATTGCATCAGCACGCCGCGGGTCATTGCATGGTATTTATTAATATTGACGAACTCCTGCGGAATGAGGACATAAGTTCCAATACCAGCCAGCAGGAGGACAACAAGCGAAGACGCCATAAGTGCACGATAGATCTTGTGCCTTCGAACGAAAATAAGCAAAACGCCTGTTACAGCAATAATGATTCCGACTGGCGCATTCTGCTGCTTACTCGTCGTTAGAAGGAGTCCGCTAACGAAGAATATCCCCATCATCACGTAGTCATTGAATCGATTTCGATACAGCAGCAGACCTGAGGCGAACAGCAGCAGCATCATAATCAGTACAATGCTCTCGCCGAAGAAAGAATTGAAGAAGGCTGTATACGCGGTATCTCCGAACATAAATATGGCGATAATAGCGATCCAATAGCCATATTTCACCGGTATTCGCCAGGTTAAGCTTTCTATTAGCAAATAGATGGCTGCCGTGTACAGTAGTGTATACATGACAGCTTGTACCCTAATGTCGAATACCTGATCGTCAAACAAGGAATTAATCCATAATGAAATCCGAATAAATAACGACTGCGAGGAGGATAATGTCGCTCCATTCTCGTTGAAGTACTGAAAGATCCCATATTCCTTCACAAAATAACCTAAGTACTGGCTATCATAATCCGGGGCATTGAAATAAAGCCCATTACTATACAAAATACGAAAATAATCACCGTTATCTGCCATTCCAATATAGGGAGGCACGAATAGCGCAATACTCGTTATGAGGAGCACACCAGCAGCAGCAAGCATCGCTGGCGATACATATTGACTTAACATCAATAAAATTCGATATAGTCTCGGCTTGAATCCGATCGTTCGCATGAATGAATGTCCTCCTGTGTATCTCTGCGAAAGTGGATGGTTCTATGGGGGGCATTGTCTCAACTAATACGCATAGGCCAATAAAGCCATCAAATTATCGAAGGAATAGGCTTGTCCGGAAGCCGTATCCCCGAAACCGCCATTCAGCGGGCTGGAGGAATCCTGTACTTGGAATTGATTCATTCTCCGAATACTATCCTCGTACAGCTGTTTATCTTCTAGTACAGAACCAATCATAGCAGCAATGGCATAGATAGCCGTTGATTGAATATCATTGCTCGGAATACCTTCTCTTGTATATTGTCCATATAATGTACCCGCCTGTACATGCTCTTTGAGATAACGAATGCTAGCCGGATTATGTTGCTGAGCCTCAGATAAAGAAAGAATCGTCAGTAGGGACTCCACGGTATTAATCGGGTCGGAGCTGTATGCATCGGATTCATAATCGTACCGCGTCTCATAGAAAGGGAATGCATCAGACAGATACCCGCGGCTAATTATGTTCTGCATATTGGACGTTAACCGCTGCTTTTCCTTATCCGATATAGGCAGCAGTGCAAGAGATTTCAGATCGATATAACATAGTGTGATGAAATCATTCGTTATCCTATATTGCTCATCATAGAAGTCATATAGCAAATCACTCTTCGTATTGTGGGAATAGAAGCGGTCCCCATATTGATCGGCTTCCTCTGTGTAACCTGATTCCTCGAATACAACCCCAGCCTCGTACAAGGCGCGTATGATACGCGTATCGTCTACCGCCGCATTAAGCGAATATTTCTTGTTCTGTGCAGGACTGTAACGATAGCTGAAGCCCGTCGACAGATCGAAGGTCATCTTCGCCCTCTTCCATTCTGCATCGAATGCACTCTTCTGCCCTGTCAACGCATAATAGCGCATAAGCAGACCAGCAGATTCACTGAGAACCTCATGCCCTGTTGCAACATCCGCAGACTGATCAGTGTCAAGGTAATTGGTGTACACACCATCACTGCCGGACAGCTCATGCACGACAAATTGCAATAACGCTTCGTGGCTCTCTTCCATATGTAAGGTGTCCCCATAATGCGACTCGGGCAATAATGAAGCTTCCACGTGAGGATTAGGCTGTGAATGCCCACAAGCAGTAAGCATGACTAGTGCTAAGCTGAGAATGATGCCTATTACCGCTTTCTTGCTCATCGTCACATCTCCTTGGGTCGGGCTGACCTTATCTATGCATTTCGATATCCTCTAATTAACTAATTACGACAATACAGCATTGTTCTAAACATTTTCTGTACAATAGGTTTGAAATCTATCCTCAAATAGGTAGATAGATTATTATCTTCAATAGTATTCATGATATTCATATCATTTTATTATGTATTTACCAATAAAAAAATATTACAGAAGTACCATTAATAAAAAGTCTCCAGGACCACTCTATGAACGGCTCCGGAGACTTCTTCACATCGACTTCCTTTATTTCAAGGCTTCTCGAATCAAATCAATAAATATATCCGCTTTCTTGTCTTTCGCTGCAAGTGAAATAAGATCATTCATGTTGGCGTCCAGCCTTCGCTCAAGCGTTATAATTTCATTAAGGCTCTCTGCTTTCAAAGCTGTAGTGTCTCCGAACGTTTTATCGCGTATAACGGCCTTCATCTCATCATCAAGCTTATTCCAGTCCTTCGACAGTGAGCTGATCGAGCTCCGTATATGATCATGATCGTTCTGGTCATTTTCCTTCATGTATTTATTCAAGGTAACCTGTACATCCAGAATAGAATAGGCGTGTACGATACTCCATGTCGAGTCTCCGCCGGACCGAATATGATTATAGATTAGGATGTCATTCATAATGTCCATCAGCAGCTTTTCCAGAGGAAGAGCTCCAAGCGTATTCAGATCTTCAGACGAACTTTTGTTGTCCTGAGCGAAGCAATCTGCTATCCGATTGACGAAATAGCTCTCTGATGAGGTTGATGGGGCAGCGAATACAGCTGTAGATTCTGCTATTGCCGCATAGCTAAGATCTCCTGAGTCCATCCAATCGTTATTGCAGATAAGTGGGACTATTCGATCTATCCGATCAAGAGAATCCGTCCTTACATTAGGAGATCCTGCGATCATATTGAATATCTCATCGCCTTCTCTAACAAGAGCTGCAATCGTTGTCTGATTACCAGATTGATTCACATATTCATCATACCAAGGCAGGTGAAGATAACCCTCGCCCCCGAAAAAATAGACTGCCGCAATCGTGCTGAACGCTTCCGCAGCTGAATGACCCGGTGCCGTCTTTGGAGTATAATCACCAATAATAATAATGTCTCGCTGCCCATCTCCATTCACATCTCTGAAGCTGACGGCATTAATACTCTTCATATTAAGTCCACTAGAAGCTGAATCAGGCAGCTTATACAGAACAATGTCGTCGTTATTCACGATATAAAACCTCGGCTGCTTCACTTTGTTATTCGTGATATAGCCTGATATGAATCTAACATCTCCCCAATACTGCAGGTTCAGCCTAAATGACTGATCCTCAATAATCGTCAGCTCCTCTTCCTGAAGCTGCTGCAGCGTCTGCGCCTCTTTCTCCTGTGCCGGTGTCAGCTCTAGCGGCTCTGCGTTCGTGTCCATGTCGGCATCCTCTTGTATTTCCTTGATTTCTTGGGTGAACGGCTCTACCTGAATCGTATAGGACAAATGATTCTTATACACCTCGTATTCCACATATCCTTTCCCTGTATAGCCTACGAAGTGATCCTCCCATATGCCATCATAGGTATAGCCATGCTCCTTGATCAATGGAACCACGATGCTCTCCATCGCTGCCTTGTAGGCATCTAAGCTTAGCTCAGATAGATTGGAAGAATCCACTCTCATGTTATTCAGAGGCATACCGCTAGCACCATCGACGACCGTCCCTGTGCGAGTGTTGAGCTTATATTCAGAAGCAGCCAGTCCCTTAACTGGACCTATGTAATAAGTAATCATTTCATCCGATACTGGTTCATTTTCTCGTAATTTCAAGCTGTCTTCACTCTCATCAAGCGGAGTTCGAAGGTCATCGGTTACGTTGATGAATGAGCTAGTCTCCATCTCTTCTGCTGTATCCTCATTCGTAACTGCTTGTTGATCTTCATGATTCTGTATACTGCATCCCATTAGGAAAAAGGTCATCATTGCAACAACAATCCATACTCTATACCTCGTACCCCTAAGAAAACTCATCATTTCCTCCATCGTAGTTCTTCCATTGTTCCAATTATGAATAATTATATATGATCAATTCTACAGAAGGCGGGACGATTATACAACGTGTACACCTTGTACCTCGAGCTTCCAAATTATTGCTTGAAGTCTGCTGCGAATGTCCATTCCGCGCCCTTTCTTAAATGAAGCAGAAGGCCTATTTTTCATAAAATAGGGTTGACATTAGTATGCAAGCGCTTTATATTCTAATTAAGTTAACAAATATGGTTTAAATTAGCATTTGAGGAGCGTTCTTGCTCCTCGGGTTTTTATCCCCACTTGCGCAAACGATTGCATATAATTGATGACTGGACGATATTCGCAAGCCTATCCTTCAATCTATTCGGATTCCCGAATCACAAGAAAGAAATTGCTGTCCATTCCCATTTGTTCATTCCACGTCGAAGATCATTTTCAATAATTTCAATTGACAATTTTATAGTTTAACACTTATATTTTAGTTAAGTTTACAAATTTTGCTTGTAATAGCATTGGACGAATCAAGGAATGACATGATTTCAAACATTTTTCGCAATGAAGCACAAACGTTTGCACTTTAGAAGGAGGAATTAATCTTGCAATGGTTGGATTTAACCCGCATGGTATTATTCACACTGCTTATGATCTCTTCCGTGTTGAAATCGATCGATTTGAAGTCGTTTCGCCGCACACTAACAGGCCTCAGCTTACCGAACCCGCTTATAAGTCTAGCAGTCTGGATGATCCCTTTACTAGAGCTTCTGATTGCTATCGGTTACTTGAATCAGTCAACTCTCCTAGCCTCAGTCGTTGCTTTCATTGCACTGTCTCTCGGGTTCATATGGGCAACCTATAACGGACAGAAGCTGGGCCTTCGCTGCAATTGCTTCGGCAATATGAGCAATGAACGCTTCGGTGTTATCTCTTACGTTCGAATTTCTATTCTCGTCATTCTTAATGTGATCCTTCTCGTTACAAGCCCTTCTGATCAGATCTTCACAGCTAATTCTAGTGCTCATGAATTCATCGCAGTTGCTTTTCTCAGTGTGGCATTCCTGCTTATCCTTAATCTGTTAAACGTTCAACTCGAATACCGCAAGCGCAAATTGTCAGAGATGTAGGAGGAATGATGATGATTAATGAAAGCGTATTTATGGCTGCATTTTACATGCAATGGCTTATCATTCTGCTTCTGTCTGTCGGGGTCATCACGTTGTTCAAGAAACAGCTGGACGTGAAGCTCGGCATGAGGCATCACGGCTTGGATCATGGGAAAGCCTTCCCCATATCGAGCATTCAGTCCATCACTGGAGACTATCGTGTCATTAGTCTGCAGCAAGCTCGCCCTACGATATTCATCATGACCTCCGTTGGATGCGGAGCCTGTGCAGCGCTGTATCCTTGCCTGAATAGAGTATCCCTGAGAAACCGCGGCACACAATTCGTTCTTATGGTTATGGGTGAACAGCAAGAGGTGCTTGAATTAATTGATAAATATGAGTTGAAAATTCCTGTTGGCTTATTAACTGAATCTATTATGGAGAGTACAGAAACATCGATTTTCCCTTTTGCTTATGCTATATCGGCCAGCCATAACGTTGCAGCCAAGGGCACCATTAATAATGAGGAGCATCTTCGATTGCTTCTGGAAAGCGATGATATCATTCTCTCCGGGAGAACGGCCTAGAACATTCATCCTTCATCCTACCTTATGAAAGGAGGTGATTCCATGAACTGTCAATACAGCTACTGCACTTCTTCTGCATGCCCATCCTATGCTACGAAAAAATTGCGCTTTTATTATTGCGAAGGAAATAGCTTCTACAAATGTGAATGCTAGAACATCCATAATGCCAGATCAGGGGGAGAGTTTCTCCCCCTTCCTTCATTGCTAGACGGTTAAAAGGAGAACCCCTCAATGACACTAATGAACATGACGTTATTGAAACAAAATCTAACAACTATATTCCGAATTGTACCCTTACTATGGAAGATATCTCCTGGAAGATTGACCTTCACTTGCTGCTGTTACATTATGCTGGCCTTCATACCACTTACTCAACTCTGGATTGTCAAAGAAACCGTCAATGCAGTTGCTGCAATTATTAATGGTCATACTCAGCTTGGGGGAGTCTTACTTCTTCTCCTCCTGCAATTTGCAGTAATCGTTGCTACTGATGGAATCCAAGGTATTAATGAATATACAGTAGTTCAATTAAAACAACGAGCGACCTTTTATATAGATGAACAAATTGCCGTAAAGTCCTCCAAGCTGCCACTAATCTTTTTTGATAAGCCCGAATACTATGACCAGCTGCAGAGAGTATCACAAGGAATGGCATTCCGTGGCTTAACGGTTATTACAACTCTTCTACAGCTCCTGCAGCAGTCTCTCACCCTAACCTGGTTTGTTATTTATTTGGCTCGTATTGATTACTGGTTTGCCATCGTCATCGTGCTGCTGCTCCTCCCCTCGCTCATCGTTAATCTGAGGATTGGACAACGGAAATACGCTCAGATGATGAGTCAGACAACAGCCGAACGCAAATCCAATTATATTATGGGTCTCATGACCGGACGTGCAGCCGCCAAGGAAATGAAGCTATTCGGTCTAACCAGCTTCTTACTGCACAAGTGGTCTAAGCTCTATTGGAAAAATGCCAGCGAGAAGGCTGCTCTCACCAAGCATGCAGAGAGCGGCAGGTTCGTTGCTCAACTGATTATTACCGCATCGAATATAATTGGAATCGTCTATATCGTGTGGATGTGCAGCAAAGGTAGCTTATCACTGGGGGATTATGTAGCTCTCACTCAAATCTTCATTACGATACAGACCATGATACATGGTGCTACTTATAATTTGTCTCTGCTGCACGAGGAAGCCTTATTCTTGAAGGAGCTATTCCTCTTCCTGGACTTCCCGGAGGAACAATCGAATGCAGAGCAGCGTCTTCCATTCCAGCTTGAGCACCAGATTGCAGTTAGCAATCTCTGCTTCTCTTATCCCAATAGTGAGGTGCATAGGCTATCTAATGTCACCTTCCAGATCAAAGCTGGCCAGACCATTGCAATCGTCGGTGAGAACGGTGCAGGAAAAAGCACGCTAGCCAAATGCTTGGTTGGGCTATATCAGCCTACATCTGGTTCCATTCTGATTGATGGGACACCAATCCAAGAAATCGATAATGAATCGTTGAAAGCTAATGTATCTGCTATATTCCAGGATTTCGTCCAATACCAATTCTCCATAAGAGAAAATATCGGAATCGGTCGTATCGAGCAAATGCATGAGGATTATCTTATTCACCAGGCTGCTCATAAAGCAGGTGTAGAGCAGGTCGCCAGCAGCTTAGAGAATGGGTTGGAAACCGAGCTTGGCCCAATATTCGAAGGCGGCCAGGAGCTTTCTTATGGACAATGGCAAAAAATAGCGCTCGGCAGAGCTTTTTTCAAAGAATCTCCTATTATGCTGCTTGATGAGCCAACAGCTGCTGTAGACCCTATCGCAGAAGCTTATTTCTATGAGAGATTCGCCGAGCTAGCGAGCGGCAAGACCACCTTCATGATCTCTCACCGGCTCGCATCCTGCAAAATCGCTGATCATATTCTCGTCCTTAAGAATGGAGAATTAATCGAGCAAGGAGACCATGATACACTAATTGCTCTAAACGGCGAGTATGCTGCTATGTTTGCTATGCAAGCACAGTGGTACCTGGTCGAACAGAAGGAGGCATATAAATATTCTCAATAATTTAAAAGTTAAGAACCATGTTATGCTAGCGATTATTTTATTGACGGTCTCCCTACTTAGCGCTTGTACCAATGAAGATAACAAAGGGGAGTTAGAAGGATCACTGGAAGGAACTCTGAAAGTTATGTATTGGCAGAATTCTGTCTTTTTCCAGAAATACGGGAACCTGTTCATGAACAAGTTTCCAAATGTGGAACTGGAAGTCATCAACACACAATGGCTGTCTAATTACTCTGCTGCTGATCGCGAGCAAGCATTTCTCGACTATATTGAAGAACGCAAGCCTGATGTCCTAATTCTTAATGAAAGCAATTATGCAAGCGCTGTAGAGAAAGGTTTGCTATATCGTCTGGATGCCGTTATCGAACAAGATGGATTCGATGTGGATGCCATACTCCCCTTTGCTACGGACTGGTTAAAAGAGCAAGGCACCGGCAGTTTCTATGCTTTGGCACCGAATTTCTCTACCACTGCCCTCTATTACAACATTGATTTATTCGAGAGATACAATATTGAGTTGCCTAAAGATCGAATGACATGGACAGAGTTATTAACACTGGCTAAGCAATTCCCAACTGAGGGCTCGGATAGTGATCGTGTCTATGGTTTCACAGCTAGTTCGATATATTCCTTCACCAAATCAAGTGAAGCTGCATTCCAGATGATGACAGATTATGCTTCCACAGAAGGACTATCTTACATTAGCGCTGACACCAAAAAGATTACTATCGATTCACCACAATGGCGCAACATTTATGAAGAAATTGTGAATGCGTACAAATCCGATGCCATATTCGTCCCCTCAGGCTGGAATAATAATTTGTTTCTCAGCGGTCAGGCAGCACTCGCTTTGGAAGGTTCTTTTTACTTGACGATGATTGCACAAGCTGAGAATCAAAGTGGATCATCACTTAACTGGGGCATTGTTACTGCTCCTATTAATCCTCAAGATCCCAACGCTTCTTCCAACCTGCATTTAAATGATATATTTGGTGTTAATGTCGATTCAACAAATAAGAAACTGGCGTGGGAATTCGTCAAATTCGTTAACGGGGAAGAAGTCGCCAAAGCCTTGTCTCGAACAGACGACACACTCTCAGTCCGTCCTGCCTTTATACCGGAGAACAAAGGCATACCTCTCAATGCCTTTTATGCATTAACTAAGGGAAGTGACTTCTATAATAGAGTGAAAAGTGTGCCCACAGGCTTTGTCGAGTCATTTAAGTCGATGGCAGCCAGAGAAACTGATAAGGTCCTTGCCGGGGAGCAAAATATTGATCAAGCACTCCAGCAGATTAATGTACAAGGCAATGAGCAGTTAAAACAGGCATATGAATTAGCTGAACTAAAGGAAGAGACCAAGTAAAAGCAGGATGTTTTCTTAATAAATGATTCGTAAGCATTAAAGGAGGTCTACTACTATGAAACTAAATACAAAAATGAGATCCAAATCGATGATTGTATTAGCTGTCATTTTAACAATGTCCTTACTAAGCGCCTGTACGAAGGAAGATGGCGAAGGTGAATTGGAAGGCAAATTAGAAGGACCGCTAAAAGTGATGTATTTTCAAGACAGTTTACTTTACCAGAAATATGGAAATTTGTTCATGAACAAATTTCCGAATGTCGAGCTAGAGTTCGTAAGCACACAATGGTTGTTCAATTACCCTGCAGCAGACCGAAATGCTGCTCTCAAGGAATACATTGAAGAGCGCCAGCCGGATGTCGTGTATCTCGATCAGAGCAGCTACTCCTATGCCGTAGAGAACGGCCTATTGTATTCACTTGATTCTGTTATCGAGGAAGATGAATTCGATCTTGAAGGAATTCTTCCTGCTGTAACCGATTGGCTGAAAGAGCAAGGATCCGGTGGACTGTATGCCTTGGCACCAGCTTTCACCTCTAATGCCCTATATTACAACATCGATTTGTTCGAGAGATACAATATTGAGCTCCCTCGGAATCAGATGTCCTATCAAGAGCTGTTTACACTCGCTAGGCAATTCCCTGTGGAGGGATCAGAATCCGAGCGTATTTACGGCCTAACGACCAGCGCGTCATCCGCATCGTCTAATTTAAGCGATGCTATATTCTCAATGATGAATATGTATGCATCTACAGAAGGACTTTCTTATATTAGCGCAGACGGAAAGAACATTACGTTAGATTCGCCACAATGGCGCACTATTTATGAGAGTGTTGTAAGCACCTACCAATCAGATGCTATATCCCCACCACCAACAGGCTGGGGCAATGACCTTTTTCTAAGCGGTCGTGCCGCTATGATCATAGACGCCTCCTATTATTTGAACATGCTCTCTCAAGCCGCAGGCCGGAATGAATCTCCACTTCGTTGGGGGCTTGTTACCCAGCCAGTTAACCCTCAAGATCCTGACGTAGCCCAAAATATGGGGCTATCCGATATTTTTGGCGTATATGCAGAATCACCTAACAAGAGGCTCGCTTGGGAATTCATAAAATTCGTAACCGATTCAGAAGTAGCCCAATCACTATCTCGCACCACAGATGGTTCGTTGTCCGTTCGGCCTGCCTATATCCCTGAGACCAATGGCACGCAACTCAATGCCTTCTATGAACTGACCAAAATGCGCAATTTCAGCAATAGCTATTTGAATATACCAGACGACTTTGATACCATATTCCAAACCATCTTCACAAAGGAAAACGAAGCCGTTCTTGCTGGCGAACAAACCATTGATGAAGCGATACAGCACATCATTGTTGAAGGCAATGAACAGCTGAAGCTGGCTCATGAGCGAGCGGCGCTGGAGAAGGAGGAGGAAGGGTAAGCCTGTATAGAATCTTGACATGAAAAGGCTCCTAATATCTCAATTGAAAGGAGGTGATCTTATGAATTGTCAATATAGCTACTGTACAACTTCTTCATGCTTTATATCTACCCCGATACCAACTACCAAAAAATTCCGTTATTATTATTGTGATGGAACAGTGTATCACAAATGCGAATGCTAACTATTTTCTAAAAAATTGAGGGGGAGATAGTCTCCCTCAATTTCTTTATTGTTATTTAAGGAATACGCGAACTTGGTACAGCTCGTGAAAAGGATGTTCTGACGCCAAATTTAATAGATAATGCTTCTATTAAATCTTCAATTAAATATTTTAAAACTTTGTCCAATTCAAATTAAAATTGAATATACAGGAGTGGTACACTACAGACCACAAGGAGGACCATTCTCTATGAATACCAAGTTGAAGATGATCATAACAGTATCATTGTTACTGTTAGCTACTTTCCTACATGCCTGCACCAAAGAAGAGAATATAGGAGAATTAGAAGGAGAACTGGAAGGACCTTTGAAGGTGATGTATTTTGATGAAGGCGCCTTCTTCCGAACATACGGCAACTTATTTTCAAGCCAATATCCTAATGTAGAGCTCGAGGTCGTTAGTACGCAATGGCTTTTTAATCACCCCCAAGAAGATCGCGTTGAGGCATTCCAGAAATATATTGAGGAACGCAAACCTGATGTTGTATACCTTGAACCAAGTAATCTCCAAAGTACTATAGAGCAAGATTTGTTGTATCCCTTGGATTCTATTATTAAACAAGATGAATTCGATCTTGAAGGAATCCTGCCGCTCGTTACCAATTGGCTGAAGGAACAGGGTTCTGGCAATCTGTACGCGCTCGCTCCATCCTTTTCTTCCAGAGCTCTTTTTTATAACATCGATTTATTCCAGAAGTACAATATTGAGTTGCCTAGAGACCAAATGACATGGTCGGAGATGCTTAACTTAATAAAACGATTCCCTATAGAAGGCTCGGATACTGAGCGTGACTATGGCTTTTCAGCCAGCTCATCGTATTCCTATAGCAAACCTAGTGACTCCTTACATATGATGATGATGTTTTACGCTATGACAGAAGGTCTGTCTTATGTTAGTGCTGACGGAGCTAGTGTAACGATAGATTCAGCACCATGGCATGACATATACGAGGAGGTTGTGGATGCCTACAAAGCAGATTCCATCTACATTCCTACAGGCTGGAGTAACGATGATATGTTTCTTGGTGGCAGAGCTGCCCTCGCCTTGGAGTACTCCACCTACCTATCTACAATTTCACAAAATGAAGGAAATAGTGGATCTACATTTAATTGGGGAATTGTAACTGCTCCCGTTAGTATAAAGAATCCAGGTGCTTTCTCGGAGATGAATTTAACAGATATATTTGGCATATACACCGACTCTCCGAATAAGAAACTAGCTTGGGAATTCGTGAAATTTGTAAATGGAGCCGAGGTTGCAAAAACATTATCCCGCACCATAGATGGCACTCTCTCCGTCCGCCCTGCTTTTAAGAAAGAATATAAAGGAACACCACTGGATGCTTTCTATGAACAAACTAAACTTGGTGACTTCAACAACAATCATTATACGAAAGTACCTGAAGACTTTTATCCACACTTTAACAAAATCGTACTAACAGAAACCGATGCCGTCCTTGCTGGTGAACAAACGATTGACGGAGCACTTAATAAAATAAAAATAGAAGGCAATGAGCAACTGAAGCTGGCTCATGAGAGAGCATCGCTGGAGAAGGAAAAGGTTGAATAGGCCTGCATAGAAGCCTATAAGGAGGCTCCCTATTATGCTCAACAATTTGAAAGCAACAAAAATGGTTCTAGCAGCCGTTGTACTAACAGTGTCTCTACTTAGCGCTTGTACGAAAGAGGACAACAAAGGTGAATTGGAAGGTAGCCTCGAAGGGACCTTAAAGGTGATGTATTGGCAGGACAGTGTTTTTTTCCAGAAGTATGGAAACTTGTTCATGAATAAATATCCGAATGTGGAGCTGGAGGTTGTAAATACGCAATGGCTCCTTTCTCATCCTGCTGCTGACCAAGATCAGGCATTCCAAAATTACATTGAGGAGCGTAAACCCGATATTATTCTTCTGGATGAGAGCAATTACGCAGGCGCTGTAGAGAAAGGTTTGTTGTATCCCTTGGACTCTGTTATCCAGAAGGATGAATTCGATCTTGATGGAATACTTCCAGTCGTTACGGATTGGCTGAAAGAGCAAGGCTCTGGAAGCTTCTATGCACTAGCTCCCACATTTTATGGATACGGAATCTTCTATAACATCGATTTATTCGAGAAATACAATATTGAATTGCCCAGAGACCGCATGACTTGGACAGAACTGCTTGCGTTGGCTAAGCGGTTTCCAGTAGAAGGCTCGGACACCGATCGTATTTATGGCTTTTCATCCAGTTCAATCTATTCCTTTAGCAAACCAAGTGAAGCTGCCATTCAAACAATGATTATATATGCTGCTGCAGAAGGACTATCTTATATAAGTGCCGATGGGCAGCATTTGACGATGGACTCTGCGCAATGGCGCAGTATATATGAGGATGTTGTTAATGCTTACAAATCAGACACCATACATGTTCCTTCTGGTATGAACAATGACATGTTCTTAAGAGGCCGATCTGCCCTCACCCTAGAAGGTTCCTTCTACCTAACTATGATTGCACAAACAGAGGGAAATAGAAGTACACCCTTAGATTGGGGAATTGTGACCTCCCCCGTTAATCCTCTAGATCCTGAAGCTGCTTCAAGTATGCAAATAACGGATATATTTGGTGTATCTGCTGACTCACCTAACAAAAAGCTTGCTTGGGAGTTTGTCAAATTCGTTAATGGAACAGAAATTGCCCGATTCTTGTCCCGTACGACAGATGGAGTGCTCTCCGTTCGTCCTGCCTTTATGGTAGAAAACAAGGGCACACCGCTCAATGCTTTCTATGAACAAACCAAAAAAAGTGATTATAGCAATCGAAACGTTGTCATTCCAAGAGGCTTCGAGATATTATTAATATCTATAGCAGCGAGAGAAACCGATGCCGTCCTTGCTGGTGAGCAAACGATTGACGAAGCCCTCCAGCATATTCAAGAGCAAGGACAAGAGCAGCTGAAGCTGGCTAACGAGAGCGCAGCACTGGAGAAGGAGGAGGCCCAGTAACCCTCCTTCTTCTTCAGCACTTATTAGACAATTATTCATTCAAATAGGTCGCATATTTAATTGGATTGCTATACACATCTTGCTCAATAGGAAGACCACTGTACATACTTTTTTGCGGCTTTCCATTTAATTCAATGATCCAGAGACTATTATTCTTATCCAGTACATAATCAACACTAAATTCACCCAAATGGTAATCCGTGCTTGCATCTATAATATCAGCTGCTTGCAGACTGACACGCTGCATAGAATGAAGGAAATAGCTTACCTCTTCCATTGTGTACAACTGACCTAACAAATCTTCCGTTAATAGAACCTGATTGCACATGCTGGTGTTGAAGCAGTTTTCATACGCAACTCGACTTGTAATGGCTGTAACTGTCCATATGCCTTTTTTGTTTTTTTGCAAGAGTACCCGAATATCAAACAATTGCTTTTTAAAGCTGCTGATCTCAATTCCTCTTTGTATTAAATAAGAATTTGAACCCACAAGCTTATTCATATATTCCTGAAAAGACAATGGATCCAATAGGATGGCAATAGGTGAACAATAATGATGCCCAATATGAATCTCCCCCGATTCAACCCGCTCCGCTCGATAGACACCGATCCCTTGATTTCCATAGCAAGGCTTTATATAAATAATCGAGTAAGCTCGCAATAATTCTATTAAATTCTCACCGTTATACGGCAAGGATTCAGGCAGATACTCAGATAATCCTGGTAATAATATAGAGTACAAGCTCTGTTTATCAAATTGATTGATTCGGTTAAAACATTTGTCTCTTCCTATTAGCTTTTCCAGCCGTTCTATCTTTGTTAGATGCCTGTTGTAGCACCGGTTATACACCACTTGGGGGATTGCTGCAGTACGCTCTACCCATCTAGCATTCCGATATTGCAGACCTACTACACGCCCCTTATTCCAATCAATAGATGTCACAGAAAAACAAAGCAGTTGGGCAATCCCCTTGTTATAGCGGAGGTACTCACTTAGAACTCTCTTTCTTTGTTTGTCATTAGATACGAGTATTCCTACTAGCATTAAGCCCCCCCCTCCTTTCCTCAATCTGTTGTAGATAATCATAATATTATTTTAACTACAATGGTTAGGTATACATGCCCTTCCCGATTAGGGATATGTGAATATTCTAGAACTTGAGACCACTAAGGAGCGTGAATCCACATGGGTAGAATACCGGGTCCTCCAGGCCCGCCAGGGCCTCAAGGGCCCCAAGGACCCCAAGGGCCTCAAGGGCCTCAAGGGCCTCAGGGACAGCAGGGACAGCAGGGACAGCAGGGACAGCAGGGACTACAAGGAGCTGTAGGGGCCACAGGCACAACAGGAGTCCAAGGACCGCAAGGGGTTCAGGGAGCTACTGGACCGCAAGGAATAACAGGAGCTCAAGGACTTCAGGGAGCTCAAGGAGCTGCAGGACCTCAAGGGCCTCAGGGGGCTACTGGACCGCAAGGAACCGCCGGAACAGCTGGCTCTCTGGAGTATGGCTACATTTATCAATCTACAGCTCAGCTAGTCCCCGTAGATACGGACATCACCTTTGATTCCAATGGAACTCTGTTTGGTGGAATTAGTCATGTACTGGGAGATTCGACTATCACACTTACGAACGCTGGAGACTACAAAATTCTATATTCTATAACAGGCCAGCAAGCTAATCAGTTCGCGTTGTTCGTTAATGGCATCGTGCAAGCCGGGTCTATTTATGGTTCTAACGCCAGCGATCAACAGAATACGGGTATGATCATGCTCTCAGCTCCAGCTGCTGCTGTAATAACGTTGAGGAATCATACATCTGCCTCGACCATAAGCCTTGAAACACTAGCCGGCGGTACCGAGGCCAATGTAACGGCTTCCATACTCATACAACGTCTGTAACCTAGAGCTTCTCTATATAGATTGAAGGCGAGGTGCTACGTATCGTGGACATTTCTATTGGCCCGAAAGGGCCGACCGGGCCTATTGGGCCGACTGGGCCTAATGGGCCTATTGGGCCACAAGGTGCAATTGGTGCAGCAGGGGCTACAGGCGCCCAAGGAGCATCTGGGCCGAATGGTTATCGTGGAGTTGCAGGAAATCCAGGAATTCAAGGGGGACCCGGCTTCATTGGTCCTACCGGACCTGAAGGTAATATCGGAGCAGTTGGGCTTGTCGGTCCAACCGGTGCCACTGGTGCTCCAGGTCCGACTGGTTCTACAGGTATTCCAGGCTTCTCATCGGACCATGCCTATATTTTCAACGATACAGACCAGACAGTTGCTCCTGGAACAGATATAACCTTTGATAGTAATGGCCCTCTCTTCGGTGGGATTTCACATACCCCCGGATCAGCAGCTATAACGATTAGCGAGGCTGGTGATTATTACATCTCGTTCTCCGTCACTGGTGCTACCGTTAATGAATTCGCTCTTTTCCTTGATTCGACATTAGTAGAGGGCACAACTTATGGTTCCGATGATGTCAATCAGCAGAATAGTGGCTTCGCCATCATTACAGTTACAGCAGTACCCACTGTGCTTACCGTCCGCTATCATGACAATATTTCTATTCTCAGCGTTCAGCTGCAGTCTCCGACAGGTGGTACTGCGATTAACGTTAATGCATCCATTCTGCTACAGAAGCTAGGGAATCAGATCTCCCAGACAGTGGCAACCAGCGCCGAGCTGTTAACCAGCTTAACTGATAATAGTATTAGTACGATCACGCTGTCCCCTGGAGCCTACGATATAAGTGCCAGTCCTCCAGTACTACGTGGAACAGCTGTAAGACTTGTCAGCACAGCACCTGGAGCCTCTGTACAATTCAATATGGATCAGGAATTCTCATTCATTACAATCGGCAGCAGCGTCACTGCGAGCGTTAATCGGATACGCAATCTCACTCAAGGGGTCAACTATTTAACGATAGCAGCAGCTATCGCTGCTGCAAATGCTGGTGATATCATCGAACTTTCCCCTGGCAGCTACACCGAGACGGTTACTTCTGCCGCACCATTGGTGATCACACAACCAATAACTTTGCGGGGCATCTCCTCTAAATTAACTACCGTGACCTTTAATGTTGTTGGAAGCCAGGATTTCGCCTATCTTTCTATTCGAGCGGATAATGTTATCATTGAGAACATTCATTTTATCGGTCCAACTGGTGCGGGGTTGTCGTCAAACTGTTTATTTAATGTTCCGATTCTTTCTTTTCTTCCTCTTGTTCTTCACCAGAACATCACTATAAGGTATAGCACGTTCGAAGGTGGCAGACGGACTGCGTTTATCGATACAAATAGCTTTAGTTTCATAGGCAATACCATTATTCATACCGGTGACCGCGATGCGCTTGTTTTTGAGAGAATACAAGGTACTACACTTGTATACGGGAATGTATTCATTGGAGGGGCTTCTAGCAGAAGAACCGTTTCCATTGAAGGAGATTTCGCCAACGACACCATCCGAATCTCCAACAATAAAATAACCAGCTGGGCACAATTTGTCCTATTTAACTCGCCAACAAACAATACTTCATTATTGGTTCAGGAGAACGTATTGAACCATCTGACGAGAAGTGGAAGCTCAATTATTCTACTGCCTATTGCTGCTAGCTTCTTCCAGAATTTCATTGCTATTCTGGTTGAGGATAATATCCTAATTCAGCCTAACCCCAACAGATTAGCTGTATTTTTGGATTACACCTTCGGCGGTACTTCTGTTCCTGCTGTCGGACAAATTCAAGTATTTACAAACAAGCTCAGCTATACCCTACCCTGGGGCGCCCCCACAAACACTGTCAGCCCTTCCTACCCTGTTGGCTTCAGTGCAGGTGCACCAGTAGGCACGAATTTAACCGCCTTCAATCTCATCGGGAATATAAACTTCTAGAATAACAAAATACAACCTCAAGCATCATGAACTGCTGCTTGAGGTTGTATTTATTTTGAGCTGCTCCTAAGCAGCTTCATCTAGCTATTCACAATGCCGATTACGAAGCCATCGTACCCTTTGCTTCCCACAGTCTGAACAGCTGTAGCTGTTATTCGAGGCTGCTCAGCTAGAAGATCATAGAACTTTCTAACTCCGATCACACGAGGATCATCGCTGTTCTCATTGATAATCTCCCCTTCCCGTATGACGTTATCTCCGATAATAACAGTCCCCGGATGAGAGAAATGAAGAGCACATTGCAAGTAGCTTGGATTATTCGGTTTATCGGCGTCAATAAAAATAAGATCGAATGGCGCTGTTTGCTCCCGCTCCATTTGTGCAAGCTCTTCCCGTGCATCGCCAACCCGAAGCTCTACCTGACTCTCTACACCTGCTAAACTTAAATTCGCTTGAGCAACCCTAGCATGATGAGGATCAACTTCCAAGGTGACGACCCGCCCGTCCGTCGGCAACGCCCTTGCTAGCCAGATTGTACTGTAACCACCCAAGGTTCCAATCTCCAGTATTCTTGCTGCTCCTTTCATCTGAGACAGAATGAACAGCAGTTTCCCTTGACTCGGTGATACATCGTATGGAGGCAAGCCCTCTCTCACATTAGCAGCCAGCACTCGCTCCAATACCTCATCCTTCGCAATAAGACGCTCCGTAATATATCGATCCACTTGATCCCATGTTTTCTTGTCATTCATTCTGATCACTTCTTCCTGTTCGAATTGGCCTTCCTTCTAGATTTATTGTAAATCGTTTATAATCATAAATATAATATATCTTTTAGACATTCTTATATATTTACTGTATGAATGAACTATGACGAAGGGGAATCAAAAATGAATCTGCATGCCTTACGGCTATTTCATACCATTGCTACTAGTGGGAGTGTGACACGCGCCTCACAATTACTTAACATTAGTCAGCCTGCCATTACAGCCCAGATCAAAAAGTTCGAAAAAGAATTAGGTCTCACACTTCTCAGACCAGAGGGGCGCGGAATTGCATTATCCGATGCCGGCACTAAGCTTGTTGTACTCACTACGAGATTGTTTGCTGTTGAACAGCAAATTGAACAATTCGCCCAAGAATATATCGAAGGCTCGAACGGACATATCCGCCTAGCAGCGACGTATTTGCCGGCTCATTTTCTCATTCCAACCTGGATTGCGCAGTTCAAGCAACAATATGAGAAAGTCGAAATGACCATTACAACAACGAATTCCAGTGATGCATTGAAGCAGCTTCTAAATGTCGAGGTGGACCTTGCTATATATGGAGGACTACCTGAGGAATATCCCGATACGGTGCAGACAGAGGAGCTATTTCAAGATGAGCTCTGGTTCGTCGTATCACCAAATCATCGGTACGCGAACCAGCATGTCCATTTATTAGATATGATGGGGGAGCCCTTCGTGATGCGTGAAGAAGGAAGCTCCACACGTGAACGCTTGCTTGCCTTATGCCGAACCTATAACGCTCCAGTCCCCCGAATCGCCTTGCAATTCAATGGATTGCATGAGGCTATTACAGCAGTTATTGCCGGGTATGGCGCCAACTTCGTGTCTTCACTTGTCGTACGCGAATATGTTGAACGCGGGGAGCTATGCAGAGTCTATGTCGAAGACATTCGACTGCTCAATACCATTGCTATTTGTACGCGTAAGAATGAGCCTCTGTCCGCAGCCACGTCGAACCTTATTCAATTGATTCGTGAGCAGCCCTATAGACCCTAGCGTTGATCAGCTAAGCAGATGGAGAATTCTCTCTTCTAATAGGGATAGTTGCAGGTTTATTCTGGCTGCCTATTGACCCTTACCTTACGGCAAAGTCTATTCTTGAACATGACAAGACACTAAGAGATAAGGGGATTAGGACTATTATGACCATTCTAATTAAGAACGTAACCATCCTGACAATGACGGATATAGCTCCTTTTGTAGGGGACATTCTCATAGAGGGTGACATCATTAGCAATATCCAATGCGGAATACAGGCAACAGCAGACGAAGTCATTCAAGGCAAGGGTTTGGTCGCTATGCCTGGCCTTATAAATGCACATCAGCATACACCAATGAGCCTGCTGCGAGGCTTTTCTGATGATCTCCCATTAATGGATTGGCTGGATAAAAAAATGCTGCCAGCAGAAGCACGGATGACGCCGGAAGATATTTATTGGGGAGCCAAGCTGTCCATGGCTGAGATGATTACGACAGGAACCACTTCTTTTGCCGATATGTATATTCACATGAATGAAATTGCCTTAGCCGTTGAAGAGGTCGGAATGCGGGCTTCATTAACTCGCGGGCTGGTATTCATAGAGGATGATGGCGGCAGGCGAATGACGGAAGCATTCGATCTTATCGATCGCTGGTCAGGCGGGGCAGATGGGAGAATTACAACGATGCTGGGACCTCATTCCCCATACACTTGTCCACCTGAGCCTCTTAGAGAAGTGATAGAGCTTGCCAATAATAATCACCTACCCATTCACATTCATTTGGCAGAAACGATAGAAGAGGTTCGTATCATTCGCGAGAAATATCAGCAGACCCCAACACAATATTTGTCCAATATGGGCTTGTTCGAGCATACTCATGTTCTACTCGCTCATGGCGTTCACTTGAATCGGCGGGATATCGGCTACTTGAAGGGAATGCGAGGAGGAGTATCGCACAACCCGGTTAGTAACTTGAAATTAGGCTGTGGCATTGCTCCCATATCAGACATGATGGAACAAGGAATAACAGTCGGCTTAGGCACGGATGGTGCTGGCAGCGCAGCAGCAGTTGATATGTTCGAAGAGATTAAGCTAGCTGCTTGGCTGCAAAAGTTACATCACGGCGATCCCACATGGGTTCCTGCAGCACAGGCTTTACGAATGGCTACCTCTGAAAGTGCCAAGCTCCTTAACATCCATGAGCAAGTAGGCACATTAGAGATCGGCAAAAAAGCCGATCTGATTCTCATCGATATGCAAAAGCCTCATTTACAGCCTATTCACAATATTCAAGCCCTACTGGCCAATAGCGCGAATGGCGCTGACGTGGATACCACAATTGTGAATGGACAAATACTGATGCGTAATCGTAGACTGCTGACCATCAATGAAGAAGAATTATATCGTGAAGTATCGACTAGAGCACAGAGAATTGTTGCCGATCTTTAACATTCTACAGCAAGCAGGAACAAATCCATTGGACTTGTTCCTGCTCTTGACTAGTATTTCAGCGCGGCTCTACTTCTGCCCAGCTAATAGAACATTAACGATTGTTTCTAGTTGAAGCCAAGAACACCCTTCCACACATTGCTCCATGATGACTACTCCAAAACAAAAAACACGCCAGCTTTGGCGTGTTTTCCGATTCTTTAGCATACTGCTCTTACCTTAAATCAAATCCGATTTCTGAAGTAGCCTTTGAACAATTGTAGCGACTTCCGCTCTTGACATATTAGCTTCAGGTGCAAGCTGAGCATCTTGTCTTCCGTTAACGATTCCCGCCTGCAAGCACTCTGCAATGCCCTGGATCGCCCATTCTGCCGCTGATCCAGCATCTCCATATGCGCTCAGCAATGATTCTGCTGTATCCAAGGTTAAGCCTGAATGAATGCCTGTTATTCTCATTGCTTTAGCTATAATGGTCATTGCCTCTTGTCGTGTGATTGTATCTGCAGGATGGAACTTACTGCTGCCATCACCGCTAATTAGACCGTAGGCATAAGCCGTCTGAACGGCACTGCTGTACCAATCTGTTGAAGACACGTCGGTGAATGGTGAATCACTATTCATTAATTTTAATCCAAGCCCCCGTACCACTATAGATATGAACTCCGCACGAGTTATATTTTGATCAGGATTAAACCATTCGTTGCCAACGCCGTTCACGATCATTCTAGATCCCATGTCATTCACTGCATCTTTGGCCCAGTGATTCGCAACATCTGTGAACTGCAGCGGATGCCAGACAATAACGTACGTACTGTTCGTCAAGCTTCTAACCTTCGCATAAGATTTCCCGTCAATTAGGAGGAATTGCGTTGGCACATGACGAACGGAACCGTCGGATTCTATAACAACACCCGTAGTCGCTTTTGTTGAATCCACATCAGCAGGCAATGCAATCATTCGCTCTACATAGGCTGCGAACTTCGTAACTTCAATTTTCTCATCACCGACTACAACTGTGACCAAGAAGTGAAGCGGTGGAACGATAGAATTGAACTTACCCGACTCTTCTGCATCTTCAACGAGCTTTATCGTTTCATCCGTTGATCTTGCAATTTCGATTTGAATTTTAACCTGATTAAGATCCACGTTATTTCCTAATTGCTTGACCAAGGATTCGATATCTATATTCTCGGCAGGCAATGTATAAGTAGCATCTTCGGTCTGAAGCAATATCGTTGCCTTCTTCTCAATAGACTTGAAGAACTGTCCATTAAACTCTACGATGAACATATCCGAGTTCGAAATATCTGGAATTGTAATTAGCGAGTACCCACCCTCTTGCGCAATCCTGTCTTCCAATTTCTGCTCATCAACCGTAATCGTAGTAACCTTTTGACCATTGACAGTCGTTTCAGTTGCTGTTCCTACGGTTTCGATTTTGCCATTCACAATTACATCGTAGCCATCCGAAGAGGCTGGTACTGAGGTGCCTCCTCCAGTACGATCTGGATTCACAGTGATACTGATAATGGCTGCTGTCGATATCAGACTGCCGTCACTCACTATAAAAGTGAAGCTATCTGCTCCATGATAATTAGCTTCAGGCGTGTACACATAATCTCCAGCTGTTGTTATAGTGACAGTACCATGTGCAGGAAGTGTATCTACAGCATATGTCAGCGTTGTTCCTGCATCGATATCTGTTCCAGATAAAGCACCACTCAAAGCTTGGCCTTTCGTAGTGGAATTCGAAGCAGCTGTCGCTATTGGCGCATCATTCACTGCATTGACCGTCAAGCTAACTGTCGCTTCTGCTGACGTCAAGGTACCATCGCTTACCGTAAACGTGAAGCTGTCTGCTCCGTTAAAGTTCGCTTCTGGCGTGTACGTGTAGGCTCCGGTTGCTGTATCAACGGTCAACGTTCCATGCTGCGGATCAGCAGCCTTTGCGAACGTCAGTGTCGTTCCCGCATCTGGATCCGTACCGCTTAACGTTCCGTTCAGCACTGTATCCTCTGCCGTTGTTTCACTGGCATTATTAGCTGTCGGCGCATCATTCACTGCTGTCACCGTCAGGCTGACAGTCGCTGTTGCAGACGTCAACGCTCCGTCACTCACGGTATACGTGAAGCTGTCCGCTCCAGTATAGTTCGCATCTGGCGTATAGGTGTAATCGCCTGTTGCTGTATTGATAGAGACCTCGCCATTCGATGCGTCCGTTCCTAGTACATACGTCAAGGTCGTTCCGGCATCAGGATCTGAACCGCTCAATGTTCCATTAAACTCGGTGTCTTCATCTGTTGTCGCGCTTGCGTCTACTGACGTTGGCGCATCATTCACCGCTGTCACCGTGATACTGACGGTTGCAGCGGACGAGGTCAGACTGCCATCATTGGCCGTGAACGTGAAGCTGTCTGCTCCGTTAAAGTTCGCTTCTGGCGTGTACGTATATTCTCCACTAGCTGAATCGATTACTATGGTTCCATGCTCTGCATCTTCAGCTAAAACATAAGTAAGTGTCGTTCCCGCATCTGGATCAGCGCCGCTTAACGTTCCGTTCAGCGCTGTATCCTCTGCAGTTGTTTCACTGGCATTATTAGCTGTCGGCGCATCATTCACTGCTGTCACCGTCAGGCTGACAGTCGCTGTTGCAGACGTCAACGCTCCGTCACTCACGGTATACGTGAAGCTGTCCGCTCCAGTATAGTTCAGAGCTGGTGTGTACGTGTAATCTCCGGTTGCTGTATTAATAGAGACCTCGCCATGCGATGCGTCCGTTCCTAGTGCATACGTCAAGGTCGTTCCTGCATCAGGATCTGAACCGCTCAATGTTCCATTAAACTCGGTGTCTTCATCTGTTGTCGCGCTTGCGTCTACTGACGTTGGCGCATCATTCACCGCTGTCACCGTGATACTGACGGTTGCAGCGGACGAGGTTAGACTGCCATCACTGACCGTGAACGTAAAGCTGTCTGCTCCGTTAAAGTTCACTTCTGGCGTGTACGTGTAGGCTCCGGTTGCTGTATCGATTACTACGGTTCCATGCTCTGCATCTTCAGCTAAAACATAAGTAAGCGTCGTTCCCGCATCTGGATCCGTACCGCTTAACGTTCCGTTCAGCGCTGTATCCTCTGCCGTTGTTTCACTCGCATTATTAGCTGTCGGCGCATCATTCACTGCTGTCACCGTCAGGCTGACAGTCGCTGGTGCCGATGTCAACGCTCCGTCACTCACCGTATACGTGAAGCTGTCCGCTCCCGTATAGTTCGCATCTGGCGTATAGGTGTAATCTCCTGTTGCTGTATTAATAGAGACCTCGCCATGCGATGCGTCCGTTCCTAGTGCATACGTCAAGGTCGTTCCTGCATCAGGATCTGAACCGCTCAATGTACCGTTAAATACGGTGTCTTCTGCCGTCGTTCCGTTAGCTGCCTGCGCTGTTGGCGCATCATTCACTGCCGTCACCGTCAGGCTGACGGTTGCTGCTGCAGACGTCAACGCTCCGTCACTCACGGTATACGTGAAGCTGTCCGCTCCTGTATAGTTCAGAGCTGGTGTGTACGTGTAATCTCCTGTTGCTGTATTAATAGAGACCTCGCCATGCGCTGCATCCGTTCCTAATGCATACGTCAAGGTCGTTCCTGCATCAGGATCTGAACCGCTCAATATCCCGTTAAACACCGTGTCTTCTGCCGTCGTTCCGTTAGCTGCCTGCGCTGTCGGCGCATCATTCACTGCTGTCACCGTCAGGCTGACAATCGATGCTGCAGACGTCAACGCTCCGTCACTCACGGTATACGTGAAGCTGTCCGCTCCTGTATAGTTCGCATCTGGCGTATAGGTGTAATCGCCTGTTGCTGTATTGATAGAGACCTCGCCATGCGCTGCGTCCGTTCCTAGTGCATACGTCAAGGTCGTTCCTGCATCAGGATCTGAACCACTCAATGTGCCGTTAAATACGGTGTCTTCTAGCGTCGTTCCGTTGGCTGTCTGCGCTGTTGGCGCATCATTTACCGCTGTCACCGTTATGCTGACGCTTGCAGCAGACGAGGCTAGACTGCCATCACTAACCGTGAATGTGAAGCTGTCCGCTCCGTTAAAGTCCGCTTCTGGCGTGTACGTGTAGGCTCCGGTTGCTGTATTAATACTCAACGTTCCATGCTGCGGATCAGCAGCCTTCGCGAACATCAGCGTCGTTCCCGCATCTGGATCCGTACCGCTTAACGTTCCGTTCAGCGCTGCATCCTCTGCCGTTGTTTCACTGGCATTGATAGCTGTTGGCGCATCATTCACTGCTGTCACCGTCAGGCTGACAGTCGCTGGTGCCGATGTCAACGCTCCATCACTCACGGTATACGTGAAACTGTCCGCTCCCGTATAGTTCGCATCTGGCGTGTACGTGTAATCTCCTGTTGCTGTATTGATAGACACCACGCCATGCGATGCGTCCGTTCCTAGTACATACGTCAAGGTCGTTCCTGCATCAGGATCTGAACCGCTCAATGTCCCGTTAAATACGGTGTCTTCTGCCGTCGTTCCGTTAGCTGCCTGCGCTGTTGGCGCATCGTTCACCGCTGTCACCGTTATGCTGACGGTTGCAGCGGACGAGGTTAGACTGCCATCACTGGCCGTGAACGTGAAGCTGTCCGCTCCGTTAAAGTTCGCTTCTGGCGTGTACGTGTAGGCTCCAGTTGCTGCATTAACGGTCAACGTTCCATGCTGCGTATCAGCAGCCTTTGCGAACGTCAGTGTCGTTCCCGCATCTGGATCCGTACCGCTTAACATTCCGTTTAGCACTGTATCCTCTGCCGTTGTTTCACTGGCATTATTAGCTGTCGGCGCATTATTCACTCCCGTCACGGTCAGGCTGACAGTTGCAGCTGCAGACGTCATGAAGCCATCACTAGCTTTAAAAGTAAAGCTGTCTATTCCGATATAATTAGAAATAGGCGTATATATATAGTTACCATTTGAATGAAGTGTGAGAGTTCCATGTGAGGGTCCTGTCACCAAAATATACAACAGAGTCGTTCCCGTATCAGGATCTGAGCCACTTACTGTTCCATTATAAACGGAGTTCTTCAGAAGAGACTCATTAGATCCCAGTGCAGTTGGAGCATCGTTGACTCCAAGCATAGTAATGTTGATTGTCGCTGCTGCAGATGTCGAGAGACCATCACTTACTGTAAAAGTAAAGCTATCCGTGCCATAGTAATTCGGATCAGGTGTATAAACGTAAGCTCCGGTTGCACCATTCACGGTTACTGTTCCATGTGAGGGATTAGTCGCTATCACATAAGTCAGAGTCGTTCCTGGATCGGAATCCATTCCCATCAGCGTTCCGGACAAAGGAGTATCTTCCTCCGTTGTCATACTTGCTCCCGTTGCTGAGGGGACACTATTAATAATGCTGTAGGTATAAGTCGCCACCTCGCTATTGGAATACCCCGATTTCACGGCTATTGCCTTGACGGTTACGGTTGCGCCAGGGGTCCCTACAATCGTAACAGCAGCACTGCTCGTCCCGTCCACTCCGCTTGCACTGCTAGTTGTCGGTATCGAGCCATTCGTCGTATAGTAAATCTTCGCGCCCGCGGTTGCAGTGCTTAGCGTTACGATGCTGTTGCTTGCTGCATCTGAACCACTCACTGGACTCGCTGTCGGTGCAGCTGCAGAAGCTAGTACTGCGTTATCAATCATAATATTGTTAATTTCATGCCAGCTGTTGTTAGCTGAATAAAGAATAACCCTATCTACATAGTCGAACTCTGCTCCCAGGTCTACGTTTGATTTCGTATAGAAGCCATTATCCAGCTCGTTAGCAGCGAAGGATGTACTGGCGACTTCATCACCAGCCAGATATCCCTTAACGATAATTGTAATTGGAGCTGATTCGCCATAATTGGAATAATAGAAACCATTAATCTGAAATGGCGCAGCATTGTCAGAATTGATCTCTATCCCCTTCCAACCACTAATGTTAATTGAAGGATCTTCCGTGGTTAATGCATGTAAGTCAGATGTGCCAATCTGTAGAGGCAGATTAAGATTTGTACCCGCAACATCCGTAATGTTGAATAAATTCAAATCGATTCCGTCTATAGAATTGGATCCCCCATCCCCGTCCTCTGCAATACCATCACTCCATGCGCTTACAGTAGAACCGGAACTGCCTGTGAAGGTCCATGTCGCTGCACTTGCAGAAGCGATATTGGATACATTAATCGGTATTGCTAGTGTAACTAAAATTATGCAGCATAAAAACACTGTAAATCGTTTCTCAAATGAACTTTTAATAGGAATCAATCCCTTCAAGATGTCCAAATCTAGTAATCGGAAAGATTATACCATTAAATAGCAATTATAAGAATATAATATTTTTGATAGAAATATAGCATTTCACGGCCTGATTTGACTCCCCCTATGCAGCAAAAAAATGGCGGGACAAGGGGTTAGCCCTGCTCCACCATCCAGCTATATCTATTAGATCATCCAATCGATAATTTCTTCCTGCTTAAGCTCCTGAGGAGCTCGTCCTCTTATTACAAGCTCAGGATTTTTCACAGTAACTCTCGCCCCTGCAGGAACCGATGTTGAGATAAATACATTACTTCCAATAACAACCTCTCGGCCTATAACCGTCTCGCCGCCTAAGATCGAAGCTCCGGAATATACGGTTACATCATCCTCCAGCGTCGGATGACGCTTGACACCATTCAAGGATTGTCCTCCTCTAGTTGATAGTGCGCCTAATGTCACACCATGATAAATCTTCACTCGATCACCAATGACCGTGGTTTCACCGATTACTACCCCTGTACCGTGATCAATGAAGAACCACGAACCGATAGTAGCGCCCGCATGAATATCGATCCCTGTTACGCTATGAGCATGCTCAGTCATCATACGAGGGAGCAGAGGAACGTTCAATACGTACAATTCGTGAGCCAATCGATACACACTGATCGCGAAGATGCCAGGGTAAGAGAAGATGATCTCATCTGTATCCTTGGCAGCAGGGTCCCCGTCATAGGCGCTTTGCACATCGGTTGCGAGTACAGCCCTAATCGCTGGAATTTTGCTCAGAAACTCATAGGTGATTTTCTCGCTCTCCGCTCTCACATTCCCATTGAAATCTGCTTGCTTGTGAGCATGATGACGCAAGACGCGCTCTATCTGTTCCGACAGCTTCTCATGAAGCTGAATCAGAACATCACCGATCCGATATTCCATCGTTTCGTGGCTTATATTTTGCTTGCCGAAATACCCTGGGAACAACAGCTCTCTAAGCAAGCTAATAATCTCAATAATCGTATCTGCATTAGGAAGCGTGTTGGAATCCAGTGAAATTGTAAGCGGCGTATCTCGGTGACTGGCTGCAATTCGGGTGACTAGACTATCGATCTGATTGTGAAAGGTATGGCTCATCATGATCTCCTTCTCTAACCGTTCTATAAATCTAACATAACCAAATTTCACTTACTTTTATTTGAGGCGTATATGACCCAGACTTGCACCTGACTTGAAGAATCGCTCAATGTTCCGCTCCACATCGGGATCAGCTACTAGTGGCGGTGCTTGATGCGGCTTGGTTCGAGCGTCAATGATCACATTATCGCAGCCCCAATGCTTATGCTCAATGGAGCTGTTCACGCCGTGAATGTCATGAGATGGATTGCTTCGTGTAAATGTAGCCCAGAGAAAGTTATCAACAGCCGCACTCATGAACTCGCTATCATCACATACGATGATCATCGGACATGAGGTAAGCTCGCCTTTGTCCTCAATAGCCTTACACATATGATCGATTTCCTGCTGAGCTTCGCCATAGCTTGTGAATGCTGACCCTTGCAGTGCAACAATACCTGGCATAATCATCTTAGCATGTCCAAAGCCGGGGAGCTCTTGCAGCTGCTCTGGCACCTCTAGACATAGCTCTCTTTGCTTCTCGCCTACTGCTGCGAATATGACCTTACTGCCCGTATTCAAGCCTGTTCCAGAATAATCAAGGGTATCTATTGTCGTATTGGTCTGAAAATGAATATCCCGACGGAGATTGATCCGCTCTAAAATATAGGTTAAAAAATCGACGACATGATGCGTACTTATGATCTGATTCTCTTCGGCCGTAATGAACATATACTTCGCTAGGCTCAATTGACCAGTCCCCAGTATCCGATTGGCAATAGTGAGTATTTCCGCAGGCTGCTTCACCTGCTGGTATGGCGTATAGCGTTCGCTGCCAATGGCGAACAGCAGAGGATGCACACCTGCTGCATCTACAGCATGGACTTCTTTGACCCCTGGAATTTCCTGCTTAACCGCTCCTCCAGTCAGCTCATGAATCAGCTCTCCGAACGACGTATCCTCCTGCGGCGGTCTGCCTACAACTGTGAAAGGGAAGATGGCATTAGGTCTAGCATACACTTTATGCACCCTCATCACAGGAAACGGATGCGTGAGGCTGTAATAGCCCAGATGATCGCCAAAAGGTCCTTCCGGCTTCGTCTCGCCAGGATGAATCTCGCCGGTAATGACGAAATCTGCATCATTGCTAATCGCATAGCCGTCCTCATAGCTGTAACCGAAGTGACGTCCTGCCAGCAAGCCTGCGAAGGTCATCTCACTCATCCCTTCGGGCAGAGGCATAACGGCAGACAGCGTATGGGCGGGAGGACCACCTACGAAGCAGCTGACCTTCAACGGTTTGCCTTGTCTATTCGCCTTGTCTTGGTGAATCCCAATCCCGCGATGAATCTGATAATGTATGCCTACTTCCTTGTTCAACTCATAGTCGTTCCCGCTAAGCTGTACACGGTACATGCCTAAGTTGGAATTCATGATACCAGGCTTCTCCGGGTCCTCTGAATAGACTTGAGGCAGTGTTACGAAAGCTCCGCCGTCCCCCTGCCAGTGTTTAATAAGAGGCAAGTCTGATATTTGAATTTCTTGAAACCCGGCAGGAATACTCGACTTCTTCACTGGCAGGGCTTTTCTAGCTGCGAGACCTGTTCCTATATATTTGAATGGATTATTGAGTGCTTTCATCGGATCATTACGCAATGCGATAACGTTCTGAGTCTTCTCCCAAGTATGTCGAAAAATAAACTTGCTGCGCTCAATCGTACCAAATAGATTGGATACGGCACGAAACTTTGAGCCTTTAACCTTCTCGAACAATAAAGCCGGCCCGCCCGCCTCATACACCTTCATATGAATGGCTGCCATTTCTAGATGAGGGTCTACTTCCTCATGAATACGAACCAAGTGCCCGTTCTTCTCCAAGTCGATTAAACATTGTTCCAAATTGCGATAGGTCATTGCTATACTCCAATCTCAAGACGGATGCGGGCATATCCCACTCTGCACGAGCATCCATCTATCATTATCATGTTAGGGTCAAGCCGATGGTTTGTCTTCCTATATTATCAATGAGGTTGAATCTAAGGTCAACCGCCTCCATTAACGCAATAGCAGCCGGAAGCAACGATTGTGTGACAGTCCCATTCCTTACCGTATAGGCGAACGTCCACCATGATGAGCACGAAGCAAGCTGCAGCAACGAAATAGGGTGTCCCACAAGGTCTAATGACCTTGGGACACCCCATTAATAATCTATATTTGCGCGATCCCTTACACGACCTTATCTGCGCTTCGCTTCCATTCACCAACAAATTCAGGCTCATCATAAGCTAAGAAGTTATGAATAATTGCATCTCGATCGTCAAGGAACAGCTGATCCGCTACAGCAGTAACGAGCTTGGGAACAGCATTCCTCGTACCGGATATGGCGGAAGCCGATAATCCGCAGCTAGCTAGAGCTGAATAGTTGAATACATATAATCCATGAAGGAGCTTCGCCCCTTCTTCATCACGACCTTCGAACGCAAAGCCGGGACTAAGATAAGGATGAGCATCAAGCAGCTGATTGCTCGTCTCTGCTGGTGCCTTGTAACGATCACTCCACCGTGCGATATACCCTTCGACCAGCTGGAGCTCCGGACGCAGCGCGGGATCACTCAGTAGACCTGTACTTAAAATAAGAAAGTCGAAGGTGAATTTCCCTTGCGGCGTAGTGACCACTGCTCCCGCTTCAGTCTCTTCGACATCAAGCCATGGCGCACCTAGATGCAGCTGAAACCCGGGCCATGCTGCCGCACGTTCAAACGTATCATTCGTAGGTGGTTGATTGTATTTGAAGAAGTGAGAAATGGCTGCATATTTATCGGCATCTGAGAGCGTGTGGAAGCGCTCAATCATACCAGAGACCTCCATCTGGCGAATCGGGTTAACACTCGGCAGCTTGTCACGTCGTACGAACACATGGGCCTCGGCCACACCTTCTGTCAGTGCGTAATTCGCGTTGTCGAAGGCTGATGCCCCGCCCCCTAGTACAGCGACCTTTTTACCTTGCAGAGCCTTGAAATCAATACTCTCCGAGGTATGCGCATAGCGATGAGCAGGCAATTTCTCGGCTATCATAGGTGGTGTATGCCATTCCCCGCCTCCTTGAATGCCAGTTGCTAGAATGACCTTGCGTGCAAGCAGCAGACTCGCGGGCGCTCCAGCACCTTCGATGTGCAGGTGATGAATGCCGTCTGCTGCAGGCTCGATCAGCCTCAGCTTCACTTCATTAAGGACTGGAAGCTCAAGCACCTGACGATACCAGCGCAAGTATTTCATCCATTCGCCTCGCGGTATTTTGTCGAGCTGCTCCCAGCTCTTCTGCCCGAACTGCGCCTCCCACCATGAGCGGAAGGTTAGAGATGGAATGCCGAGATCGATAGAGGTCAAATGCTTCGGTGTTCGCAGCGTTACCATACGTGCGTAGGTTTCCCAAGGTCCCTCATAGCCTTCAACGTTCTCATCCAATACAAGTATGTTAGAGATTCTCTCACGTAAGAAGCCGAATGCTGCTCCTAAACCGCTTTGACCGCCGCCAACGATGATGACATCATACACATGCCCTTCAGGATAATCCACCTGCCGTACCCAATCCGCGCCTCCGTAAGCGAGATAAGAGAGATCCGTATTTACTCGTTCGTTTAGTTCCGCTATGCTCATGATTCCTCATACCTTTCCGCAGTTTACTCTCAGTCAACAATGCTATTGCTGGTATTATACTCGCCTGCTAGATTGTTTTGAAGTTCATGGCATGTTTCTTGTCATGAGAACTAAAAAAATCCCACTTAATTGTTTGAGATGCCAAACATTTAGCAATAAACGCGCTTTCCCCCTCACTAATAGCCTAAATTCATGTGAGGTTTCACGACAAGAATAAGAGCAGATGATTAGAAATAGTGCCTTACATATATGTGTATGCCAGCATGAGTAGATCGTATGATCCCCAAGACATTCTAGGCTCATAACGCAAGTTCTGCTATGATACGATTAGAGCGAATAGTTGCATGATGCTGCTGATTCCAGCCCACACAACTGTACGAATATCATCGAGAGGAGATACATAAGCTTGATACCCGAAAAAAAGGTCACATGGCTGGAGCTGTTTTATGATTTATTGTTTGTAGCTGCTGTATCCAAGGCGACTCATGTGCTATTGCATGTAGAGCACAGCAGTATATCTATTGAGCATCTGGCTAAGTTTATTCTGATCTTCATACCGATCTGGTGGGCATGGGTCGGACAGACCGTCTACAACAATCGATTCGGTGAGGATCGAACAACACATCGCATCTTTATGATTGTGCAATTGTTTTTTGTTCTCATTATGACAGCCAGTCTTAACGTGGATTTTGATGCTAATTACGTACCGTTCTTTATTGGCTATATCGGCTTACGAGGCTTGACTGCGGTTCAATACTTAGTAACAGCACGCAGAGGAGCTGGCCATAAGCAGACAACGGCTCATTTTCTAGGCACTTATTTCTGGCTCGGAATAGCCGTCTCCTGCTGCTCCCTTCTGTTCGATTCGTGGATTCGATATGCAGTACTGTATGCGGGTATTGCACTTGATATCCTTGTACCCCTTATTGGCCGCCACAAATTGATGAGAGCGCCTATTCATACGGCCCATTTGCTAGAGCGCTTCGCGCTGTTCACACTTATCCTGCTTGGCGAGTCGGTTATCAGCACGTTGTCTGTCCTGCAAGCCAGTCACTTCACAGGCTCGTCTATTCTTTTTGCTGCGATGGCTTTCGTGCTCGTCATTGCCATATGGTGGCAGTATTTCGAGAATGTAGAGAAGCATGTGGATAAATCAAGGCAAACGGCGGGGCAGACGATTATTTACGGACATCTGTTCATCTATGGCTCACTGAGCATGATTGCCGCTTCTATACAGCTGATGACTGTTGAGGATATTAGCTATCTGTTCATCGTATCCTTTACTTTCAGCTCCATACTTATCTACTTCTTGTCCGTTATGTTCGTGCTGTATCGGTATCGGTTCGCTCATCTGAAGCCAACCTTAACGATCATTGCCTTATTGACAGGCCTGCTCTGTGCATTGTTCGTTGTTGATCTCATCTTCACGGTATCCCCGCTTGTTCTACTGGCAGAGATCATGCTGTTCTTCATCGTATTCGCTAGAGCAACCTATAAGTAATAAGCTGTCTAGCGAGTACCGCTAAAAAGGAAAAATGGCGCCACAGATCTAATATCTGTGGCGCCATTTCTCGTCTGTGGCCAACTGCGCGTGCGCTCTAGGCGGAGCAGATCGAATGATTACACACTCTCGGGTTCTTGCATCCGTCGAACGGACAAGGCGTGTCTCGGTCGAACTTCTGGTTGGTGGTACTTCTATTCAAACAAGGGTTGGCATCTTTTTATTTAAGCATTTCATGAACAGGCTAAGGGCAGACGGAGCAATTAAATGATTCTGGAGAAGCGTCAGCGGTCGCTTTTGCGAGGGGATTCCAACCTTACCTCCTTGATTCAAGGAATCCTCGAGCAATGGCGATTGGAAGAACATTTAATTGCGCAGACTGCTGTTTAGCCCAGATAAAAAAGGGGTGTCCCGTCGTCATTTTCATGACTTATGGGACACCCCCTTGTTTCAAAGGATTATTGGGATACAGATTTAAACCATTCGTTCACTTCTTGTGTAACTTGATCGCCGCCATTTGCTTTCCAGTTAGCTACGAACTCGTCGAATGCATCGACAGGCAATTTGCTGTAGATAATTTTGTTGAAGGTCTCCAGCTCAGATTGACGAAGCAGATTCCATTTCGTAATCATCGTAGGCGTTGCAGCGCCAGTGAAGTAATTTTGTTTGCGGATATCGATCTGAGACATAACAACCTGTGCTGCATACCAGTTCTCTGGCTTACGGAACTCAGCCTGCTTCTTCTCGTAAGGAGTCTCTGGCTCAGCGCCGCTCGCCAGCTTAACTAGCGATTCCATGTACATATTAGGAATACGTGCCGGTCCCGTAATGAATGGAAACTTATCGAAGAAGTCTGTGATCTTATCTTTGTCACTAGTAGGCTGACCGTCAACGATATCCCAGTCATAGCCTTGTGCAAAGCCATATTCATACTCGCTGCCTACTGCCGGGTTAGCAATATTCTCGAGCAGATAGTTGTAATACAGAATGATAGCTTCCGGATGCTCAGCATCTTTGTTGATCATGAAGCTGCTGTTCACGCCGGAGTTTTGCCATTTGGTACCGATAAGACCATCTGGTCCCGCAGGAACCGGATAAGCTTTATATTCCGAGCCCTTCACGTTTTTCAGAAGGTCTGGGGCCGGCCAGTCTGGAACCCAGTTCGCGCCTGGCAGAATGCCTGCGTTCCCCTTGGTCCACAGCTCAGCTGCTTTGTCTTCCGCCCATAGTGCGGAATCGGGATGAATGTAACCTTTCTCCATCCATTCCTGCAGCTTAGCAAGTGCTTGCTTTGCTCCCGGATTAACAGAGCCGTATTCCAGATTTCCATCTGCATCCTTATTCCATTGCTCGTGAACGGAACCATACGCTCCGAACAGCCAGTCAAGTCCACCCATCCATGTATTCGTAGCGTTTTTCAACGTAATAGCAAGCGGATACACATCTTTTGCAGCAAGTCCATCTGGATTTTCGTTTTTGAATTTATCCATAATAACTTCTAGATCAGCGATGGTTTTGGGCTGCTCCAGATTCAGCTTCTTCATCCAATCCTCGCGAAGCCATAGAAGCGTGTCATCATTGTCGGTATATTCCATAATTGGAAGGTTCCACTTCTTGCCATCCCTCGTGAATGGATACCATAGCTCAGGATTCTGTTCAGCATGCTCTTTCCACACTGGGCTTGCATACTTCTCGAACAGCTCATCAATCGGAATGAACTGCTCCGAATCAATTAGTTGGTTCGTCAGTACCGCATCTGTAGGCACCATAACGAAATCTGGCAGCTTCTCGCCTGATGTTAGTGCAAGCTGCAGCTGCTGCTTATATTGATCGCTGCCTGCCGGATACCAAGTGTCTTTGTGCTTAATACCAAGCGTCTCAAGCATCCATTTGTCATGAACGTTATTGTCCTTCGTTTCACCCTTGGTGTATTCTACCGGCATAATAACCGTACTAATCTCAATCGGCGGATCATATTTGCCTTTCTCGAATACAGCCTCGGCATCGGCACTCGAAGCGTTCGAGTTGTCCGAGCCAGCATTGTTACCTGTATTGCCACTGCAAGCTGACACGATGAGCATGATGATCGCTAAAGGCAGCCATACCTTGCTAAATTTCCCCATATTGTTTCTCCCCCTACGGTGTAAGATTGTTACAAGTGTTACTTTACCAACAGGCATAGGAGGTCATCTATAGGATTTTGTTAGTTTCCATAGGACTCTGTCATGTTGTTAATTTCTTTCTCGATATTCCTGCGGTGTAGCCCCGAATTGTCTTTTGAATACTTTGATGAAATAGGCGGGGTCCAAATAACCGATCTCTGCACTGATCTCATATACCTTCTTGTCGGTCGTCTTCAGCTTGTGGCAGGCGGTCTCCATTCGAAGCCGAGACACATATTCACTTACGCCTTCCCCAGTCTCGATCTTGTACAGCTTGGACAGATGCGTGGGATGGAGGTTCACATGATCAGCCAGCGTTCTTAGCGACACGTCATGATGAAGATTCAGCTCGACGTACCTCTGGATTTTTTTCACATACACAGAACGACTATCCTTCACATCATTAGACAGCCCTTCCTTCAGCTTACTCAAGCCTCCAAGTGCCCAGCTTCTAAGCTTAGGGATAGTGGCAAAGGCTTCTCCACTCTGTATGAGCTCCATCTCGCTTCCGAGCAATTCCGCTAGCGTATGTCCGTTGCGATGGGCAAAATGCGAATAGGAGGAAGCGATAATATAGCCTGTCTCCAGACAATGCTCCCATGACTCGGACCATCTGTCATCAAGCTCTTCGAATACATCATGCAATTTCTGCTCTGCCTCTTCCCAGCGCCCAGCCTCGAGCAGATTCTTCAGATCCGGCGGCGCCTGAATGACGTCAAGCGGACCTTGCGACAAGCGGCTGTTCAGCTCTCCCGCACGAATGACGAACTCCTTCTCATCGCCAACAATCTGCCTGAAATAGGCAAGAGCATGACTGTAACGATCAGGAAGCCGATGCGGGAAATCGAAGAAATCTGTCGTGACAATGGACAAGGAGCCTTTCAAGAAATGCTTGACCTTCGATTGCAGCTGCATCGCCGACTTTTCAAGAAGCGTATCCCTGCCCACAGCTGGAGCATCGTCTCTGAATTGAATCAGAAAGGCAAGATAACCGTGCTCCTCCTTAACGCCCCATACATGAGCAAATTCTCCGATAATCTCCTCAGCCATGTTAATAATGGCATATTCCATAAGCTGCTGACCGTTGTTGCGGTATTGACCGAATTCCTCCTCCATACGGACGAGCATGAGGGCACATTCGCCAAATCGGAATGGCAGATCGTAGCTGCTGAGCTTCCTGTTCCACTCATCAGCAGACAGCTTCTCCCCGCGCAGGGCGCTTAGCAGCATTTGACTTCGCAGGAGCGGCAGATTCTCTCTCAGCATAAATTCCGTCCGCTCCTGCGAGCTGACACTCTCCCATTCTGTCCTTACCTGCTCTACGGCCGACTTCACTGCTCCGAGCAATTCAGCGTCAGTCGGCGGTTTGAGCAAATAATCCACCACCTGATGGCGAAGCGCCTCCTTCGTATATTCAAAGTCCGAATAACCTGATAGTACAATGCATTTAATTCTTTGATCCCGTTCACGAATTTTACCGATCAATTCGATTCCCGTCATCTCCGGCATGAGTACATCAGAGATCACAATGTCGATCGGATGCGTTTCTAGAATTTGCAGAGCTTCCTGCGCGGAATACGCTCTATGGACTTGTTCAATGCCCAGCGTATGCCAAGGCTTGTTCATAGACAGGTTGTCCACCCAATGGGCTTCATCATCCACGATGATCATTTGCATGCGGCCGCTCTCCTTCTCGCTTGTTTGGTCGTAGTTGCTCTAAGCTTGCCCCATGCTCCCACATGAGTAAGGTGCGAAGGCCACCCAGCTCTGACTTTGCGAAGCTGATCTGTGATTGACCCCCGTATTGATGAATAATTCGTTGATTCGTATTCCAGAAGCCATACCCCATATCTTCCTGCAGAGGCTCTCGCATGGAACGATTCATTTGGGCCAGCAGCTCATCCGTCATTCCTGGGCCATCGTCTTCCACATACAAATGAGCTAATCCTTCCGACATTTCGCCGATAATCCGAATTTCACCTGAGGTGTAAGTCTTGCCAACCCCATGTATGACGGCATTCTCGACGATTGGCTGCAGGATTAGCCGCGGAACCTCTAGCTTCAGCATCTCGTCAGAAATATCGATGGAATAATGAATGCGGCCGTTGCGCAGCTTCTGAATGTCCAAGTAATTGATGATAAGCTGAACCTCTTCATTCAGCGTTGCCATCGGGCGCTCCAGACGCGTCATATAGCGGTAATAGGAGCTTAAATTATGCCCCATCGATACGACTGCCTCTTCATCCTTCATTTGAGCCATATTAATCATATATCCAATGCAATTGTACAAGAAATGCGGATTAATCTGGGCCTGCAATTGCTTAAGCGTCGCTTCACGAGCCAGAAGCTTCTCGTTCAATACATTCTCAATCAAGCTCTGAATTTGCTGCGACATATCGTTGAACCGATAGAACAAGAATGAGAATTCATTGTTCACATTCGAATCGATTCGCACGGAGAAATCTCCCCGCTGTACGCTCTGCAAGCCGCGAATCAGCTTGCGGATCGGACGTTGAACGTTCCTATACAGCAGCACAGACGAGGAAATTCCGACAACGAAGAGCAGTGCCATCGCCAAGTAGAATAGATTCCGGCTAGACGATATAGGTCCCATTATCTGATCCAGCGGTACAATATCAACCAAATACCACTCCAAATAAAGTGATTTCACAGCACTTATCAAATAGCTGTTGCCATCAAGCGTCACGACCTCCTGCACCGTCGTACCATCCAGCGGTTCATCAGCAAGGTAACGAACCAGCTCACTAGTCAGCTCCTTGTCCGCGGTTTGGTTCAGAATCGGTGCAGCTCCCTTATGGTAGAACAGCGGATCGCCCTGTCCGCCCTCTTTGTAGCTATCCAGCATATTCTGTATGTTCTCGTGCTCGAAGCTGGCCTGCACAATCAGATTGCTTCCACTCAGCGTCCCCTGCTGCTCGAACGAATCGGTATAAAACCAATGGAATGCATTCTTCTTCAGATCTGGTCCAATCTTCTCCTCACCATCGCCATAAGTCCAACTCCCGGAGACGTTACGGCTCAGATACTCCTCATCATACGTCACCATACTGGACGAATTCGAGATCGCGTCTTTGTTCTGCTGTGAATAGACCGTGAATGTAACTGGCCAAATGTTCGTGATCCCTGATTGCAGCATCATCTTCTCTTGAATGACATATCTGGTCTGCATGGTGTCATAAACGTCATCCCAAATGTTCAAGCCGTTGAACTTGCGGACATTCGGGTCCCTCGAGAACGTTACAACAAAATCCATCGTCTGATTAATCCGTGAATCAAGCTGGCTGGATAGAAAAGAAAGCTGCTTGATGTTCGAAGCCTTGAGCTCCTTATCCAGAATGTGGGACGAGACTCCATTCGAATAGGTGAAAAAGACCGTAATCGGAATAAATAATAACAGGATCAAACCATTCATTTTAGCAAATAAACTGTACCTTGCGCTAAATTTTTTTCTAAAAAAGCGAATAAGTCGGTTCATAATCATTCCCCCAGATCATTTCCCTAACAAAACCCTATCGATCCTAACAATGTCTTATAGTTCGATCAGCCCTTGCGTTGCTATTATTAATAGCAGGGCTTCGCCTCATTTACAATTGAGATTTTATGGAACGGGAGAGAGCTATGGACGAAATTACTGTACAAGATGTCAACCTCAAGGCTGCCCGGAGAACGAAAAAAACAAAAAGGTCCAGAACACCGTGGGTGCTGCATTTCATGGTGCTGCCTGCCGCGCTGCTGGTCTTCGTATTCTCCTACCTGCCCATGTCGGGCATTATTCTAGCCTTTCAAGACTATAAGGCATCACTTGGATTCACCGGGTCACCATTCGTCGGCCTGAAGCATTTCCGCTACATGTTCGAGAATGAGTATTTTCTCAAAATCATTGGGAATACGCTCATCTTTGCTTGTTCCAAGATTATATTGAACTTAATCATCCCCTTCACGTTCGCTTTATTATTGAATGAAGTACGGAACATGGGGTTCAAGCGGTCTATCCAGACGCTCGTCTATCTGCCCCATTTCTTATCTTGGGTCACTCTCGGGGGAATCTTGATCGACTTGCTCTCCCAGACCGGTATCGTGAACCAGTTCCTGACTTCCTTGTTCGGCATTAAGCCTATCTTCTTCTTAGGTGATGGCACTTGGTTCAGACTCACAATCATATTCAGTGATGTCTGGAAGGAATTCGGCTTCAACACGATTATATTCCTAGCAGCACTATCCGGCATTAATCCAGCGCTGTACGAGGCTGCGGAGGTCGACGGTGCTAGCCGCTGGAAGCAGACGATGTTCATTACGATCCCATCACTTATTCCGATGCTTATCGTAGTTGCAACGCTTGCGCTTGGTAACGTGCTTAACGCGAACTTCGACCAGGTGTTCAACCTGTACAGCCCGATGATCTATCAGCAAGGCGATATCATCGACACCTTCGTCTATCGAGAAGGCTTGCTCAGCGGTCAGTTCAGCTTCGCAACTGCCGTCAGCTTGTTCAAATCGATGATCAGCTTAATTCTAATCGTGGTTTCCTACCGACTCGCTTACAAATATGCAGGATACCGCATCTTCTAGCTTGATTAGAACGAGGGCATGAGGCAAATCAGCAGCTGTCCTCGTCTGATCTCCATACGAACGCATTGTACCGCCTTGCGGGCGGCAATGCCGTTTTACTTGAAAGGGTGACCGCTCATGTATCACAAAACGCTGCCTTATCGCATCTTTAGTGTGTTCAACTATACTTTGCTCGCGATTATATCTGTTCTATGTCTGCTTCCTCTATATCATCTATTAATGGTATCACTAAGTGACACTGCACCGGCTAACGCTGGCCTCGTTACTTTCTGGCCAATCGGATTCACACTCGATGCTTATGCGAAAACATTCGATAATGCTAACTTCATTACTTCGCTTTGGGTATCCGTCCAACGCACCGTTATCGGAACCATTCTAGCGTTGATGGTTAATGCGCTTGCCGCTTATGCCTTGTCCAAAGAAACCTGGGTATTCCGCGGACGCAACATCTACCTGTGGTATTTCGTCATTACGATGCTGTTCAGCGGCGGACTCATTCCAAGCTACATCCTCATCCTAAGACTTGGACTGCTCAACAATCTACTAGCGCTCATTCTTCCTGGTCTCGTTGCTGTGTATAATATTATACTGCTTCTCAATTTCTTCAGAGCTGTACCCAAAGAGCTGGAAGAAGCTACGTTTATTGATGGAGGCGGACATTTCCGCAGCTTCATCTCCATCTATCTGCCTATATCCCTGCCGGCTATCGCAACCATCGCATTGTTCACAATGGTAGGGCATTGGAACGCGTATTTCGACGGCTTGATCTATATGAAGGGCGCTGAGAATCTGCCGCTTGCCAGCTTCATGCAGACGCTTATTGTACAAGGCAGCACAACTGGCTTCGATCCTGCTGTTATTGCCAATATGTCACAGAGAACGCTTCGGGCATCTCAGATCTTCATCAGTGCACTGCCAATCCTTATCATCTATCCGTTCCTACAGCGCTTCTTCGTTAAAGGTATTGTAATCGGTGCTGTAAAAGAATAGAGTCGAGCTGGTATCATGCGTATAAGCGGGGCTGTCCCATGGATTGACGGGACAGCCCCTTTGCTATCTCCGAAGCTGCTGCCAATAAACCAATCATATAGCGCGCAAGTGGGGCTGTCCCAATGAATAACGGGACAGCCCCTTGCTATGTGTATTTATTGCTTCTACTTAATAAGACGGAATGAAAGCTCTGTATTGTCTCTGCTGTTGGCACCAACAAAGGCAACGAATGCTCCTGCATCACTGCTCAGCGTAAGATCAGAGTGATAATAACGAAGCTGCTCTTCACTAATTACGAACGAGATCTCGCTGCTCTCACCTGGCTGAAGCGCTACCTTGCGGAAGTCCTTCAGCTCTTTCACCGGACGAACAACCTCGCCCGACATATCCCGCACATACAACTGAACCGTCTCGACGCCTGCTACGCTGCCCTTATTCGTCACAGTAACCGTTACCTTAATCGGCTCATCAGGCTTCATCACAGCATTCGATAGCTTGGCTTCTCCATATTCGAAGTCGGAATAGCTTAATCCGAAGCCAAATGGAAGCAGCGGCTCATTCGGAATATCAAGGTATTGAGAGACATAACGGACTTGCGCATCTGGCGCTCCTTGCGGACGTCCTGTGTTGAAGGCGTTATAGTATACAGGCACTTGTCCAACACTGTATGGGAAGGACATCGTTAATCTTCCTGTCGGATTAGCGTCACCGAACAGCAGCTCCGCTACAGCGCTTCCTGCCTCGGAGCCAGGGTACCATGCTTCTAGAATCGCATCTGCCTCTTCATACACACCATGCAGATCAAGCGGACGACCGTTGAATAGGACGACAACGATTGGCTTGCCAATCTTCTTCATCTCACGAATCAGCTCAAGCTGGATTGCTGGCAGTCTGATGTCTGCTCTGCAGCCCGCTTCACCGCTCATATCCGAATGCTCGCCAAGCGCGAGTACAATAGTGTCAGCTTGGCCTGCTGCTGCCAGCGCTGCCTGCCACTGCTCCTCTGTTGTCGACTCAATATCACAGCCGTCTGCAATGAGCAGCTCCGCTTGGCCGCTTAGCTTGCCTCGCATGCCCTTCTCCATCGAGATGGCATCTTCCTTCGAGCCGGTCCATGACCATGGTCCGAGAACATCGCCGCTTCTAGCGAATGGTCCGATGAGAGCAATCTTGCGATCAGCTGCAAGCGGCAGTGCGCCTTCGTTCTTCAGCAATACGCATGATTTCACAGCTAATTCCTTCGCTGTTTCACGGTGCACATCACAGAACACAACTTCCTTCTCTCTCTCTGGATCAGCCGCGCGATAAGGATTGTCGAACAGACCAAGCTTCTTCTTCAACAATAGAATACGAAGTACAGCCTCATCGATCAGCGCCTCATCCACTTCAGCCTTCGCCACGAGATCAGACAAATGCTTGGAATAACAAGAGGTCATCATTTCAATGTCGACACCCGCTTTGATCGCTTTGTAAGCCGCTTCCTCTTCATCCGCAGCAATACCGTGAGCAATCAGCTCTTTCACTGCTCCCCAATCGGAGATCAGGATACCCTCGAAGCCCCACTCTTCACGCAATAGCTTGCGCATCAGCTTCGAGTTACCTGTAGCTGGAATGCCATCCACCGTGTTGAAGGAGGTCATCACCATCTCGCAGCCTTCATCTAGCGCAGCTTTGTAAGCTGGCAGATAGAACTCAAGCATTTGGCGCTCGGATAGATCTACTGTATTGTAATCGCGTCCGCCTTCAGCAGCGCCATATGCGGCAAAATGCTTCACGCACGCAGCAACTCTATCCATATCGCTTGGAAGATCGTCACCTTGGAAGCCTCTTACAAAAGCTTTTGCGAATAGGGCGTTCAGATGTGGGTCTTCGCCAGTAGATTCCACTACACGGCCCCAGCGAGGATCGCGGACAAGATCCGCCATCGGTGCAAAGGTCACATGTACACCAGATACAGCCGCTTCCTTAGCAGCAATCTCTGCGCTCTGCTCAGCCAGCTCCATGTCCCAAGAGCATCCGATAGCCAGTGGTACAGGGAATATAGTCTTGAAGCCGTGTACGATATCCGCCATCATAAGCAGCGGGATTCCAAGGCGATTATGGCTCATATGCGCACTCTGCACGCTGATCATTTGACTAGCCCCTGCCATGCCAAGCACGGAGCCCGAGTTATGGACAGTCTCTTCTGTAATACCGAGAGATTCCATAGGGCCAGTAATGAGCCCATCCCCCTCTGCTCCTTCATAGAAAGGAACAGCCAGCTGGATAAGCTGGGCGATCTTCTCGTCAAGCGTCATTTGCTTAAGCAGCTCATTCACATTTACATCCTTGCCCGCTTGAGCAGAGGACTGTTTTTGATTCGAATTTGTCATGGTTTAACGCAACCTCTCCAGATGTTGTTGGATAAACGTTATCGAAACGTTTCGATTACCTTCATTATCGATTATAATTCTGTTTTTCCTTCGCTGTCAATGAATCATTATTGTATAATAAGGGGGTTATCCTAGGGTTGCTTGGCGTTTCCATTTCATGTATAGTTAGATTCGAAACGTTTCACCAATGTACCCAAGGAGCGATCATCATCGTGGCTAATATAAAAGATATTGCGAAGGAAGCTGGCGTGTCTATCTCCACCGTTTCCTATGCGCTTAATGGAAGCGATAAGGTTACTGCGGAAACCGCCGCTAGAATTATACAAATTGCTGAGCAAATGAATTATGTGCCCCACGCTGCAGCCCGATTGCTCAAGAGTAAGAAGTCCAATCTGATCGGAATCTTCCTGACGGACTTCAACGGCAGCTTCTATGGCGATCTCCTGCAGGGCGCCAAAGACTATCTTCACCATAGAGGCATCGATCTGCTCGTATGCAGCGGCCCGCAATCCCGCAGGCTCATCCCTGAACGTATGATAGATGGAGCGATCATTCTTGATGAGACATTCACAAGTGAAGAGATCCTTCAGTATGCAGAGCAAGGGCATAAAGCAGTTGTGCTGGACCGCGAATTGCAGCATCCTCATATCAATCAAGTGTTATTGGATAATAAAGCAGGCGCGGCGCTTGCTATCGAGTATCTTCTGGAGCAGGGTCATGACAAGCTGTATGTCGTCGCAGGCCCGACGGGCTCTTATGATGCCAATCAACGTCTGCGTGCAGTACGGCAGGCTGTTGAACGTGTGCCCGATGTGACGTATAAGGAACTATCCGGTGATTTCACTAAGGAAGCCGGATCGCATGCCGCCAAGCTTATCGCTGATGAATATACGAGACCGGCTGCTATCTTCTGCCTGAATGATGAGATGGCAATCGGTGTCTATGCCTATATACGCGACCATACTGCGCTCATCATTGGCGAGCACATCCATCTCATCGGCTTCGATAATATCGAGCTCACCCAATTCGTACAGCCACGACTGGCGACGATCGATTATTCCATGCGTAAGTGGGGGGCGCTTGCCACTGAGCAGCTGCTGAACATGCTGGCCGGTGTACCTGTTGATCACGAGCGAATCTACGTTACCCTAGTAACTGGGGCATCCGTATCCGCTATGCGGGAATAAAGCTGAGAGGGCTTAACTCCGTGCCCCATTGGATAATTTCCGTACTTGATAACCTTTCAGGAATTGTCTTCCAGCGTTCCACACCTTACACCTTACAATAATAGAAGACGAAGAACGTCCCTTTCCATTCCTTGTGAATGAATATGGGGCGTTTTTTTGTATTTGAGGAGGGAAGTAACCGATGGCTTTCGAGAAGGCTCATGCTGCATTTATTCAGTACCATAAGGAGAAAAGGAAGGGAGAAAGAAAAGGCCGTCTGGAACGGGGGCACCGAGAGGCTGAAAAGTTTTTTTGCCGCAACATCTGGTGGCCACTCCAAGGGCAATTCGATGATTTGCATCCGGAATTTGAGGTACTCGACTGGCGAGGTCTATCTTATTTTTGCGATTTTGTTTGGCTGACAGCTAACGTGAAACTAGTTATTGAGATTAAAGGCTTCGGTCCCCATGTTAGAGACATGGATAGACAAAAGTACTGCAATGAGCTGAACAGGGAAACCTTTTTAACCGCAATGGGATTCCAAGTAATTTCGTTTGCTTATGACGATGTCGCTCATCGTCCCGGGCTATGCATAACGCTGCTTTGGATGCTGCTCAGCCGTTATTATACGCGATCCACTCCAGTTGACCTTATTCAAATAGCAGAAAGAGAAGTCATTCGTCTTGCCTACACACTTGCTCGTCCACTGCGTCCCATCGATGTACAGACACATTTGAGCATCAATCATCGTACCGCTGTTCGAACTTTACAAATACTATGCTCAAAAGGCTTGTTATCCCCCATAGCTGGTGCTGAAGGTAAAAAGTTGTTAAATATGTTCTGCAGAGAAGCCCCGCACAAGATTTCTAACTACAAATAATGCAATTATACATTCTTGTATATGACTAGTTGCCGTTGGTTCGCCATTAGTGCGAAAGTGCATTCTTTCGCTCGTCTTTAATCCATTTGTGGTTAAATAGGATTAAACTCATGTATAATCGCAGGTATTTCTTCACAACCACCGGATTGCTCAGAAAACAAATGCACATTTGCATTCTTTTTAACTAGGACAGCACATTACATTAACGGGTAACAATAAGAAGGAGCATCATCGTTATCGTATAGACGATGATGCTCCTTCACTGCTATCGCTATGAATTCTGGTCCAGAATACTCTGTACTTGCTTAGCTGCTTCACCGATTGCCGTCTCTGGCTTGATCGTCGTATCCGTCAGCGCCTTCTTAATCTCATCTTCAATCTTGATTCCCATCTCACGATAGCCGCTTACGACCGGACGAGCTTTGGCATATTGCAGCTCATCATAGGCTACCTTATACTGCGGTGTCTGTGTCCATAGCTCTTGAATAATGGCAGATTGAGCCGCTTCATCCGTTGAGGGAAGAACACCAAGGTTTTTGCTCAGGTTCGCGATGTTGTCTGTGCTCGTAAACCAATTGAGAAATTCAGCCGCAGCTGCCTTCTCAGCATCAGAGGATTTGTTCATGATGATTAGATTGGAGCCTGTGGTCGGCATCCCCATTTCTTTGCCGGCAGGCAGCATAGCGACTCCAATATCCATTTTACCAGCAGTTGTAGCTAATATAGTAGGAAGAAGCGCAGAGGAAGACGGAATCATAGCTGCCTTGCCTGACATAAAGCTCTGAACAACCTCCATATAAGCATTCGTTCCGATCGGGAATTTGGCTGCGCCATCATTCTGCATATCCTGCAGCAGCTTCACCGCACTATAAGCTGATTCATTGTTAAAGGTAGTCTGCTTAAGATCTTCCGACAATATGGTTCCGCCCTGTTGATAGATGAGAGATTCAATGAATACCATATCGACGGGCATCGAGAATCCGTATATCTGATTAGCTGGATCGGACAGCTTAGTCGCATAGCTGTGCAGCTCCTCCCAGTTCTTCGGTGCTTCTTCGGTCAGATTAGCATTCTTGAACATATCCTTGTTGTAATAAAGTACAGGCGCTGTTCGGGAATAAGGCAATCCTGCGAACTTGCCGTCTACATAAGAGTTCTTCAATAACCCTTCATTGAATTTATTAATTTCATCCTCTGTGAAATAGTTACTCAGATCCTCAAGTGCTCCTCCGAATTGTCCCATTTGCGTCGTGTCCATAATGACCGCTGCAGGCTGGGTTCCCGCAATAAGAGCTGCTTGCAGCTTCGTACCATTCGTGTCAATGTCGCCGTTATTCACGCCTACCACCTCAATAGCAGGGTGAGATGCGTTAAATTGCGCGATCATTTCGGTGACAGGAGCGGCATAGGATTCACTTATGCCGTACCAGAACTCAACCTTCACCTTTTCCCCTACCGCATTGCCTGCTTGATTCGATTCATTCGCTTCTTGTCCGCAGCCTGCCAATAATACAACCGACATTGAAAGCCCTAGTACCCCTGTCATCATCTTCTTCATCTTGTAACCTCTCCTATCCAATGTTTTCTCGCATATTATTTGATCCCGCCGTAAGCAATAGCGGAGCGAATCCGTTTGCTGGCAAGCAGGTAGAGCAGCAGAACTGGCGCAACGAGAACGACATTGCCCGCCATAACCACATTCCAATTCGTTCCGTCCGTTTCCCTCAGTCTCATAATACCAACGGTTAAAGTTCGGAACGTATCACTGCTTGTCATGATTGTCGTCCAGAACAAATCATTCCAATGCGAGATAAAGGTAAACAGCGCTAACGTTACGATCATCGACTTCGTTAAAGGCAGCAGTATGGTCCATATCACTTTGTGCTCTGCAGCCTTGTCCAGCTTGGCTGCTTCCAGCAATTCATCTGGAATTTGCTTGAAGGCTTCCGTCATCATGAATACGCCGAAGGCCGAGGCGAGGAACGGAACGATAAGCGCAGCATACGTATCCACCCACCCCAGCTTGCTGAAGAGCAAATAAATGGGGAGGACCGTCACCTGCATCGGCACCATCATCCCTGCCATAATAGCTGAGAACATCCATTTGGAGCCGGGGAATTTACGTTTGGCGAAGGCATAGCCAGCTAGAATAGACGTAATGACCTGAACGACTACAATAATGACAGTAACGACGACACTATTGATGAAGAAACGGGTGAACATCCCACTCTGAAAAACTTTCGTATAAGCACCCCACTCGATTTGCGATGGCAGCAGCTTGGGTGGGAATTGCATCGTCTCATAGACAGGCTTCAGCGATGTGATGACCATCCAGAAGAACGGGAACAGATAGATTATGGCGATTGCTACCAGGACAATGATTTGCAGCCCTTTGCCAAACAGCCTGACTGAAAACAGATTGTTCATGATTTTACCCCTTTGTGTAATCAGCTACTGATAATGCACCTTAGAACGCAGCACTTTGAAATTCAAATAAGTTAACCCCAATACGATGATGAACAGCACCATTGCTCCAGCCGAGGCTTCACCCAGCCTTGTGTATTGGAAAGCCGTCTGATAAATCCAGTAAGACAATACATTGGTCGAATTCATTGGACCTCCGGCTGTCATAACGCTAATCGAATCATAGACCTGGAAGGAACCAATGATGTTGACCACAAGCATGAAGAACAAGGTCGGGGACAGCAGAGGCAATATGATTTTGAAAAACAGCCTTATTCCACCTGCCTGATCCAGCTTCGCCGCTTCAAGTATCGTTCGAGGTATGCTCTGCATGCCTGCGACAAGCATGATAACGTTATAGCCAAGCCCTTTCCAGACAGAGACAAGGATGACTGACATCAGTGCCGTATCCGGACTCTCCACCCATTGCAGCTTCGGAAGACCGAAGAAGGAGAGGAGAGAATTGAGCAGTCCTACGTCTTTGTTCATTAACCATAGCCATAGTAAAGACATGGACGTAAGCGATATGACATGAGGGATGAACACAGTCCCTTGAACAAATCGGTTCAACCAAGTCGACCGATTGAGCAGAACGGCAAGCAGCAGCGAGAGCAGCATCGTCAGTCCAACGGTACAGATCATATACACAAACGTATTGCCTACGACCTGTCTGAAGTTATCCGATTGGAACAAGCTTGTGAAGTTGCCGAGTCCAATGAACGTATAGGTGTCCGTCATGATATCAACCTTGTGAAAGCTTAAATAAATCAGATAGATAATCGGATAGACGGTAAAGATTGCTGCACTTAGAACCGCAGGTGACACATACAGATATGCCTTCCAATCAATGGGCTTGCTGAAGCGCCGCATTCGCAGTCATCCTCCTCCATAGCTCGTCCATATGGGCCTCCGATCGTACCCGCTCGCCATCCTGATCGAAATAATAGAGATCCTCTCTTGCTATTCGCAGGACGACAGCAGCTCCATAGGACAGGGGCTCCCCTTCATCCGGTACTCTAACCATAACTTCACCAGCATTCGTCTCCACGCAATAGAGCATGTCGGAGCCTAGCATTTCGCGTGTAAGAACCGTACCCGTATAGACAGCATGCTCCTTATCTATTCTTTCTAGTGATATTTTCTGCGGGCGACATGCCACACTGGCACCACCTTCAATCGGCAGCACATTCATACCTGGATCGCCAATAAACTGTGCGACGAACAAGTTGTGCGGATCATTATAGATCTCTCGTGGGGAGCCGGACTGCATCACCTTGCCTCCGCTTAGTACGACGATATTGTCACCCATCGTCATCGCTTCTGTCTGATCATGGGTAACATACAGGAATGTCGCATTGAGCTTATTATGCAGACGAATGATCTCCGAGCGCATATGATTGCGGAGCTTAGCATCCAGATTGGAGAGCGGCTCGTCCATTAGAAATACCTTCGGTGATTTGGAGATCGCTCTGGCCAATGCCACACGCTGCCGCTGTCCACCGGACAAGCTGCCAGGCTTCACCTCTACATATTCCTCAAGACCGACTAGCTTTGCTACTTCCGCGACAATCTTCTCTCGTTCCTCCCTGGGAATACGGGCATTCTTCAATCCGAATTCAATGTTATCGCGAACGGTCATATGCGGATACAGAGCATAGTTCTGGAACACCATCGCGATCTCACGCTGAGAGGCATCAACGCGGGAGACATCTCTGTTTCCAATAAAGAGACTGCCAGATGTGATCTCCTCAAGCCCTGCTACCATTCGAAGAAGCGTAGTTTTTCCACAGCCCGATGGGCCAAGCAGTACCGTGAAGGAGCCCTCAGGAATTTCCAACGAGATATGGTCCACTGCATTCTTCGTTTTATCATAAGCTTTGGTTATTTGCTGCAATCGGATAGAAGCCATCTCTTTCATTCTCCTTTACACCATTACTATGTTTCTTAGGTTCGCACGCAGCAGCGTTGGTGCAAGCACTACTTCTGTTCAAGAGCTTCACTGACCTTGTGCAGCAGCTGCTCTTGAACCTCCTTCGTCATGACACCCATTGCTAACAATCGCTTCAGAGGGATGTCCTTGAAATACAGAAGTGCCATTTCCTCAGCTAGTCCGCCGCCTCCAAGCGCTTGAATCAGTGAGGTCTGTTTCAGTGCATCCATTAAGAGTGGTTTCACAGCAGGATGATTGAAGAAAGCTTTGAATGGCATGTCTGCATGCAGATGGATCTCAAGCTGCCTCATTTCTTCTACAATTACCTTCTCCCGAAGCGCAATGCTTCTACTGGAGCCGCCTACTCGAATCTCGAATTCTCCGGTCTCAATCCGCCATACCCCAAGCACGCTATTGTAGGAAGCAAAATCACTTCCGTCCACGGTCAACGTAACTGCTTTACGCTCTCCTGGCTCAAGAGCAACCTTGGCAAATGCCTTTAATTCCTGCTCCGGATGCGAATAAGAGGCTGATATTGGAGACACATACAGCTGAACAATTTCTTTACCTGCAACGCTGCCCTTGTTCGCAACAACAACTGATACTTCCAGCTTGTCCTCATTCGTAAGGCTCTGACGATTCACTTGAATCGCTTCATATTCAAATTCTGTGTAGGAAAGGCCATAACCGAACGGAAATAGTGGGGCGACCTTCGTTTTATCATAATATTTGTAACCGACATACAATCCCTCTCCATAATGGACTTGATTCGCCTCTCCGGGATAATTCAGGTAAGCTGGTGTATCCTCAATTCGTATTGGAAAAGTTTCTGCGAGCTTGCCAGATGGATTAATGTCCCCCAGCAGCACGTCTACAATTGCACCACCGACAGCCTGACCACCCAGCATGCCCTCCACTATTGCTCTCGGCTCATGTACCCAAGGCATAGAGACTGCCGAACCGTTCGCAAGAACGACGATCGTATTCGGTTGAGCTCGGCATACCTCTGTAATGAGTCTATTATGGGCATCATGGAGCGAGATGTGCTTACGATCTCTTCCTTCTTTCTGGAAGACAGGTGTAACCCCGACGAATAGGACGGCTACCTCCGCTGCGGCTGCCTTCTCGACAGCCTCTCTTAGCAGATGTTCACTCGGCTCATTCTCCTCTGTATAGCCTTCTGCATAATAGATTTCGGTCGTTGGAGCTAGCTGCTCGAGGAAGCAATTGTAAGAGGAATCCACACGGGTGGGGTTAACCTGTGAGCTGCCTATTCCTTGATAACGTGTGTCCTTCGCGAATTGGCCGATGACAGCCAGCGATTGCAAGGATGCTCGATTAAGCGGCAGCATCTGCTGTTCATTCTTGAGCAGTACGATACTCTCGGCTGCTGCACGGCGAGCAAGCAAATGATGGGCATTGTGATCTAGAGCTTGTCCTTCCTGCTGTTTCTGCTTAGCCATGAAAGCAAGTCTCAGAAGACGCGCCACGCTAGCATTGAGTGCTTCCATCGACAATGTGCCATCCTTGGCTGCTTTCACTATTTTTTCGCTGCTGTATCCACGGTTGCCGGGCATCTCCAGATCCAGTCCCGCTTCAATAGAACGAACATTATCAGAGACACCGCCCCAGTCTGAGACGACCGCTCCCTCGAAGCCCCATTCCGCCTTGAGAATTTCCTTCAACAGCCATTCATTCTCCGCCGCATAGACCCCGTTCACCTTGTTATATGCCGTCATCACCATCCATGGCTTAGACTTACGGATTACCCGTTCGAACGAAGGTAAGTACGTCTCCCTCAGCGTTCGCTCATCGACCTCCGCGCTGATCGTCATTCGCTCATATTCCTGATTATTGCAAGCAAAATGCTTCACACAGGCTCCAATTCCTTTACCTTGAACGCCATGCACGAATGCTGCTCCTAATTCACCCGATAAGACGGGGTCCTCAGAATAATGCTCGAAGTTCCTTCCTCCCAGAGGAGTTCGCTTCATATTCACACCCGGACCAAGCAGAATATCAACGCCAAGCGCCAGACATTCCTCTGCGATCGCTTGCCCCACTTCATGAACCAGCTCCGTATCCCAAGAAGAGCCAAGTGCCGCCTCTGTCGGAAAACAAGTAGCTGGAATAACTTGACTCCCCATATCAGAACCAGACTCCGTTTTACGAAGGCCATGCGGACCATCGCTTAATGTAAGCGACGGAATACCGAGACGATTAATCTCAGCTGTCGTCCAGAAATCCTTGCCGTTAACTAAGGAGGCCTTCTCCTCCAATGTCATTTGGTCAACCAGCGTTTGTATATCAATATTCATGGTGTTCTCCTTTTTTACAAACTGTTTACTTATGATTAATTAGTGTTTACCATCGGTAATCCCCCTTATTATAGAAGTGGTTTGTTACGGCAATATCATAGTTAAGTAAAGAAATCATGAAGACAATGAGACTATATAGGCGCAAAAAAAGATGCTCTCTCTTCGCGAGATAAGCATCTTGACTGTTATTGGTTATGGTCCGTAGGGTTCGATGGAATTGAGTTATTCTGCGGTGTTAAATACATTAGCACCATGGCTACTAATTGTTCCAATATAATGGGAGGTTCAATTCCTTGATCCTGATGCAGGAGCTTTCCTCTAAGTATCATTCGCTGCAGCGTAGCATTAACCACATTGCTCAGCGTATAGGTCAGCACCTTTCTATCAATATCACTGCGGATCGAGCCATCGGCTATACCTTCATCCAACACGATCAGAAAAGGATGATTATCAAATTTCAAAAAGGCTCGATATCGGCTCTCCAGCTCAGGCGTCGGATATTGATCTCTATAGTGAGCATCGAACATGGCGATAAATCTCATCATATTCGAATTCTGTTCTGAGCGGATAATCCATTGTTCCAATAGATACTTCATCTTCTCCAAGCCATTGTTCCCCTTAGGGACAACATGGTTGTTATCTAAGCTGTTTTCTCTCAATACGTTCATCTGCACTTCAAAAATAATCTCATCAAGAGAACGGAAATACTTATAGAGAGTTACCTTGCTGATTCCACAAAACTCAACAATGTCCTTGAGCGTAACCGATGATAGACCTCTCTCAACAAACAATTGCTGTGCTGCTTGAATGATGTTTTCTCGCCGCTTGCTCCGATGCAGTTCCAGCTGTTCCTTCCACTCCGGATTCACTTATACCTCCTCCTCCCCTCTAATTCTTCATTTATTTCGCCATTTTAGCATGTCGTGCATCTATAAACCATCATATCCTCTAACAAACCAATATTAAAATTTTGTAAATAATTGTTCATTGAAGCGTTAATAAACCCAGTGTCATTAGCTCACATCCTCCCTTTACCAACACGTATGCTGCCAGATATGAGGTATTGATTATAGCTGTACTTTTCAGCCTTCACGTATAATTCGGAATGAAAGAACCCAGCAATTAATCCATTCGAATGAAAAGGAGTGATCTGAATCATTGAGAAAACATCAACGCTTGTTAGCTTTAGCTCTATCCTTCCTCCTCTTAATGTCCGTCTATCCGCTGGAGGTGTTTGCAGAAGATGAGCCTGACCCTTATGCGGGGATGATCGACATTCAGAGCAATTGGCAAGGCAGTGTGTTTGGCGATGTTGGCGGGCAGGACAAAGTAACGTCTACTAACTTTGGCATTATTGAGAATGGCGGGTCAGTTACTCTTCGAAGCTCGAATGACAGAGGGAAAATTTCCGGCAGTACAGAAGGCATCGCCTATTACTTCCAAGAGATTGATCCGGAAGTGAACTTTGAATGGAAGGCAACTGCTCATGTGGATGCATGGACAGCCAATAACCAAGTTTCGTTCGGCCTGATGCTGCGCAGTAACGTGTGGGAGAACCAGTCAGGTGCGTATTCAGGAGATTATGTAGCAGTCGGTGCTTTGGACCAAGAAATGAAAGCGCTTCATAAAAGTCAGTCTGCCAGCCTGCAAAAAATACCATTCACAGATGCAGCTCGGCCTGCTGTTGGAGAAGAATATGAGCTCAGTATCAAGAAGACTGGTTCCTTGTATGTAGTCAAGATAGGCGATATCGTGCAAACCATTGAAAGCTTTGACGCAGACATTTCATACGCAGGCCTATATACGGCTAGAAATACGACCGTTACCTTCAGCAATGTGCAGTTGAAGCTAGATGATCAAGTCGAGATCGGGCCTTGGGCGTTCAGCGCATTCGGGAGCAATACGAACCCGACCAAAAATCCACCACCGATTGTTGAAGATGCAGCTACTGTAACGCTGTCTACTTACGGGGGGGAAATCTCCAGCAGTGATGAAGGGTTGTCCTTCTATTCAACCGAAATCCCACTGGATGCTAACTTAGTCCTTAAAGCGACAGCGAATGTCATTGCATTCAACAGTGACAGCAGCGTTAGTACGCCTAATCAGAAGTCCTTCGGGCTCATGCTGCGGGATCATATTGGGAGCAATGGTGATGCCAGTACCACAACTTCCAATTATGCTGCAGTCGGTGCTCTAGATCAGGTAATGAAAGGCTTTTATAAGAAATCAGCTCAGGTCAAGCTTAATCCGTTCAACGGAATTTCTGCACCGAGTGCGGGTGAAGAATATAGTCTAAGCATTCGGAAGTCGGGGAACACCTACCAGCTCAGCATCAATGACCAGACCGAAATCATAACACTAGAGGATACATTCTCTGATAGTCTCTTCGCAGGCGTATACGTTGCTAGAGATGCGACCATTACCTTCCGTGATATCGCGATTGAGGTCGAGACCCGTACGGTACGAAGTCTTACAGCCGATACGAGTGCGATGGCGAAAACCACTTATTTGATTGGTGAGCAGCTAGATTTGAACGGTTTGGTCGTCAACGCTAATTACTCCGATAATAGCTCAGCCATTTTGTCCTCTACCGATTATTTGGTTACAGGCTATGATAGCAGCGCAGTAGGAGCGAATACGATCAATATTCATTATAATGGCGCTTCCGTGCAAATAACGGTGCAGATCATCCCGTTATCGGTCACCTCCTTGTCACTGAAATATTATCCAGCTAAGACCGTTTATTTCCCGGGTGATAGATTCGACCCAGAGGGGTTAGTGCTTCTGGCCGAGTATAATAACGGTTTCCAGACGAAAGAGCTGACGAGCGACCTTTATTCGTTCTCAATCGATGGACTGCTGGTAACCGACATGAACCCCTATACTTTTACTCAGCCCGGCACCTATGAAGTAGAGATTGCCGCTACAGAAACGCCAAGTCTAACCACTTCATTCAGCGTACTCGTCAACGATACAATGATCTCTCATCTGGAAATCAGAAATCAGCCTAAGCAAACGACTTATTTCATTGGCGATACCGTTCAATTAGAAGGACTTGTGCTCTATGCTCACTATGCTGATGGAGCTCAGGTTCGGCTAATGAGCAATGAATATACGGTCTCATCCCTTGATACCTCGATACCAGGAAATCAGCAGATGACAATAACCCATAAAGGACGAACGGCTGCCTTTGTAGTGAAGGTGAAAATGAAGGAGCTAGTAGGCATCGAGGTAACTAGCTATCCACAAACAACGTTTTATGTGAATGAGCCATTCGACAGCACCAATCTAATCGTATCGAAGGTGTACGACAACTCGGACAGAGAAGTGATCGGCGACTTTACCCTAGACATAGGCTCCTTCAACAATCAGGTCCCTGGTGTATACGAGATCAGCATTATTCCATCGGACTCGTCTATTCTGCCAATCAAGTATCCTGTTACTGTCAAAGAACAGATTGCACCGGTATGGAACAGCATCTATTTCGGTCAATCTTCATCCGCCGCTAACAATTATACAACCATTAGAGAGGATGGATCCGTCGAGCTAGTCGCACTTGAAGGCGGCGGTAAAGTGACGGGCGATCATGATGGCATTACATTCTATTACACAGAGCTTGATGCAGCGGAGGATAATTTCACATTATCTGCGGATATACAAGTGTTAGCTTATGCCAAGTCCCCCTATGACGGACAGGAATCATTCGGCATTATGGCACGAGATGCGATTGGGACACTCGGCAATTCCAGCGTATTCGCATCGAATATTGCAGCTATTGGAGGCTATAGTGGCGGTACGAGGAATGATAATGGTACCCAGCTATTCGTCAGAACCGGCGTAGAGACCCCAGATGGAGCTGGCAGCCAAGGCATTCAAGCGATCATGCTGAAGCCCGAACGACCCGCACCTGACAATACGAATCCTGCTGCCTCCTATCGATTAACACTATCTAAGACGAACAGCGGGTTTACGGGGCAGCTCAATAATGGGCAAGAGTCTATTCACTTCACGCCAGATATTCTAAGTGTCCAAGACTCCAAAATGTATGTTGGTTTCTATACGGCCCGTCTCGCCACGATTGTCGTAAGTGATATTCAGCTGCAGGTGAGCTCAGCAGCAACCGATTCACCGAGGATCGAACCACCGATAGCACCTATTACACCAAGCTTATCTATTCTATCGTTAACCAAGACTTCCAGCCCGGAGTATACAATGATTGTTCGCCCAAATGTGAATGGAATGGTAACTCTTAAGCAGGGCTCTACCGTTATCGCACAAGATATTGCGGCAGAGGCTGGCAAGCGTCTCTTCATTCCAGCAACTCTGCAAGCACAAGGCGATACGAACTTCAGTCTTACATTCTTACCAGACGATACCCAATATTTGACATCGTATACTAAAATGGTTCGTAACTTCACCGTTACGCTGAAGAGCTATGCTGCCGATGAGCCTATATATGTATCGCCTTCAGGAACGAGCCTCGGAGATGGAACCATTAATAATCCACTTGATATTGATACGGCAATCGATTACGTTCGTCCAGGTCAGCACATTATCGTGCTCGATGGTCGGTATGTACGTCAATTTCCCATTGATATTAAGAAGTATAATGACGGGCAAGCAGATGCAATGAAATATCTAGAGGCTGCGCCGGGGGCAAGACCCGTATTCGATTTCGATAAGAAATCTGAAGGCGTTATACTCAGCGGCAGCTACTGGCATGTGAAGGGGCTCGATTTCACCCGCTCCGCAGGCAATACAAAAGGCTTCACCGTAGGAGGTCATTACAACATCGTGGAAGACAGTCGTTTCTACGCGAATGGCGATACTGGTCTGCAGATCAGTCGAACAGATGGAACAGCAGAAAATATTGCCGAATGGCCCTCCTACAACTTAATTCTGAACAGCTCATCATTCGATAACCGAGATCCTTCCGATAACAATGCAGACGGTTTTGCAGCGAAATTAACTTCCGGAGTAGGCAATATATTCAGAGGCTGCTTGGCATACAACAACATTGACGACGGCTGGGACCTGTATACAAAAGCGGGAACTGGCGCTATCGGCCCCGTCATCATCGAGAATAGCGCTGCCTTCAACAATGGTTATTTGACCGATGGAACGATAGGTGCAGGTGACAAGAACGGCTTCAAGCTGGGAGGCGAAGGCATCCACGTCGCGCATACGATCCGCCACTCCATCGCCTTCGGCAATGGAGCCTATGGCTTCGCAAGCAATAGCAATCCAGGAGTTATTGCTGCTAACAATATCGGATTCAACAATACGCGCGGCAACCTTAACTTTACAACGTACGACCACATTGCTGCCGACTTTACAATTAACGGCTTCTTGTCCTACCGAACCAGCGCTATTGACCCAGACCAATATCCTTCTTCATTAGCTGCGGACAACAATTATATGTACGATGGTACCGAGTCGGCCAATAAGTCAGGCAAGCAGCTGACCGATGCCAGCTTTGTGAGCTTAGCTCCAGTTAGCTCTTACTTAAGAGATGAGGAAGGGAGTGTCATCTGGGGCGACTTCTTGAAGTTCATTCCCTTCGAAGAAACTGACCCAGGTGAAGGGCCGAATCCGGGGAATCCAGGGCCTCATGCCCCTGGTGTCGGGAGCACGGCTGCTGTTCTTCAATCCGATGGGAGCGTAAGTATCGACCTTACCTACACAGTCAATCAAGGGAAAGCAATCGGACAGTTGAATGAAGCCACCCTACAGCAAGCGATTGCCATGGCCGTGCTACAGTCAGGGGGACAACACAAGCTCATACGTATTCAGCCTGCAGAGCATGTTTCTTCTGATGCTGAGGAGTATGAAGTCACGCTCCCTGCTTCCGCCTTTCTTGCAGGAGCTTCCACTCTACAGCTAGAGATCCATACTCCACTTGCTACCTTCTTCATCACGAATGAAGTATTCCTAGAAGCAGAGCTTGCCGATGTTAAGTCTGTCACCTTGCTGGTTAGAACAATAGACGCTGCTCCGCAGCTGCAGCAGAAGCTAGAAGAACGTCTGCTCCTCGAATATGAGCTTCGCCTAGACGGGAATATCGCTCAGCCGAAGAGTCTGCATTCAGCCATACAGATAGGACTTCCCCATCCAACGGCTGAAGATGCGAATAACCATGCTTTTATCGTGGTTTGGTCCGTTGATGAGAATGGGGCTATCCTTCCGCAAGTAAATGCGAGCTACAATGCTGCAAGTAAGCTTGCTGTGTTCTCTACCGTTAACAGCACCGGCAAGTATGCAGCTCTCTATCATCATAAGACATTCCAAGACTTGCCTGATTCTCATTGGGCTAAGCTTGCTGTAGAGGTATTAGCTTCCAGAGGCGTCATCAACGGGGTATCCGATACGGAATTCAGGCCGAATCAGACGATTAATCGCGCGGATTATGCTCTACTGCTTGTTAGAGCTTTGGGACTATCCGCAGCAGACGAAGACAGCTTTGCCGATGTGCTTCCGAATGATTATTATTATGAAGGGCTTAAGACAGCTAAGCTGCTGGGTATCGTCACAGGGCAAGCGGATGGGCTGTATCATCCACAGGAATCGATAACCAGAGAAGAGATGTTCGTCATGACAGCTAGAGCACTAAGGGCTGCAGAAGCTTGGGCATCTACACATCCTTCCATCTCCGAGCTCGATGCCTTCACCGATCGCAACCAAATTGCCAATTATGCAGTCGATGATGTTGCAGCACTCGCTGCAGCAGGCTTCATTAGAGGAAATTCACAGCAGCAGCTCAATCCGACTGGCTATTCCACTCGTGCTGAAGCAGCGATGATCATTTACCGAATAATGATGAGAGAGTAATACCGTTTATCGCGCTAATCAAAAAGCCCGTTATGACGCATAGGTCATAACGGGCTTTCCCTTATTTGGCGAATCGATGATGTCCAATAGTCGTAATAACATCCAGGCCGGACCAGAATGACCCTTTGGAAACAGCTGGATTGAAGAAGTAGACCGCATTTTCTACGTTGTTCTTCCCATTCAAGGCATCCTTAGCCGCGCGTAGAACGCTGGCATTAGGCTTGCTCTTATCTAGTAGTCCATTATGTGCTGGCGGGAACTGCTTCCCTGAATAAATAACGTCGTGTATCGTATCTGGAAAGTTCGAACTCTTCACTCTATTCAAAATAACATTCGCTATTCCAAGCTGTCCTTCATAGGACTCATAACCAGCTTCAACCATCGTAATCTTCGCGAGCAATGTCAGGTCTTTCTCTGTAAAAGGCTTCGCAACGTTATCAAAAATGGAAGGAATGACGACTTTAAGCTTCGTTCCTGTCTTAATTACATCTTTACTATCCAGTCCGTTAAGCTTTAATAGCGCTGACTTGCTGCTATCGAATTCCTTGCTAATCTCATCTAATCCATATTCTTCGGTTGTAACGGCTGGCTTCACTGTCTCCAGCTCTACAATGTTATCTTCCGCATTCAGCTTCACATTAGCATGAAACAGCTCTGCCACTTGACGCAGCGGTACGTATATTCTGTCACCTGTTACGAATGGTGCTGTATCCATCGTGTAACGTGCCTCGTTGAAATACACAACGGGGACTCCGTTCCCTAATACAATTTCATCACCTAGCACGGTTTTTATCGTGGCTTCTTCGTTGTCTGCATCCCAGCTTATACTGGCACCGAATAGGTCGGCAATGCGGGCTGCGGGTACATATAGCCTGCCATCTTGCATTCGAGCCTGATTATTCATCTTCGTCGTCTTACCATCCAGCTTGATGGTTACGTCACTGGCAGCAACCGAATCCTGAGCGGATACGACGGACAGCGGTCCAATGCTTAGCAGAAGCAACGCAAGAACCATAACGAGCATTAGCCTGCTTACCGGCTTGCTTTCTCTGATCATGTGTACCTCCTTGCACATCAAGGTTATGTAATATTCGGACATTCATGTACTCAGCCGATTATATCACAGCATCCAGTGCCAGTAGGATTAACGTTTTCACAGAATTCAATAAATTTTCCCGGTTAAGCACTCCTTTTTGGAGCTTCATATGGGGCTTAGGCCCTTATATGCAATGGAAATCCTTGGTTTGATCATCCTTGCTCCTACTGTGAGCCATACAAATCAACTAGGCGTTTCTATCCTGCAGAGACTAGCTCAGAACAGTAGAATATCTTATATCGACTTGGTAAAGGAAGTCGGATTGTCGGGCGTCGCGGTGAAGGATCGCATCGACCGGCTCGTCCAACAAGGTATTATTGAGCAGTTCTCGATTGTGATTAGCGCCGAGAAGCTTGGCAAGAAAATATCAGCTTACTTGGAGCTTGAGGTAGAGCCAGCCCAAAAATATTCACTTACCACTGCCTTCTCATTCACAAGCTGCATCGGCGCGATTAGCTTCACCTTGTCACCATTGGATAGGCCTACTGTGTCACCGATCCTCAGCTCAAGAGTATTGCCATTATAGCTAAGAGTGATCGTCTGCGTTGCAGGCTCACAACCAACCTTGACTCCGTAGCTCTCCAAGCCCTTTTGAACACTCAAGCATCTTCCCCTTGTGGCATTCTATTTTCGTTAAGTCTGATCTTATAAATCTCCCCCCATTCTTTCATAGAAAGTATAATCGGTTCTAACGTCTTTCCGAACTCAGTAAGTGAATATTCCACTTTGGGCGGAACTTCTTTATAAACTTCTCTATGAATGATGCCATCTCGTTCAAGCTCCCGTAATTGCAGTGTAAGCATAAACTGCGTAATACCCGGATTGAGGCGCCGAAATTCATTAAATCTTTTCGTTCCGTCAATGAGATGATAGAGAATGATCCCTTTCCATTTACCTCCGATAACATCCAGAGTTGTTTCTACAGGACATCCTTGCATATTTGGATTAGCACCGTATTTGTTTCTTCGATCTCCCATTACTCTATCTCCCTTCAAAGGTATGATTTTTAATACTATATAATAAAATTATGCGTACTTTTTAAAAGTAAGTATACAACATATAATTCAAATGTACGATATACCAACTTGAAAGGAAGAACAATATGAGCAATCACCAAAAAATGAAAGCAATCGGTGCATACCGATATCTCACTTTATCCGACCCTGAGAGCCTTGTTGATTTGTATTTAGAAAAACCGATTCCTACAGGCCGTGATCTACTGGTAGAAGTAAAAGCCATATCTGTCAATCCTGCCGATTTGGGTATGCGAGAGAAAAACAACTATGAAGAAGAATCTCCCAAAATTCTTGGTTGGGATGTAGCTGGGATCGTAAAACAGGTTGGAACTGAATGTCAGTTATTTAAACCTGGAGATGAGATTTATTATGCGGGGAGTGTGACTCGCCCAGGGGGTAATAGTGAATTTCACTTGGTAGATGAACGAATTGTTGGAAACAAGCCTGAAAGTTTGGATTTCGCACAAGCAGCCGCTTTGCCGCTTACCTCGATTACTGCTTGGGAGGGTCTATTCGATCGTTTAGGAATAAAGCATAATGTAGAAGAAAACCAAAATAAAAGCATACTCATTATTGGTTCAGCTGGAGGAGTCGGGTCGATTGCTACTCAACTTGCCAAATTAGCAGGTCTAACTGTAATTGGTACTGCTTCACGCCCTGAGTCAATCCAATGGACCAAAAACCAAGGGGCAGATTTTACAATCAATCACAATAACCAATTTGCATCGCAACTTAAGAATATTGGATTTGAAACCGTGGATTATATATTTTGCTTAAATGACACTGTACAACATTTTACGAATATGGCTGAAGTCATTGCCCCCCAAGGTAAGATTTGTTCAATCGTCCCTGCAGATAAGGCTAATTGGACAGGAAGCTTGGATATGGATCTGTTTTTTTCTAAAAGTGTCACGTTTGTTTGGGAGCTTATGTTTACCCGGTCAATGTTCCAAACCAATGATATTATCAAACAACACGAGCTGTTGAATGAATTAGCTAATTTAACTGATAGTGGTAAGTTAAAAACCACTTTAACTGAGCGCCTAGAACCAATTAATGCAAAAAACCTACGCGCAGTACATGAAAAAATGGAAACAGGTAAATCGATAGGAAAGATTGTATTGGAAAATTTCTAACAAAGCAGCAACGATATAAGTAGTGAACATAATCCAATATAACCCGATTTCCTGATTGGTATGATATGAGCGCTGTCGATGAGATGGGCAATGAAATAACCAGTCGCCGGTTAATTTCCATGGCGACTGGCTATTTCATTGAAAAAATGTTTTGATCCTGTCTCGCAAAACAGGGAGCAGTCCCATGTTACTCCCAAACCTTACCTTGATTACGCCATTTTAGTCTCACTCTTCGATTTACTATCAGCTTCTTCCTCTTCGATCAGCACCTTTGTTCCAGAACGAAACTCACTAATTGTTCTACCAAGCGCTCTCCCTAGCTCTGGAAGCTTCTTCGGTCCAAACAGCAGCAATGCAACCAGTACCAGTAAGATAATACCGGTCGTACCTAAACCACTAATCATACTTACTCATCTCTCCTCTGCAATGCCGTTTCCAGAGCAAAGCGCTCTATCGCCTCCACAACTCCTTGACCATAGGCTTTTTGACAGATATAATCAGCAGCTTCCTTCAAGCCCTCTCGTCCATTGGCAACAGCAACCCCAACAGCCGATACTGAATACATAGGTAAGTCATTCATTTCATTACCAATCGTCATGATGTTCTCTCGGCTAATGCCAAGTGACTCTGCTATAGTCGTAACTGCGCTTCCTTTACTGCATGATTTATCTACAATTTCTAGATAGTTATATTCGGATTGAAAAGCTCCAAAGTAATCACCTAATGTACTTTGGTACTTCATCCATAGCAATAATGATCGCCCAATATCACCAATTAGAATAATCTTATCAGCTTGCATCTCAACCCATTCCATCCCCTCTAAGGAGATTACGGTACAAGATATTTTTTCCTTTTGCTCGTACACTTTTGCATCTGCAGTATGTTCAAATATAAATACATCAGAACGCCCGAAGAGAAGTATCGTTAGCCCTTGGTGATGTGCCTCAATAAGCAAATGGCTAAGCTTAGTTAAAGTAAAACAATGCTGTTCCACAATATGACCATCTTTGGCAATGACCGCTCCATTACAAAGAATAACGGGCAGCTCGATATTTAGCGTTTGGAGTATGGGTAAGGCTGTAATTAGCGGTCTTCCTGTCGCAATTGTGAATTGTCCACCTGAGACTCGAAACCTTTCAATCGTATCGAGCACCTCCTGCTCTAGTTCATTCCTCTCAGACAATAGTGTACCATCGAGATCACTAACAATTAACTTAATACGACTCATTAAGATATAATCCCGGCATTTAATTTATTCTTTACAAGGTTCATGGACTGCTTCAGCTGCTCAAGACTTGTTCCTGGGGCATATTCAAGAATGGGTAGACAATCGTTCACTTCGCGCAGCTCTGCAAAGATAGGTTCCCAATCAATGTCCCCACTGCCAATTGGCAAATGACGATCACCATCTGCGAAATTATCATGTAAATGAATAGAGCAAAGACGATTTTTTGTCGCTCTAACTAGCTCCGGGATATCCCATCCATTCAGATGAGCATGACCTGTATCAATCAAATATGCTGCACTTGCATCCAAATCTGCAACAAATTCTACGTATTCCTTTTGTGTAAATAATGAGCTGCCATTATATCCAACATTCTCTATCGCCAATCTTATCCCAAGCGGTTTTGCTATATTACATAATAATGAGACAAGCTCATAGGCTCGCTGCTTTGCAAGCTCCTTATCAAAGCCAGGTGAATAACAGAAACCGGGATGGATGACAACATGCTTTCCTCCAATTGCATACGCGAACTCAATAGCTCTGCAATATTCCACATAAGTTGCTTCACGAATACTTTTATTCTCACTTGATAGGTTCGTATCCCAAGCAGGTGGATGAACACTGAATTTCAATCCAGTTTGACGTAAATAAGGCGTATACTTAGCATAGCTTTGTATTGTATCGTCCCAAGCTTTACCATCAACTAGCAGCTCTACATAGCTCACTTCCATTTTTTTAAGCACCTCTATTTTTGTTTCGAGAGTCTCGGACAATACTATTAAATCTGAAACACAAATGTTGTTATTGGACATAGAAATTCAGCTCCTATAGGTTATATAGTATATCTTCCATTTAAGCTTTTGTGTAAACTGGCGTACCGCTATCACTTACCGTTACTCGATATCTGTTACCATTAGGACTATGCATATAAATTCCTTCAAAATTAGTACTTCCCTCGATATTTACTCGTCCACTCTTACCCTCAAGCCTATTGTCTGCAACCTGAACATTGGTGCAGGTGCTCGTAACTTGAATACCATATTGGTTTTTATTACCGACAGCCGCTGGGATAACCGCATTGCCAGCAATTCTTCCCTCACTCGCAGCACTGCTCACAGCAATTCCCTGTTTTGAATTATCACCTTCTAGTCCTGCTGCTTCGATTAAATTGTCATTAACCTGAAAATGCTTCAGTGCTCTTAAGTTGATAGCTGATCGCCCACATTGCTTTAACGTATTGTCTGTAATTCTAATAGTTGCGGTATGACCATAGCCGGCATACTCAGTATCAGGCTCTTCGACAAAGATTCCTTCTACCCTAATATCGGACATATGGTTTCCAGTAATTGAAACGGCGGTTCCATAGGCAAGATAGATTCCACGATATACATTCCGGAACTGATTATTTAAGATCAGTGCGTTATTTACCCATTTCATCGTAATACAAGAGTTATTAGCAGAGTTTGTATCAAATATATTGTCTGTAATACTTAAAGACTCTACCTTAGCATAAACACTATTGCTCTTCGGCCAACCAACACAGTAAATATTATCCCCCGTCGTTCCCTTGAACACATTACAATGAATGATCACATTATGACTTGATTGTGGAAGCCCTGACTGAACCCCAGCAGCATCCTTGGTTGATTCTGTGTTAGCGGCAGGGTTAGATAGCATAATCCCTTTATGACAGTTCAGAAATGTATTATTCGCAACAATAAGATCAGCAAATTTAAAGCTTCGAACCCCCGAATAGGTCATACCATCAAAGGTGTTCCCTTCTATTACAATGTTCGAATTGTATAGATTATGAACCGCATAATGATTACCTACTCCGGCTGCCCATGGCCCTGTACCAGCTGTACCACTCGCTCCAAAATAGCAGTTCCTGATCCTTACATTGCGAGAAGGAGTACCATCAAAGGAGCCTATATCGTTAAAGCCTGTTTCTGTATGGTTAGCAATTTGAATAGCTTCGGCATAGTTTCTTGATTGATCGCTTGTTCCATCGCGATAACCCAGAAAGCGACAATTTTCAATCAAAATGTCCTCACAAGCATTCATATCTATGGCATGCGCAGAGACGACATCTCTTACTTCTATATCTCTAATCACAACATTGCGAGCTCTTGCAAGTCCAAACCAATTGAACATATTGGGATTCTGATTGATATTCCCATCCCATACACCGCCCTCAATGATTAAATCACCTTGTCCATCATAGCCTATATAATTAGCATTCCAGTCACCATTAATTAGGAAGGAACGATCATGATTACGTACCATTGTTGTACCTTGATCTAACTTCAAGTGTGTTCTTGCATAGATTCGGAGTGTATCTGTAACTCGATAGGTCCCCTTTGGAATAAATACCATGGAAGCCTCACCCACCACTCCGGCAGCGAGTGTAAGAGCATTTTGAATGGCATCAGTATCGTTAGCAATACCATCTCCAACTGCACCATAATCCTTTACATTGTTGAAGGAGACAGCTTCAATAGGGAGTGCAGCTGACTCTGTTGGTTGCACCGCTTCCGCTGCTGATGCTGTTGGATAAGCATTATTAATAAGAACAGAGCCTGCTGCTATTGATAGCAATGAAGCCCCCGTAACTTTAAGCATTTGTCTCCTATTCATCTTTCCTTTTTCCATTAATCCATCAGACATGGTATCCCTCCTAAAAAGTATCATCAAAAAAAGAGATGCTGAAAAAGGCAGCCTAAAAACACGTCTTGTTTTCTCGGCTAGGTTTTCTCATCATCTCCACCTGCTCTTGCGATCTATTCAGTTGTCTTCCTTACCACAAACTTGAATTGCTTAATGAAACATAATCTGCTCCATGATCAAACGCTAATTGTATTTCTTCTCTACTTTGAATTAAGCCGCCTATGATAAGCTTCTTGTCCCACTGGGACCGAATTTCTGTAATAATTCTTGGCATAAGGCCGGGCATAAGCTCAACCTCATCAGGCTTAGAACTATGAAACATTTTATGTGCCGTTTCAATTGCAGCTGTATCGATGGCAAATATACGCTGCGTAGTTCCAATACCAGCTTGCTTAGCCGATGCTATAGCATTACTTTTCGTAGAGACAATGCCATCAATCTTAAAGACGTTGGCTAAGTAATGAATCCCACTACTGTCCCTGCTAATTCCATTTACCATTTCAATATGAACATAGAGCTTCTTATCCACTGCATGTACACGTTCAACGATAGAGGCTAATTGCGAAATATCTCCTGTCATTAAATTGATACGCTTCACCTTACTGTTAAGTGCTGCTTCCATCTGCTCTGGGCGTGTAACCGCAGCAATTAGAGGGTAATCAAGCTGTTGTTTACTCATGCAATACTTCCTCTCCTATCCATTCAGATCATCGTATATACACAATCTTTTTACCCCTTAATTCCCGTCATCGCAATTCCTTCAATAATGTGCTTTTGAGCAATCAGATACACAATTAATACAGGAATAACTGAAATCATCGTTCCTGCCATTACTAGTGACCAGTTTGTGCTATATTGCCCTTTAAAAGCATTGAGCAGCAGCGGCACAGTGAACAGACTACGATCACTAAGATAGAGCAGCGGATAAAGAAAAGCATTCCAATTGCTTAGAAAGGAGAAAATCGTTAACGCAGCTAATGCAGGTCGTACAAGTGGCAGCATAATTTGAGCGTAAATTCGCGGTGGAGAGGCACCATCTACCATAGCTGCTTCCTCCAGCTCTGCAGGAATTCCCATCATAAACTGACGCATCATAAATACACCGAAAGCCCAGAAGATGGAGTTGGGTACAATCAATGCCCAATGTGTATCGAGCCATCCCAGCTTACTAATGATGAGGTAAGTTGGAATCATTGTAACCTGATGCGGCACCATCAACATCGCTAATATGACGATAAAGATGAACTCGCGTCCTCGAAACTGGATTCTAGCAAAAGCGTATGCTGCCAAGGTACATGTCAAAAGCTGAATAACTACTATTGCAATAGTAATATAGGTACTATTCCAGTAAGCTAAGTCAAAGGGCATCGCGGTCAGGGAGCTCAAATAATTGTTGAATAGCAGTGTCTCCGGTAATAGTACTGGCGGATATGCAAACATCTCTGCCATTGACTTAAAAGAATTGCTTAATGTCCATATAAATGGAAATATCATTAATAGCGCACCTATTGCCATAACAGCATGCAAGAATAGAGTGGGTATATTTCGAATAAGCCAATGTTTTTGACTAGGCAAAGTTGAGATATTCAGCCCATTACGATCAAGATTCATAATGCACCCACCTTTTTGAAGCAATAAATTGAAATAATGTAATGATTAATATAACGGCAAATAGAATCATCGCAACTGCTGAAGCTCGTCCCATATTAAATTCAACAAAAGCTTGATTATAAATGAGATAAACGAGAGTATAGCTGCTCTTCCCAGGACCGCCGCCTGTCATAACATAAGGCTGATCGAATACCTGAATAGAATTAATAAGCGCCAAAATCGTAACAAATAGCGTTGTAGGCGATAATAACGGTAATGTAATATGCCAAAATTGCTTAAATCCCGATGCTCCATCAATTTCGGCCGCTTCGTAATAGCTCTTGGATATTCCCTGTAGGCCTGCTAAAAAAATAATCATATCCTTGCCGAGCGTAGCCCAAATACCGACTAGTGCAATGGAGGGAATGACCCAGCGCTCATCAATTAACCAGCCTGGACCTTCAATGCCAATAACAGATAATATATAATTGATAATGCCTAGTTCCCCGTTCAGCATCCACACCCAAATAACACCCATCGAAATAGTGCTTGTAATAACAGGCATAAAATAGAACACTCGATAGAAGCTTTTACCCTTTATTACATTAAGAGCAAGAGCAACAAGTAGGGCTGTTGTTACGCCGATCCCTACGGTTAGCAGGGCATAATAAGCCGTGTTACGCAAGGAACCCCACAGCTCATCATCCTTAAATAGACTAGAGTAGTTGTCAAAAGCGATAAAGTTATTACGTCCAAAGCCATCAAAATCGGTGAAGCTAATATATCCAGCCCAAATTAAGGGAATGATATGGAATACAATCAATCCAATAACCTGAGGGAGTATGAATAGATAGCCCCACATTTTTCTATTACGAAAATGCAAGTAATCTCCCCCTAGTAATCTGCGAAAAAGCAAGAAGGGGACAAGCCCCTTCCATTTATTTCATCATTTCATTTACTTTTCCTGAGATTATTTCTATGGTTTCCGTTACGTTTTTCTTCCCTGTAAATAGCAGTTCGTATGCTGCTTTCATTTCTGCATCTAGGCCAGAATAATTGTATTCGTTCATTTGCGGTCCACTCGGTGCAAATGCAATTTCACGCATATCAAGTAAATAGCTAGCATGAGCAGGTACCGCAGCATCCTCTATTAGAGACTCTGCTCCATTTACTGAAGGTACTGCATTACCACCTGCCAAACGAATTTTTTGACTTTCAGTAGAAACATAGTACGATAGGAATTTCATCGCTTCATTAGCATGCTTTGTTTTAGCATTAACCCCTAGAAATACAATCGTTGTTGCCACTTCTTTAAGCTCTTCGCCTGTTTTCGTAGGGAATGGAATATAGTCGAAAGTAGTAAAGTTATTTGAGTTAAAGGTTGGTGTTATCCAGCGTCCACTAGCATTAAATGCAAGCTGGTTGGACATCATCAAAGATTCCGTAGATATTCCCTCTGTCAATGTACCTGTAAAGATTGCAGCTTCGTCCTTAATCAAACTCTCAAGGAAAGTAAGTGCCTCCTGAGCTTCATTATTCGTATCCAGCACATAATTACCATTATCATCAAACACACGACCACCGTTAGAGAAGATCCAGCTATGCACCGTTGCCCAATACGTATCAAGCGCATAACCCTTCTTGCCTGATTCCGCTACCTTCTTGCTTAGTTCTTTAAACGTATCCCAAGTCCAGTTACCTTCATTGTAATATTCCTGGGGAGATTTCAAGCCTAACTCCTCAAAAATAGCAGTATTGTAGTAAATCACCATTGGATTAACATCCACAGCTACGCCGTAAATTTGTTCATTAACCTTTGCACCACCCCAGAAGCCTTCTGGGAATGCGGTTTCCTGTACATAGCTTTCTGTACTGGCCAAATAATCTGACAAGTCCATCAGAGAATTACTATCTCGCATTTTAGCTAATGTCTCAGGTTTTACATAGAACACATCAGCAGCATTATTACCCGCTAGCTCAGTCAACATTTTTTGATTATACTCTGCACGAGGGAAAGACTTTAGACTAACATCAATACTTGGATTTTCACTTTCAAATGAGTCAATCGCCTTTTGATAGATCGCTAACTCTTCATCACTGCCAAATGCTGCAAACGTTAAAGCAACCTTTTCCTTTGGCGTTACTGCTTCCTCATCATTCTGCTTCACATTGTTGTTTGCAGATCCGCACCCTGACACAATCAGCATAATTGTAACGAGTAAAAATAATCCTTTATTGAAGCTTTTTTTCAACATAATCCTACCTCCAAGTTTTTCTATGATGATAAAAGGACATGACAAAAAGCCTAAAATCACAGCCCAAACTAGAATATCCATTCTATAGACTGCGAAATTAGGGTTTTCTCATCATCTCCACCCAAGCTTCCCTTGTCCGAACCTTATTCATCTAAAATTTAGTATAGATCCCAACTATCAATGGATTGTTAGTACGATGTTAAAAATTTGTAAAAAAGGAATTGTTCGGGATGGGATATATTTTCATTCCTATATTTGAAAGATTGCCTCATACATCCCTCTTCTGTAGAATAAAGGTTTGCACGTTAATTGAGAAAACGGCAGCCATATCGGCCGCCGTTTCTTGTGTATTGAGCAATCATCTTCCGTTAGTTCAATCCCAATCTGGAGGAGATGGTAGGATATATTGTCCAAAAAACCATATCCCAGATCTAGCAATTATTAGGGCAACTAGCAAAGTAAGAACGGTTAATCTAAAAAACGAGTTCTTTCTCAGAACATCACCTTCATGTCTTTATTTAACTAACTTTTCCCGTTAGTTTAGTCCCTTTAGAAATTACTGTTCCAAAATGGTAAAGCTTGAAATAATAAAAAATAGCCCGAAAATGAGTACAGAAAACACTACAACATTAAAGACGAGCACATAAACTGACCTTCGATTCCTATAAAGAACAACTGCCATAAAACTTGCAATTAATGATAATATCGAAAAAGTAATGCTAAGTATAGTAGATAAAAACATCGACAAGAGTGCAATGGTTCCCAGAATATACGAGATCCGAATTATGCCCAAGTTTTCTCCCCTTTGACCTTCATGGGTACCTCACACCTAACCTGAAGAACATATTCTTATATTACCATATTTGGAACTATCCTTCCTGTTAGCTCAACGAGGTTGCCGTTCAAGTCTGCAGCCTTGTCCTAGGTGTTTATTCAGCTATCGTTTCCCGGTTAGTTTAATCCTCTTCGTGTCTAACTTTCTCTACTTCTTTCTTCATTTACTGTATATTTCTTCACCTACGGTATTAATAACTGAAATTTTTTGTACCGTTGTTTGACTAAAGTTGGATATAATTAAGCCCTTTTTGTCAATGATTCCTCTTGACTCAATTGTTCCATCTGAATATTTTACATTAATATACGTGGCTCCATTATTCATTAAATCATCATAAATAATAATTGCAATGTATGGAGTACCATTTCCCACAGTTATTAAGTCTTTATCATTTGATCCCCAGGATATCCTATGATCATATATCTTCTCATACTGATCAGAATACAATGTTATTAATGAACTTTTCAGCAATATTAAAGCACTGTCCTTAATCCAGATGCTATCTAGAACTTCTAACTTGTTATCTGATATATATGTTGCTATCTGTTCGTTGGTTGGTGCAGAGTAAATCAAAGCAGGCTCCTTAGAGCATCCTGTGAAAAAAAATAAAATCAGGAAATATGAAAATAGCTTCAGCTTCATTATTTTCTCCTCTCCTCGGGCGAGTTCAGCTAAATCCAGTAAATATCTATACGTTTCCAAACACTGGAAAGTTGCGTTAAACTGCCCGTTGAGCAAATGTTCTTGCTGGTTTGCCTGTTACTTGTTCTACTGTCGGCAATACGGTATATGCACTTTCAGGTGGATTCTTTCCCATTCCTATGATGAAGTATTCTATGAATTCATCATTATAGCCTTGATTTTTGGAGTCTTGTCTTACTTGTTCTTCAGTCAGTTCAACCAACTCAATCGGCTTTCCAATAATTTCAGAAATCTGATTAATCATATTCCTGTTAGATAACGATTGTGGACCAGTTAAAGCATATATCTTTTCATGGTGACCTTCTTCGATAAGTGCTTGAACTGCAACAGCGGCAATATCTGCTTCGTGAATTCTGACGCTCAAAGTATCAGGGAATCCCGTTCTTACAATCCCTTCCTTTTGAATGGATTCTGCCCAAAAATATAGTGCATTCTTCATAAATTCTGATGGCCTTAAGATTGTCCAGTCCATTCCGCTATTTTGAATGACGGTCTCGATCGGGTTTCCTTCGTAATCCATCAACGCTACAATTTTCTTTATGTTAGCCTCTTTTGCCATCTGGATGGTTCTTTGGTTTGCTAAAAATCTGGCCTCTGTTTGTTCACTCTGTGTAATTAAAAAAAGACTGTCAACAGATTGAAGATGCACTTCTAAGGTGTCAGGATGATCGAGGTCTCCTACAACAGTATGAACTTCATCGGGAAAACTTGTCTGTGTAGAGGCACGAGACAATGCCTTTACTGCTACTCCTTCTGATAAAAGATGTTTAACAATGTGTCCGCCAACTGTTCCTGTTGCACCTGTCACTAGAACTTTCATTACTAATACCCTCCTTGGTATATATGTTTGATTGCTATATTGAAGCTTACTTGGTTATATTAAAGTATGGTATAACACCATACTCAAGGAGGTTTATATGAAGAATAATGCCCAAACTCATTTATCCACAGGACAATTCGCAAAAGTAATGGGTGTTAGTAAGGATACTCTTTTTCACTATGATCGAATTGGGATTCTTTCTCCTGTATTTAAAGCTGAAAATGGATATAGATACTATTCAATTAGTCAAATCGATGTATTCAAAGTCATTTCAATCCTTAAAGACTTAGATGTACCATTAAAAGAAATACGGGGATATTTAGATAAACGATCACCTGAAGAGCTGATTGCCCTACTTGATAATGAAGAGGAGAGGTTGGATGCCAAAATCAAACATCTGCAAAAAATGAAAAATATAATAGCAGAGAAAAAGCAAATGACAGAAGCGGCAATTGTGATCATTCCAAATGAGTTTATTATTGAGGAAATGAACGAGGAGTTCTTGGTTATAACAGAGGCCGATCCTTATACAAATGATACAAGCATTTATGATTCTATGATAAAACACGAAAAATACTTGAACTTGCATAGTATTAATAGCTCTCACACCATAGGTTGGATGAGAGATACAAAAAAAGTTTTAGCAAATGAGAAATTCAATTATGAATTTCTTTTTACGAGAGTTAACGATGGATCCAAATATTCAAACTTCCATCGAGAACGAGGACTATATTTATCCGCGTATCATACGGAAGGCTACTCAAGCATAAGTGACACTTATGACCGAATTTTAACATTTTCTAAAGATAAGAACATAGAAGTACAGGGATATTTTTATGAAGATGTTTTATTAGATGATCTTTCAGTTAAAGGCTATGAGGAGTATTTAATTAGAATCTCCGTTCGAATTACCAATATGTAATTTCCCAATCGAAATCAACAATCAAATGATAATTTGATTGAATAACTATATTATGATAATCTAACATTAATCAAACCGAAGTTTGATTGTAGGAGGTGCGGAATGAAAGACAGCTGCGAAATTTACTGTTATGACGAGCCCAAAGTACGCAAGGTGCAAGAAGCTCTTAAGCAGCAAGATATTCATGGCATGGCCAAGATGTTCAAGGTGCTTGCCGATGAAACCCGTATGAAAATTGCTTTCGCTTTGTGTGAAGAAGATGAACTGTGCGTGTGTGATGTTGCCAACATCATTGGTTCCTCCTTAGCAACTGCATCTCATCATCTGAGATCGCTCAAGCAGCTTGGATTGGCCAAATACCGAAAGGAAGGGAAACTGGCTTTTTACTCTATAGAGGTGGAGCAAGTTCGGCAATTCATTCAGCTGGCTTCAACGCATAATAAGGAGTTGCTTGCAAATGCAACCACATGAGATAAACAATGAAAAGCAGGTTTACCGAGTACAGGGATTTACCTGTACAAATTGTGCGGGGAAATTTGAAAGGAATGTAAAGAATCTCCCTGGTGTTACAGATGCTCAGGTTAACTTCGGCGCAGCCAAGATTACAGTCATTGGTGATACCACTATCGAGGAACTGGAAAAGGCAGGCGCTTTTGAAAACCTGAAGCTAATACCTGAAAAGCAGAAAATCATTGAAAAGAAAGAACCCTTTTGGAAAGAAAATTGGAATGTTCTGCTTTCCATTTTGTTAATGGCTGTTGGATATGCTCTCACTTATAGTTACGGGGAAGAAGAACTTGTAACAGCCTTGGCCTTTGGCATTGCTATTTTTATTGGTGGTTTTAAGCTCTTTCTAAAAGGAATCAAGAATTTCTTTAAACTCCAGTTTGACATGAATACACTGATGACTGTCGCAATTATTGGTGCGGCTGCTATTGGAGAATGGGGTGAAGGTGCCCTAGTCGTTGTGCTCTTTGCGATTAGTGAAGCGCTGGAACGATACTCTATGCAAAAAGCAAGACAATCTATTCGCTCACTTATGGACATATCACCTACAGAAGCTCTGATTCGGCGCGGTTCGGCCGAACTGACTGTGAGTGTAGATGATATTCAAGTTGGCGACGTAATGATCGTGAAGCCAGGTCAAAAGCTAGCAATGGATGGTGTTGTAATCAAGGGGACTTCGACGGTCATTCAGGCAGCTATTACAGGCGAATCTGTTCCCGTCACTAGAACCATTGATGACGAAGTATTCGCTGGCACCTTGAATGAGGAAGGCTTACTTGAGGTTAGAGTCACCAAGCGAGTTGAAGATACGACGATCTCTAAAATCATTCACCTTGTAGAAGAAGCGCAGGCCGAACGTGCACCTTCTCAGGCGTTTGTAGACCGTTTTGCTAAATACTACACGCCGGTTATTATGGTGTTGGCTATAGGAATCGCTGTTGTTCCTCCTTTAATTGGCGCAGACTGGGAAGATTGGATTTACCGTGGTCTTTCGCTGCTTGTGGTAGGATGCCCTTGCGCATTGGTCATTTCCACTCCAATTTCAATCGTTACCGCAATCGGCAACGCAGCCAGGAATGGTGTACTAATCAAAGGCGGTATCTACCTCGAAGAGGCGGGGCGCATCACAGCTATAGCATTTGATAAAACGGGGACACTAACCAAGGGTTTTCCTGAAGTGACGGAGGTTGTTGCTTTTGGTGGTCGCAACGAAACTGAATTACTTTCGATTGCAGCAGTAATTGAAAAAGGGTCTCAGCATCCGCTAGCATCCGCAATTGTTCGTAAAGCCGTACAAATGGGCGCTGATTTGGCGTTACCGGTTGATGAATTCCAGTCGATCACAGGTAAAGGTGTAACAGCTTCAATAGGCGGTCAAGTATACTTTATAGGCAGTCCTAAGCTGTTTGATGAACTGCAATTAGAAGTCATTGAAACAACACGCGAGCAAATCATTACGCTGCAGACGCAAGGGAAAACGGTTATGGTTCTGGGGACTCAGGAAATAGTGCTCGCCTTAATAGCGGTGGCTGATGCTGTACGCGATTCAAGCAAATCCGTGATTGACGAACTGCATTCTATCGGTGTTAAAAAGACGATCATGCTAACAGGTGACAATCAAGCGACGGCCAATGCTATTGGCGAGCAGTTGGGCGTGTCCGAAATCAAGGCAGAATTGCTGCCACAAGACAAGCTCGAACACATCAAGAAGCTCAGGAATAGCTATGCAAGTGTTGCAATGGTCGGTGATGGCGTGAATGATGCACCTGCACTGGCAGCCTCCAACGTCGGTATTGCAATGGGCGGCGCGGGTACTGACACTGCGCTGGAGACAGCTGATATCGCATTAATGGCCGACGATTTGCGCAAGCTGCCTTATACGATCCGTCTAAGCAAAAAGACGCTTTCGATCATCAAACAAAACGTAGCGTTTTCTTTAGGAATTAAGCTGCTTGCTCTAGTACTTATTGTTCCCGGATGGCTGACCTTATGGCTTGCGATCTTAGCCGATATGGGGGCAACGCTTATTGTGACACTTAATAGCCTGAGGCTGTTGAAAGTTAAAAAGAAATAATATAATTGATTATTAGGCCGCCTCTAATACACTATCATGCTCGTTAGCTTAATAAAGAAAGGGAGCAGCCGCCGTATTAAACTGCTCCTTGTTTATTCAACTATCGTTCCCAGTCGTATTATGAGGTCAGCCAGTTATTACTGGTTGACCACTTTTTATTTTGGTGGTGTATTTGTCAGTAGCCGGGGCAGATCGGTCGTTCCCCTGGGTCCGTAACCCGTCGCTAAAACTGATCGCCCCCTACTTATAGAAACCATGTTTAAGCTGGTTGAGACGAACAGATCTCGCATAACAAGCGATGTTGTGGAACTATGAGCAGTACTTAGGGGTGCCGGCAATATACATGAGAGGGAGTGTTTTTCATGAATCCAGTTATTGGCCTGGATATTTCAAAAGGTAAAAGTGATGGGCAAGTTTTCTTAGACAAAGGCCAACCCTTTGGACATTCATTTTGTATTCAGCATAACCAAGATGGTCTTAAGCAGCTTCTAGACGTCATTACCAACGTACAAATTAAGGCTGAAAAAGCCCCGATAGTTATTCTGGAATCCACGGGACACTATCACCAAGCCGTTATCCAGTATTTAGAGGAACACGGCATTTTGTTCTTAGTTGTAAATCCTCTAATTTCACATCAAGCCAAGAAATCAAGTCTACGCAAAGTGAAAACAGATGCGATTGATGCCTATCGGCTATGTGAACTGTATTACAAAGAGGAATTTGAAGACCATAAAAAACGTGGCGTTCAATTATTGAATCTTAGACATTTAACACGTCAGTATGACTCTCTTACACAAATGTATGTACAGGTAAAACTGCAGTTCCAAGCCGTGTTAGATCAGGTTTTCCCGGACTACAGAGGCATCTTCGGTGATCTCTATTCAAGAGTTTCATTACTACTTCTTAAGCAATTCACCACTCCTACAGCCTTTCAAGTTGCTGGAGAAGCGAATATCGCTCACGCAATTGCATGCCTATGCCCAAGTCGTTCTGATCGCTGGGCTGACGAAAAAGCAGGCCTTATCGTGGCAGCTGCAACGAGCAATCCTTTTCAGAAAGTAAGCTACAGTAGCCATTTGATTATCTTAGCGTTGTACATCGATTTACTCCTTCAGTACCAAGAGCATCTTTCCCATCTACGAAGTCAGGTTGATGCCCTTGCTGAAGAAGTTGAAGCTTATCAGATTATCCAATCGATACCCGGTATAGGAGGCAAAATCGCTGCAACGATTCTGTCTGAGATCGGGGAGATCCATCGGTTTAATCACGCTAAAAAGCTGGTTGCTTTCGCAGGAATAGACCCTAGTGTCTATGCTTCAGGTAAGTTCACAGCGACCAGTAATCGCATTACCAAACGTGGTTCAAAGAAGCTACGACACGCCTTATATCTCGCCGTATTGTGTGGACTTAGGAAGTCAGGTAGCAAGAAACTACGTGAGTTTTACGACAAGAAACGTGAATCAGGAAAGCCTTATCGCGTTGCTCTGATAGCGTGTGTTAACAAGCTCCTGCACTGGATTTATGCATTATTAGTGAAGCAAGAAAGCTTTGTCGACATAGCTTAATTAGCATATTTATCATTCAAACGAAAAACCTTCCAGCATATACAGAGAAGGTTCTTTAGCACGCCTATTTTTAGTATACTGCCATCGCTAAATAAATTTAAGAGAAAAATGTTGACAAGATATTAGCTGGTTTTAGCTTAAGACAGTGTCTGGTTCTCGAAACCGACTATTATTTCTCCTTCATGATGAAATTCGATAACAAATCTGGAAGGAGAAAAAACGAAAGTGTCTACACCAACCGCCATCACATCATCAATAGCACTTAATACTGTACAAAGTTGGGACTTTAAAGCAGATTGACTTCCAGTACTCCAGAGAATGAATACTTCCTCCCCAACCTCTCCGATTACTTGGATAAATAAGGCCTTTAAACGCTTATCCAACGAAGATGAACTCCAATGAACTCCTCCTGCACTCGGATCAAGGTTGTCACTACCAGATGATTTAATATCAACATGCATTGAAGAAACAAGGGATTACCCAGAGCATGTCGCGCCAAGGAAATTGCTACGACAATGCAGTAATGAAAACTTCTTTGCATTATGAAGTCGGAAATTCTTTATGCACGATAACATTGATTACTACAATCACAAGCGCATCAAGTCAAAATTATAAGGCATGAGTCCGGTACAATACCGAGCTCATGTTCAACAGGTTGCATAAAAATATTTGTCTAACTTTAAGGGGTCACTTCATATGGCCGGCTACCGTCATGTCTTATTTTCGTTTTCCAATTGCCTAATCTCTGCTGGTATGTCATTATTTTAAGTTCGTTTCAGAACCCTTTTCATTAGACAAATAATAATTGCAGACTTTACAATTGTTCGACCAACGGTAATTGGCCGTAATGTTCACTCAAAAGTAGCTCCAGCAGTTTTCCAGCTGTATATTCAGGGGTCTGAAGCAAACCTTCTTGCTCCAACTTGATAAATTGATCAACATAAGGGAAGTATTCTTTACTTGTGGAACGTATTTCTTCCTGCATACGAGTATTAATCATTCCTGGATATACTGAAGCAATTTTTACTGAGTTGGGTGCGTGTTGCTGTTCAAGATGAATGCTTTTGGAGAATGAATCAAGCCCTGCCTTTGCAGTGCTGTAACAACTTTGGGCGGGTAGTAAAAATTTGGCCGAGCCAGACGATACATTCATAACCCTTTTGTCTACGGCCAACTCCTTTGTCATTTCAATAAAACGTGAAGTGAGTATCATTGGAGCGAGCAGGTTAATTGTCACATTCTGAATAATTAACTCCGTATCACAATGTTCAATTGGCATAACAGGGGCTAGTATGCCAGCATTGTTGATCAAATAGATGCCTTCCAGATCTGCCTCCTGTTTGATGGAGCGAAAAACTTCTTCCATAAAACGGCTGATTCCGGTTAGCTCGTGCAAGTCGAAGGTGAATGAACTCAACTTTGCTTTCCGTATGGCAGCTAATTCTTCCAGTCTAACGTTCGCGCTTCTTGAAACACAATATAAGCTGTTCTCAGAGGACAGCAGCTGTTCCACCAGGGCTTCTCCAATGCCCCTTGAAGTACCTGTAATGATAAAAGCCTTCATCGTTAATCCTCCGTTACAATTAGAATCATTTAATTTGATTGTTGAGATAAAGAAAGCTGTTAACAGCTTCTTGCCATAAGGATGGATAGTCTAGTTCCAACTTAAGCATCATGCATCTTGACAGGTGATCTATTGTAAGGGCAAGTAAGGTTGCTTTTTCGTCTAAGTGATCCGATGGGACAATCCCCCACTCCGCTCCCATCGACAGCAGTCGGCTGAATCCGCGAATAAAGTCATGCTGAATACTTATGATTCGATTTCTGTACTGCTCGTCACGCTCGGCAAGAGTCATAAATTCATTTAAGACGCGAAGGGAGGCATGATGATTCATATCTTTCTTAGGTAGCATATTTAATCCACCTTGAAACAATAGTTCGCAGAAATTGTATTTGTTGGCAAGGTCAATTTTAAAATAGCTAGAAAATTGATGTTCACTGAACATATGGTCAAAAGTTCGGCTAAGCAATTCCTCTTTTGAAGCAAAATGATAATAGATGGACGACTTGGTTAGCCCTGCTTTTTTGGCAATCATTCCTAAGCTGACTTTCTCCAATCCATGCTCGGCAAACAGCTCAAAAGACACTTCGATAAGATGTGTTGATGTGATTTCCTTTTTTTTAATGGGATATTCCTCCATTCCATGTTCATAAGCAAAATTATACTGGGATACTCCCAAACAAGTCAATAATTTAATGAACGGTCGTTAAAAAAGAATGAAAAGTCACAGTAATTACATCATCTGATATGAAAATGTATCAAACTATGCTGCCCGTTAGCGTAATGAGGCTGCCGATCATGTAACCCTTATCTCTTATTTACATACATACAGAATGTATGTTATGATCGACTTATTGAAATGTAAAGGAGAATTTACTATGAAAATTTCTAGTTTTTATCCAGTTATTTTGACCGAACATGTGGTATCAAGCGCCGAGTTTTATCGAAATCATTTCGGATTTGAGACTGTATTCGAAGCCGATTGGTATGTAAGTTTGCGATTGCCCCGGGATACTGAAACGGCATTCGAGCTGGCTATCCTGGAGTCTGGACATCCTAGTGTACCCGCAGCCTACCGACATTCGGTGAACGGACTAGTTCTCAACTTTGAAGTGGATGATGTGGACGCGGAGTACGTAAGACTTATTAAGCGGGATAAGCTTCCCCTGCAGCACGATATCCGGGACGAAGAGTTCGGACAGCGGCATTTCATTACGAGCGATCCAAACGGTGTGTTGATCGATGTGATTAAAATCATCCCTCCTTCCTCCGCGTATAACGAGCAGTACAATGAGAAGTTATGGCTGAAAGAGGAATAAGACGGTAAGGTAGGAATACGTCGATAACTACATAATTTGGCTTTACTTGAACTTTTATTGGACGACCCTCCTCTCTATGTGAGAATGTCGATAGTTAATTGTGAACGATCTGACAAAAGATTACAAAGATGTGACGTTGGATTGGCTTCGGGATCGAATAAAACGAGGAGGAATTCACATGTCCTGGATTGCTCATCATGAGTTAAGGTCTCAGGTAAAATCGTAGGGACAGGAATGCCATTAAGCTCTTGAAGCTTTTTGAGAAATATACGGAAAACAGGAGATTATACAGATATGAAAAGAAGCAAGGAAGAAGCGTATGAAACGATTGTCAAGCTGGTAGAAGTGGCCAGGAAGCACTTTACAGAGTATGGGTATGCGGAATCTTCTATGGAGGAAATCGTGACTGAGGCCAAGCTGACGCGAGGCGCACTTTACCATCATTTTGGCAGTAAGAAAGGTTTGTTTCAAGCTGTCCTGAGGTCCGTTCAGACGGAGATCGGCGAGCGTGTTGAAGCAGCGGCAACCCAAAGCGATGATGCATGGGAGCAATTAATTCTGGGATGCCGCGCATTTGTCGCGGCAGCTGTTGAGCCACGAATTAGGCGGATTTTGCTCATTGACGGTCCGGCCGTGTTGGGTTGGGAAGCCTGGCGCAGAATGGATGAAGAGAACTCGATGCGGCACTTGCGCGAGCAACTACAGCTGATGCAGCGGCGAGGTTACCTTAAGCCGGTACCATTAAACGCAATGGCTCATTTTCTCTCAGGTGCCCTGAATGAATCTGCGTTGTGGATCGCACAAAGTTCGACTGACAGTCAGTCGTTGGAGGAAACGATGTCCGTTATTTCTCATTCTCTGAAAGGCTTCGTCAATGATTGATCCGCAATCATCGTAACGTTAACCGGATATATTGATAAAATCATCTCTCTAAGAGCGACCTTAGACAGATGCATTTTTCCGATTACAAATATCCTCCCCTGTTGTCGCCGGAATCCTGCGTGTACTCGCAAAAGACTTAAACATTTCCATCGCCTTTGCGGGGCAATTGATCACGGCCTACTCGCTAGCCTTTGCCATTGGAACGCCTCTCCTGGTATCACTGACATCCCGCATGGGACGCAGAAAAGTGCTGTTAGGTGCATTGGCAGCTTTCATCATGGGGTGCTTGCTCTCCTTCTGGAGTTCGGATATCTCCACCTTGATTGTGTCCCGCATTATTCTGGGTGTAAGTTCAGGCGTTTATATTGTCGCAGCATTCGGTGCAGCTGCCAAAATCGTTCCTCCCGAGAAGCCCTAAAAGTAACATTAGTAATAATAGCCCGGCGTTTCATGCCGATCACTCCCTTCAAATTTCTAATTACATCTTTATAAAATACTGATTCAGCATAAGCTGTTCTGTTGACAACGCTTCCTCGGATGTCTTTGGCATCTCACCATATAATATTGTTGGATCACATAAACAGTATCCTATAAATGACACAAATCTATTTAAGCTGTACTAAATATAAAAAGAATGAACAACCATAAATCCATGCTTGAAATATCAGATGTTATGCCAATAGAATGTATAATGGGAATGCTGTTGAAAGCCTAATGACTTATAAAAAGAACTATCAGAAATAACATATGCTTTTTCAGCTCCTAAGGAGCGGCCTCTTTTCAAGGCTTCTAAAACCACTGCTTTACCAAGTCCCTTATACCGATACTCCGGAATTGTGCATACAGGTTCAACATAAACATAATCCGTTTTCTGACTATACCATAAGCCGCAGTATGCAACATATTCCCCATTTGCATTTTCAGCAACAATATGTAGGAATGGATTCAAATTCGTTGCTGACAACATTACTTTTTGCTTACTCATAGTAGCTTCATCAACAGGTACAGATCCTTCGTTGTCAAATGCCTTCCATAGCAAATGATGAAGCTTATATAAGTCATTTTTTATATCCATATTTTTTACTGTTATGCCTTCAGGAGTTATATAATCAAGGCTAACATTATCTAGGGTAAGTTCAAGTATGTTTTCAGTCAGATCATTCTTCACAAATTTATTACTGCGCAATAAATCTAGAGTGTGATTATCCTTGTCATTCACCGCAATCCCAAGGCCATTTTCATTACTGAAAGTAGCAGTCGCATATTCTAATATATCTTTTTCTAATTCTCCAAACCCTTGTTTAGTTGCAAAAAATGCTTCACCGAAATAGTGGTCATAGGTTGCTATACCTACTAACTCGTCATTACAATACCACAAGCCAATCTTATCCATTAAGTCTCTATTGAATTCAGGATGGAAAAACATCCACTCCCACCTTGCCCAATTCCAATTTATATGATTACGGTCATATTCTGATAATTCAATCAAAAAATCGCAAACTTTATCGTAACAAGAGTCATCGAACCTTCTAAAAACAATCTTCATTTCAATCCCCCAAAAAATATATATTTATTTTTATGTCAAAAACCTTAAATAAACTATATCCGCCACTTCCAATAGTTCGGTGGTAAAGATAAATTATAACTGAAGGGGTTCACCCCGATAGAGGTTCACCTGTACAAATAAAGGCAACTTCTCTAAAATCGAATTTTCGATCTTAGTCTCGGATCTGTATCCCACCTCTTACCACTATCAAAATGATACTATAATATGAAAAATATATCTTGATTATAAAAATATCCTCTAAGTAATTATAAGGGACTGAATTTCCAAAAAAATCATCGTTCTTACAAGCCTCTGGGCTTTCATATATTCCATTTCTCGTCGTCATTTCCACAGATGATGAAAATTAAAGGTGTATGGAAGTATTGCGCATGGAAGCTGCTCAAGAAGATACGAACGTTAATGAGTTTACAATTGGACCAACAAGTCAACTTTGGTAGATTCATTCTCTAAAGCTCAACGAGGCTGCCGTTCATGTCTGCAGCCTCGTCCTAGGTGCTTATTCAGCTATTGTTCCCAATTAACGATAATGTTTTAGCTAATTTACTCAACTACATTTATGAATACAGCCCGCGGTTCCCGCGAACTCATTCGGATAATGATGTCTTCTTCACACTCTCTTCTTATACACCCTCATAGCAAAGAAATAAGCAACGTTCAAAATCCCGACGCACCACGCAAGAGCGACCCATATATCATTGCCCACTGGCTGATCTGATAGCAGCGCACGGATAGCCTCTACGATCGAGGTCACCGGCTGATTTTCAGCGAAGGCACGAACGACCGAAGGCATCGATTCGGTAGGAACAAATGCCGAGCTGATAAACGGCAGGAAGATAAGCGGGTAGGAGAAGGCGCTTGCGCCATCAATCGTTTTAGCAGATAGACCTGCAATGGCCGCTATCCAAGTTAATGCCAGCGTAAACAGAGCGAGTATGCCGACAACCGCAAGCCACGACAGTATCCCTGCCGACGAATGAAAGCCCATAATCAAAGCTATGAGAATAATGACGATGAGGGATATAGCGTTGGATACTAATGAGGTGAGTACATGTCCCCAAAGAAATGCAGAACGTGAAATGGGCATGGTCTGAAACCGCTCGAATATGCCCTTCTGCACATCGTTAAACAGTCGAAAAGCCGTGTAGGATATTCCGCTGGCAATGGCAATTAGAAGTATACCTGGCAGCAGGTAATTCACATAGTTATCCGTTCCGGTTTGAATTGCACCGCCGAACACATAGACGAACAGCAACATCAACGCAATCGGCGTGATGGCGACCGTAATGATGGTGTCCATGCTGCGAGAAATATGACGCATAGAACGTCCTAGCATAATGCTCATATCGCTGAAGAAATGCTTCTTGACTCCCTCCATTTACTTCCCCTCCCTTTTGCAGACGATTGCAAGGAATATATCCTCTAACGTCGGCTGTTTTTCAACATACTCCACCTTTGCGAGTGGGAACATCTTTTTCAGCTCTGGGAGCGTGCCGCTGGCAATAATCTTACCCTCATGCAGAATAGCAATTTTATCGGCAAGCTGCTCTGCCTCTTCCAGATACTGTGTGGTTAAAAGGACCGTCGTACCGCCGTCCGCAAGCTTTTTGACAATCTTCCATACCTCGATACGTGCCTCGGGGTCGAGTCCTGTGGTCGGCTCGTCGAGGAATATGATCTTTGGTTTTCCCACAAGGCTCAAGGCGATGTCGAGCCTGCGTCGCATACCACCCGAATAAGTGGATACTCTGCGGTCTGCAGCTTCTGTCAGGCCGAAGCTTTTAAGCAAATCTTCTGCAACCTGTCGTGGATTTTCAAGGTATCGCAGCTTGGCAATCAAGATAAGATTTTCCCGTCCGGTCAATAATTCGTCAACGGCGGCAAATTGACCGGTCAGACTAATCGCTTGTCGCACATTCTCGGGTTTTGAAGCAACATCGAATCCGTTTACGGTAACGGATCCGCCATCTTGTTTGAGCAGAGTGGTGAGAATTTTGACAACCGTAGTCTTACCTGCCCCGTTGGAGCCGAGCAATGCGAAAATACTGCCCTCTTCCACCTCAAAATCTACACCCTTTAGGACCTGAAGATCCTTATAGGACTTTGTGAGCCCTGTTACTTTAATTGATATGTTTAGCATATTATTATCCCCCCTTAAATGACGGTAACCTTAGACAGATCAACCTCCATGCCCTTAAGAGAGGCATAAGTCAACTTATCCATCATCGCTCCGTCAAAGCAGATCGTTTTAATGACGCGATAATATTTCTTCGTTAACGTAAAACCTGAAATAAAAGATACATTTTTAAGCGTTGCTCCCCTAAACGAAACTCCGTTCAGTGCCGCCTTGTCAAACTTAACACCGATAAAGGTCTGCCCGTCAAAACGCTGTCCGCCCAAGTCGGAGTACTTGAAGTCAACCCCATCAAATAAACAACCTTCAAAAACCGTTTTTCTAAGATCGGTCAGCGTTAACGTTACGTCGGTCAGTCTCACTCCTGTAAATTTGGCTCCGTCGAGCCCCGACTTGCTGAAATTGGTTCGTACAAGGATCGTCTTATTGAAGCTTGCATTTGCCAGGTCAAGTGCGGATAGACTGCAGTCCGTCAGATTCGCGCCGTCAAAATTAGCTTCGCGTACGTCACTGCTCTTAAACAAACTGCCGGTCAAATCTGCGCCCGAAAAGTCGGAACCGTGCAGCGCACTGCCTTTAAACTGTCCTTTATGGGCCTTCACGCCTGCAAAGTCGCTATTCGTCAGGTTGCTTGCGCTAAAGTTGGTCACCACCTGACGTTCCAGCGATCGGGAGAGGTTAGCAACCTCCTGTACCGTTTGCTCAATGTCGCCGATGCTGTCAATGGTCATCTCAAAAGCGGTTTCGTCGTCCTTGCCTTCGGCTTTGAGTTCACGGAATCGTTCCTGCAAATCGGAAAGAAGGTCGGCCTTTAATTCGTTGACGCTTTTTACCTCATCGTATGGTGCGAAAACACCGTTCAAATAGCTGGTCAATTTCTCATTCATAGCATCATCTCTCCTTATAATAAGTTTTCAAGCACGCGCTTTGCATATTCCCAGTTGCTTTTGTTGCGGGCGTAAGCAGTCTTACCCTTTTCGGTAATTCTAAAATATTTACGGCGTCCACCCTGAGATTCATCACCCCAAAACCACTCTATATCACCGTCCGCCTCAAGCCGTCGGACGCTGGAGTACATCGTGGCTTCCTTTAATTCATACTCACCGCCCGAGCGCTCGGCAATCAGCTTGACAATCTCATACCCATAGCGGTCAGCTTCGGTTAAGAGACGTAATATCATCGTATCGGTATGTCCGCGCAGCAGGTCGGATGTAATTTTATTCTCACTCATGTAATCACCTCGCAATTGAATAATACAACACACTACTGTGACTGTCAAGGTAGTATCACTAATTGATTACTTTGCCTAAAAGTGGTGTGTTATGGTACTTAAAAACAAAAAAAGCCGCAATTTATGCGGCTTTCAATACCTCTTAAAAACCCAGTGTCAGTAACCAGTTGGAGAGCTTCTCTTCTCTGAATTTGCTATCCTCCTGCTCTTGCATATACTTGCCAAGCTGCTGTTCAGCCACAATACTGCCATCCAGCATAAACAGGACACGATCTGTCTTCGCTGCAACTTTCACGTCATGTGTTACTAATAGAATCGTTGTCCCTGAACGGTTAATCTCTGCTAACAGCTCCATAATCTCACCCGCTGATTTGGAATTGAGAGCTCCCGTAGGCTCATCGCAGAATATAATGTCAGGCTTGTTAATTAGTGCTCTGCATATGGCAACTCTTTGCAGCTGACCGCCCGAAGCCTGTGTAATATCATGGCTGGCAAGCTCTGTAATTCCCGCTCTACGCATTAGCTCATTCGCTGTCTCATTCGTCTGACGCCGACTCGTTTTTTTGGCCAAATATGCCGTTAATACGATGTTGTCGAATACACTTAAATTTTTGAGAAGATGAATGTTCTGGAAGACAAACCCCATTCTCGTCAACCGCAAGTGAGACAGCTCTTGTTCCGATAGAGTCGAGATTTCCTTCCCGCTCACTACCACATTCCCCGCCGTCAGCTGGTCCATGCCGCTAATGGTATAGAGCAAGGTTGATTTCCCCGAGCCTGATGGGCCCATAACGGCGATGAACTCCCCTTTTGCAACTCGCAAATTGATATTTCGCAATACCTGCTGCTGGGTACCATGATCAGAAGTATATGTTTTGGATAAATTTTTGGATTCCAATACAATCTCCAACGCTCTCATTCCTTTCTAATCCGCATTCATCTCAGCTATACTGGTTTTCTTGATCGCCACGATACTTAATAAAGTGGTTACCGTTACAACCAACATCAAGATAAGCGGAATGATGATGTAGGCTTGAACGGGATCGATGACAAATTTAATCTGTGCTGCACCCATAAATGACAACAGCGCTCCCGCTATGCTCTCTCCCGCAGTACTCGCAATCACCGTCCCAAGAATGATCCCAATGATTGATACGAATAGCGCTCTAGTCACATATTGCTTGCGAATATCATTCAGTGAGAAGCCAATGCTTCGCATGATCGCAATCTGTGCGGTATCCTTGGCCACAATCAGCCTTACGAATAAGGCCGTGATAAGGATGGATACCAGTAAGGCAATACCTATTGCAACTATCGTAATATGCTTCAGCTGTTCAATGGTATTGCCCAGCGTTTGGGTCAAATAGCCTGCTAGATCTGTAACCTTCGCAGGATACAGAGCCTTCGCATATTCGTCTCTCTTCTCACTGATGCTGACCTGTGGTTTCACATCTATGCTAACTTCATAGCGAAGAGCAGCTTCGGGACTAACAGACAATATCGCTTTGGCTGTTCGGCCGCCGTTCGTAACATCTTGATAAATACCGCTAACCGTCATTTCCTGCTCTTGACCATCGATAACTAATCGGATGGAATCACCGACCGTCTTGCCCAGCTCCTTGCCATTCAAGTAGGACAGTGCAATATCATGATTCCGTGAAGGTGCACCGCCCTTCAAGTAGTCCAGCGGAAACGCAGAGAAATCCCCCGTTTCAACCGTAATGTTCTCGTAGATACCGTCACTGTTGATCATCTTAAATGTGCTTACAAGCAGCGGGGAGTAACGCTCTACCTCCTTATCCCTGTCCAAGTAAGCGGTCATTCGATTGAAATCGTCCACGAGATGCTCGGAGTATTGCATATCAACTCGCAGATCACTTCGTTCAATCCCCATGTACGTATTGAAATTCGGCGACTGAACCGTATGAAGAAGGTTAACAGGAACGACGATAATAAAGGCAGATAGTATAAATACCACTAATAACAACCGATACAAGCTGAATCGGACGATGACATCCCTTATTCCTAGGAATACAGGAACGTTCAACCATTGGCTTCTATGTAAGGTCAAAAACTTACGATGGAGCCGCGCTTCGCCTATTGTTCCTGAACGCAGCGCTTCAATAGCTGTGATGTGATTAAACCTGCGCAGGGTAAGCCCACACATATAGATTATAAGCAGCAGCAAGACAACTACCGCAATAAAAGGTACTACATATAGCAGCAAGCTCCTCGGGGAGGTGCCCATATAGAGCTTGATATTCGCTGTGAAAAGCTGGCTGGTGAATAGTGAAACGGCATATCCGATTATAGAAGCCGAAGCTGCCAGTACGATATACTTTAGCAGGTACATTCTTTTGATATCCCGCTGCCTGATCCCAATCGCCTTCATAATTCCGATTTCCTTATAGTCCTCTTCTATCGCCGCTAGAATCGTAAATCTCAAGCATAGAATGGCGATTACACTAAGCAGGAGACTAACAACAATAATAACAGCTGCCAGAATACCGTCTGTTATCGCATTGAGAACCTTGAACAATGGATAATCGATGCTTGGACCTTGCTGGGGCAAGCCTGAGGATTGATAAGCTAGCCTGAACGCATTCAGCTCACTTATTTCCTTCAATTGAAACTCAATCAAATACTCGACTTCCCCCATTTGGCGGCTCAGCGTATCCCAATCATCCTGATGGATGACGAATCGCTTCGAATGAATAATCGATGGATTCATCTGAACATCGCGAACATAATCGACAACCGTGAATGCCATTGTAAAAGCTTGATTGGCTACTGTAATCTGGTCTCCGAGAGTAATAGCATTATGCTGCCGATAATAGAGGGGAACCGCAATTTCACCTTGTGCTACCTCAATGACACCACTCTCCAAGCCTAGCAATAGATCAAATGATTGATTCTGCTGCACGAGATAATGATCCATTACACTCTCACTTTGAGGGTTCGGGTCATTGCCTAAATAGAGGTTCACTCCCTCGATATTGAGCATTGGAGCGGTCTGCTGCTGCTCAATTAAGCTGCTGGTCGAGACCCATTGGTCAATAGCGGATTGGTCGACTTCTCCAGCATGCATCTGGACGAAATGCGGAGCTTTCGACTCTGTGAACAGTGCATTCAAGGATTGTGATAACTCCATCATAATCGTCGAACCACTTGCAACAAGGTATGCCGATAAGGTTATGAAAACAAACAACGAAACCGATATGCTTTTTTTCCTGACAAAATCTTTCCTCAGCATGGTTATTAGCATCTTCTAAGGAATACTCCTCTCGTCTTAATTCAGCCTTTGCTGATAACATTGAGAATATAGCCAAAGCTTCCAGCCTCAGCACCTAATGTAATCTCCATAATGGATGTAAAGGCTATCGCCTTCTTCATGAGCTCATGTGGCTGCCAGTCAAAGATACCTTCATCGAACAAAAACTGTGAAGACACGAGCAAGAATTCTATCGTTTCTGTGGGATAGGCCGTCCGGAATACCCCCTCCGCTATACCTTGTTCAATGACATCCGCCAAGACTGGGGTTAGCTGAAGTATGGTTTCCACTAGGCTTTTCTGATGCATTTCCGCATTACTGACCTGATGCAGCTGTTCGATCATCTGTTCTTTGTTTCCTGTGTCAGGCTTTTGCGCCATAATGATCTGGAATATCTTCTCATGCGCTGTAAGCTGGGGATCTTGAGCAATATTCTTGGCTGCCTCAACCCCTAGCTCAATATAACGCATAACGATAGCATCCATTACCTCTTCCTTGGATTGAAAGTAGTAGTAGAACGTTCCCTTGGCAATGCTTACCCTGTGTAAAATATCGTTGATTGTCGTCTTGGAGTATCCTTGGGTCCCGAAGAGTACTTCGGCAGCATCCAATATTTCGCTTCTACGCTCATCTGGTTTTTTTGAGATTCTCATCATTTCTATTACCTCCATCGACATAGACCGACCGTCGGTCAATTAAATTGTAACATTGTTCCAATTGTTCCGTCAATGCTCATACAAATGAAATAACCACTTCACTAGTGAAGCAGCTATTCCATAACACCTATTTACTTGTAAGAACAGCGAAGAGGTGAGCGCAGACACGAATGCAATCCTATCCTATGAAGAACTAACTTTTTATTCCGGTTAGAGTGATTCCCTCTACGAAATACTTTTGACCAATTAAGTAGAAAATGACACCTGGAGCAAAGGATAAGCACGTGGCGGCCATGGTAAGCGACCAGTCACTCTTTAATTGGCCTCTAAAGTTGGTTAGTCCAAGTGCAATCGTGTATTTATCGCTCGAGTTAATGTAAATCATTTGTTGAAGCAAATCGTTCCATAACCCTATGAAGATAAACAACGCGACGACAATCATTGCAGGTCGGATAGCCGGCATGATTATACTGAACAAGATGCGGAAGTACCCGGCACCGTCGATCGTTGCCGCTTGATCGAGTTCTCTTGGAATGGACATAATAAATTGACGGATCAAGAAGATATTAAAGGCGCCGCCACCACAAAAATAAGGCAGGATCAATGGCCAATAGCTGTCATTAATCCCCAGGCCACGCGTCCAGCCGATGTACAGCGGAATGAGCGTAACCATGGCAGGCAAGAGCATTGAACCTACGCAGAGTGCCCAGATCAAATTTTTGCCCCGAAATTTCAACCTTGCAAAAGCGTATCCACACAATGTAGCCGTAAAAGTTCCTGCCAGACAGGAGGGAACGATAATTACCATCGTGTTCCACAGGTATTTCCAGAATTTAAATATTTCTAGTGTCTTCTCATAGTTGGAAAACAGCCAATTTTGGGGTAACAGAGACGGCGGATATTTATAGATCTCGGCATTGGTCATGAGAGACGTACGGAAAATCCACCAGATTGGAAAGAGAGCTAAAATGGTAAATACAATAACGACGACAATAGTTAAAATGTTCATCATGCGGTCCCTGCGTTTTTTGCTCCTAAGTCTACCGTATGCTGCTACACTCATTTGTCGTCGCCTCCTTCGCTATAAATCCATTTGCCCGACGTCTTAAACAATATGGCAGTAAAGCCCGCAAGAATTGCAAATATAATGAAAGTAGTCGCGCAGGCATAGCCTAATTTGTAATTTACAAATGCCTGATCATACATGAGATAAGTCATGAATCGGGAGGAATTACCTGGACCGCCATTCGTTAAAGAAAGTGCTGGTGTAACGACTTGAAGGTTTGCGATCAAACTCATCAACAGGTTGTAGAAAATAATGGGTGTCATGCAGGGTAAGGTAATATGACGGAAACGCTGCCAGCCGTTCGCCCCATCCATTTCAGCTGCCTCATGGTAAGAAACGGGAACGTTTTGAAGTCCAGCCAAAAAGATAACGATCAAGTTGCCTGCTAACCAAACCGAAATTAACGATAGGGAAGGAACGACATAGCTGGAATCGGCGATAAAGAGAATTTTTTTAAGCCCAAGCTCGGAGAGAAGATAGTTGAAAAAACCAAAATTCCCTTCATAGAGCCAAGACCATCCTACGTAGATCGCTGCAGCAGGTAAAACATACGGCACATAGAATACAGCCCTGAAAAAACCTCTTGCAGGAATTTTACGATTAAGCAGCATAGCAATAAATAGTGAATAGATCATACTGCCGATTACCGATAAAACCGCAAAATAAATCGTCGCGACAATGGAATCTTTAATATAAGGATCCGTGGTAAATAGCTTGATATAATTATCAAAACCGATGAATTCGGGGTTTTTCAAGCCAGTCCAATTCGTCAAACTGATGCCTAGTACTCCAAAAAGAGGCAAATACGTCAGAAAAATTAATCCTAGGAAGGCTGGAATCAAGCAAATATAAGCTACGCGTGCCTCGCTTGAATAAATACGGGAACGGCGCTTTTGCGGTTTATTAATGGCTTCCATTTCTCGCTCCCCCTCATGTTTAAAGGATGACCGCCGCTTGTAGGTTCATGGCGGTCATCCTTCTATCTCTTTTATTGATTGCCTTTATGAGCGGCTTTCAATGCATCGAGATTTTTGGTGATGGCGTCCTTAGCAGTCGTTTTACCCGTCCATACATCCCCCAGCACTGATCCTAGCAAGGTGTTAAATTCCGTAGTATTATTCGTATAGAACCACGATGCAGGTCTTGCAGCAGTAGATTGTGCATAATCGACTACGGCAGACTTATATTCGTCGTACGCTGGGAAGTTTGGATTTTCTACCCATTTGCGAGTTAGTGTCTCGTCCGTATACCACTTCTCCAGCGTTGGCATCCAAATACCGGATGAGATGAGTGCCCAGTTATTTTCTTCGGAATTGTACCATTTCAGCCATTCCATTGCTTCTTCCGGATGCTTGGTTTGAGAGAACACAACATTGGCACCGCCTGTATTAAGGGTTACTTTATCCTTCATGTAAGGCAGTACAGCTACGCCATAGTTCAGACCGGCCTCTTTCGCCGTATTTAAGCTAGTTCCCACATTCCATTGACCATTCGTTGCCATAGCGACTGTACCTGCAATAATGGTGCGTTGAATGCCATCATCGGTCTGTCCGACGGACAAAGGAGCAACATGATCTTTCAAGTACAGATCAGCAACCTTCTGGATTCCTTCGATGCTGGCGTCTTCTCCAACCCTAACCTCTGTACCGTCATTGGAATAAAATCCTCCGCCATTACCAATGGCCCAAGTTTCCAGCTGCCACGAGAGATTTTCCACGGATGCACCGTATTGAACGATGCTTTGCGAATCGAAGCCTGCCTCACCAGGATGTTTACCATTTTTATCGTTCGTCAATTTCTTGGCTGTTTCTACGAATTCGTCCCATGTCCATGCTTGATCAAGCACGGAAGGAGGATAAGGAACGTTCGCTTTGTCGAACATGTCTTTGTTATAATAGAGTAGGAGGATTTCATTTGCAGCAGCATAAGCTACGGTTTTGCCTTGATATTTGTAAGCCAGGCTATCGAGCGGCTTGCTATCGCTTCCCTCATACATAGAACTTACATCATTAAGCATGCCTTGAGAGGACCATTGGATGACGCCATCCTCTTTCAACATACCTGTATCAGGCAGCTGATCTGCTGTTGCAAGCGTATTCAATTTTGTCATGTAGCTTTCCCATGGAATCGCTTGCACTTCCACTGTAATTCTGTCTTGGGATGCATTAAATTTGTCCGCCACCGCTTGTGTGGTACTCCCTTCTTCCGCACTTCCCCACATTGAGTAGATAATTTTAACCTTTTCAGTGTTGGAAGATGACGTTGCAGGTGCTTTGGTAGCATCAGTTCCGGGTGATGCTGTGTTTGTCGCGTTGTTCCCGTTGTTTCCGTTGCTTCCGCAACCTACGACACTCATTACCAATGCAGCCGATACAAGACCTACCCCAAGTTTCCTTCCTGTTTTCATGACCCCGATCTCCCTTCAAAATTTGCTTTAATTTATATGTCTAACCGTTTGACTCCGAGGCTTAAAGCTCCCAAGCTTCCGAGTTAAACGTTTAACATCGAGCCCACTAATATTGTGCCATTTTTAATTGAAGAATGAAACCGATTATTTCAACCTGTTCTTTTCATATTTCAACCATTGAAAAGGCATGAAGTACAATTGGTTCGGTTTTACTTAGCCTCTTGGATGATCTAATCTTTGGTTCGAAGTTAAACGTTTAGCAAGTTGTCAATCTCGTCTGGAATAAGTAAGTCTATTAAGGATATCTTATTCCAATTTTTATAATTTTTCAACCATTTATACAAAATCCAGTAATTTAAACCGACATCCTATTTATAGCTTCGAAATGAAGGTTAACAGCAGAGCAAAGAACACATTCTGCAGGGCGAATTGTCTCTGCAGTAATGTGTTCTTTGTTTTACGCTTTGAGCATTCTGAGTATGACTGTAACTGCCTCTGCACGAGTTGCAGGTGCATTTGGAGCAAATTGATTATGTGTATTTCCTTTCATAATGCCTAGCTCCACTGCTGTCTTCACAGATGGGATGGCCCATGCCGGTATCTTATCAAGATCAGCAAACTGTAATTTAATAGTGGAGCTTGTTTCTTTAGCAAGTGCACGTACAATGATTGCAGACATTTCTGAGCGAGTAATCCATTTGTTCGCACCAAACGTATTATCCGTATAGCCGTTAATCAGCTTTGCTTCAACCGCTGTCTGTACATAAGTTCTCGCCCATACAGGAATCTCTTTACTGTCTTTGAATGTCAGGCCTTTACCATCACTTGTCTGAATCTGCAAAGCTCGAACAATCATCGTTGCAAATTCTGCCCTTGTTACTTCAAGATTCGGCTTGAAGGTTGCATCCGCATAGCCTGTCACGAAGCCCATACTTGCAGCTTCATAGATTGACGCCTCTGCCCAATGTCCCTTAACATCTTTGAAAATCAACAATTGGGGATCATCAAATACCGTTGCCGTTACTTTAGGCACTAAGGTTACCATGTCCAGCTTAGAATCAACGAGTTTAATATTGCTAAGCTCAATAGAGGTTGTCCCAGATCCGATACGTTTAAAGGTTATCGCGGAGAGTTCCACGTTCCCCTTCTCGCCACCGACCTCTCCCATCTTCGTATGAGCAATCCGGATCGTATTTGCGCTGCGGATAGGGTCTACCGAAAAGCCTTTAATCGAAGTTTCCGCCTTACTAAATGAAAGTATCTTCTCATCGTAGGACAATTCAAAATCATAAGCATACATATCCGTAAGTCCGTGACCCATAATTGACAGCTTTACATCCTTATTTGAATAACTAAGCTTTAAGTCAAACGTGGCATTTGCCTCTTTGGCCATAACAGTCCCCTGCGACACTCCAAGAACCAGGATGACGATCGACAACAGCATTGACAATGCCATTAATAACTTACGTTTCAACATGCGAATCATCCCTTCATTAATAACTAAGGAGGAAGGCGCTTAAGCACCCTCCTCTTTACTCCACGTTCACCGATTGTTTATTGCTGTAACCAATCCCCTACAATCATGCGTGCTACTGCTGCTAATTCGAGAATCGTAATCTCATGATTATCGAACAAATCTGCCTTCTCTACGATATCCCAACCAGGTTGATCTTTCTTAACACCGTAATATTTTGCAATGATCGACAGATCCTGGATCGTAATGGATGTCCCTCCAGGTACAAGAGTCACAATCTTCGAAGCGAATGTTGATGTTGCTTCATTCAATGTTACTACTGCTGCATCAACCATCGACTGTGAGGCTCCACTGTTGCTCTTCACGTTATTCGCTGCCACAATGGCTGCTTGAAGGTTTGTGATTGCAGCTGCTGGATATTGACCGATTTTGTTGCCGGCTGTTGCTTTAGTAAGTTTAGCTTGAGCAGCAGCAATCGCTTGATTTAAGGCTCTCAAATCAGCCGAAGGCGTAGTCGTTGGATTCACGCTAGCTCTGAATATGCTCACTGCTGTCGTTAATGTCGACACAGCTAAGTCCACATCAGATTGCGTTACCGTAGTACGGTCACGGATAATAATTGCAGCGTCAATAGCAGCTTGAAGTGCAGCCTTCGTACCCGTTGGGTATTGGCCCGGCGCTGAGCCTTCTACGGCAGAGCTCAATGCTTGCTCAGCATCTGTAATTGCCGTATTCAACTCTGCTTTATTAATATGGATAATCGAACCACTGAAGACTGTCACTGCATCATTCAAAGCAGCAAATGCATTTGCAACGTCAGCTTGTGTCGCTGCTCCATTTTGCACCACTACTGATGCACTATCGATTGCAGCTTGTAAGATGGCTTTGGAGCCAATTGGATATTGACCCTCTTGATTTCCTTCAGATGCCGCATCAAGAAGTTCTTCTGCGGCTGCAATTGCAGCAATCAATGCCGTCTTATCTGCCTGCACAACCTGTATGCCTACCGTAGCCAGAGATGTGTCGAGTAAGGAATAATGGCTCTCGTCACCGACCATTTCCTGCTTGGTTACAGCAACATTGGTCGTTCCGGCAGTTGCATCCGCCTTGGCATTGCCGTGAAGAACAAATAATTCGCCGTCACCTATCAAGAATGTTCCGGTGACTCCCATAATAATCAGGATTTCTCCCGTTTCCGGTTTCACCGCTGTCTCAAGAACTTGGAGTCCCTCCCGTGAAGAAGTAATTGCATCTGCATCCAAGACATTGACACCATTATTCAGTGAAGTAGCAAACTCAATCATAGCCGGATCGTACTTTAACTCCACGCTTAGCATATTGAATTCATGAGTCAATCCAATAGCGCCAACCGGCAGGTTAATCGGTTGACCCACGACTACTTGTGATGTAGGGCCGCTAATGATGGCCATTGCATCCCGTTTCTCCCCTTCTGGAATCACAACTTCCTTATCAGGGCTGGCATTTAGAGAAACGGTTTTCATATACCGAACAAAATAAGTGCCGGCGCTGAGACCAGTAACCTCTGCTCCTGTAATTGCCGTATATTGTTCCGTACCTTCCTTCCTATATTCCATTGCCGATGTCACGCCAATGAGCTTTCCGTCATTTCCGTTGAATATGGTCGGCATAACCCCTGTTGGCGTTGTTGGTGCCGGCTGATTCTGATTGGTCACCGCTTGGGAAACTTCCCATTCCCATAAGCCAACACCATTCCCATTCCGGGCTTTCTTTGTCATCGTAACACGCAGAGATTTAACCTCCAGTGACGTGTCAAAATCATATAGATTTGAGGAACCCACAGGAGTAGTAAGAGCTGTGATGCCTGTGGTAATGGTCCCTGCCGCTACCCATTCATTCGTTGTGCTGTTCATCGGAATGTATGAATACGTGTACTTTGTAGGCGCTTCTATGCCGCCATTATCAGTCCACAGCATCAGATTTGAGCTTTGGATTGTTGCGCCCTGCGGCCAATCATATTGCACCCATTCCTCAGAGCTTGTATTGCCCCACGAACCCCAATGCGGGTTGCTTGCGGAAGTTTTTAACCCGTCACTAACCGCAGGAAGACTCTCCCAAGACGAAGTGAAGCTAGCTGAAAGACTGGCTGCAAACGCCATATTCTTATCGCGCGGACTCAAGAGCCTCATATCTGTCAGCAGCTTTTCAATGGCCTGAGCAACGTCCTCTTCTGTAGCTTCCTTGTTACTCATAACGGCGGAAGCACCCGCCTTCGCAGCTGCAATCGGCGCAAGACCTTGGTCGATGAAGTTCGCAGCTTTTAATGAATTGGCAAAGTTAATAACCTGTGCCAGCCGCGACTTGTCTGTTCCTCCTGTATATCCATTTACCTTCCATTCCAGAATACCGATCCCAACGGTGACAGGTTTCATGTCCATTCGAGCGCCTGTAATATAGGCAGGCTCAAAGGTGGTCGTATTGTATTTATTCAAAGCATTTCCAAGTCCTGTTACTCCTCTTGGCGTGTACCAATTTCCATCCGCATCACGAAGCTGAAGCTTCATATCCGTGGGTTGGAAATTCCCACCACCGTCTCGGAAGACATACACATCCATCGAAGAGGCAAGGAATGGCTCATCCCATTGATACATGACCCATGCCGGTTCTCCTTCTCTACCCCAGTTGTGCCAAGCACTGTTAGCGGCACCTTTGGATGCTGAGAAATCCGATGAGCTTTTTGGTTCGTTACCGTTATTCATCGCCTCAGGATATCCGTCACCACCAGAGAAACTGGCTGAAGGTCTTGCAGTCAGCGCGTTGTTTTGAGGTTGTGCTTTCACGACATATACAGTGGCACGTACCTTCAATTCGCTATCTACGATATTTCCCTCGACTACGAATTCACCTGCTTTCGCATAGTTGCCTGGATCAACGTCATCCCACTTGATTGTACTTTGCTTATATCCGTCTTCAAACAGAATATCCATCTGTCCAGGTAGTGTCGGAGCCGTATTAATTAGCGTTACTACGCTGATTGCCTTGTATGAGCCATCGGTGTCTTTTGAGATATTAATCGTTACATCCTTGCTTGACGTCTTGCCTTCATCAGCCGCTGTAAAGGTAAACACATAAGTGCCTGCCTTGCTTATGCGGGCATATGCATTTGCTTTGTCGCCATGGGCAAAAGAAACATCCGCTGCGCCATCCGGCTTTTGCTTAACCGTCCATCCATACGTCCATACGGGTTCAGTTACCGCGCTGTACACCGGATCCGGGGTCGCCTTTCCGGATAATACGAGAATACTGCTATTCGAAGCATCTTGGACCGCAGTCACTTCGCCAATTACCGGAGGCTGTTTTTCCGGAGGTGCGGCCAATGTAAAGGTCAGTTCATTAGAACCGCTCTCTTGCCCGTCATTACCGGTAAGTCTGACCGTATAGGAGCCTTCTTTGGTACCGTTTGCTCGTGTGGTTGTCGACTTAGGATTGGTAAAGCTCAGACTGCCGCCTTCCGGAGTGCTGACAACTTCCCATTGGTAGGTCAATGCGCCATTTGGTGCGCCGTCATCGGTCACCATTCCGTTCATCACAAACGGAATCATCGCCTGTGGGTTTTGCGTCGCCAGCTCTGCAGTAACCTTCGGAGCTTGATTCTCGCCCGTATCTGTCTTTTCAATGGTCAATTCAGCCGTTTGCGCACTGCTCATTTGGAACATAGCCGTACCTTTATTGTTCAGCACATAGAACTGTCCGGCATCTTGACCATCTAGCTTCATTGTATAATAGCCGTTCTCTACTCCTGCCCCATCGAAAGTTATCTTTGAAGCGTGCTCGCTTTTAGCAAGATTCGAGAGTTGCAAATGAAAGGCCTTGCCGTCTTTTTGAATCTCCGCGCTTTCCATTTTATCGCTTTCCGAGACTAGGAATATTTTTTCATCGATTAGATTGATACGCTTGCCAAAACCGTCTTCTGGCGTGATATGGTAAGTGCCGCCTTCGTCAGTAACCGAAGCTCCATACCCGAAAAGCCCAAATACCGGATCGATGACGATATCGGAACTGATAGTCAACAGCGAGCCATAGAGTCCTTCCTCTGATTCGCCAGAGAAGTCCTGCCAGCCGTTGTTCATAACGCGAGTTCCGCCATCGTTTACGTTTTTGGTACCCGTTCCGCCCTTCTGGGCGTTATATCTCCAAGAGATACCGCCTACAGACTGTGCAGAAATCTGCCCCATATTGACGGCGTTAAAGTTTGATATTTTCGCCGCATAGTTGCGCTGTTGCGCGATAGCAGCCTGTTCCCCGGATCTACCGTCATTCTCATAGCGGAGCCAGTCATCCATAATATATCCCGCCAAAGACGCGGTATATTGGAAATTCCACCAGCCTTCGCCTGCACGGAATACCGGTACGGAATAATAGTACCAGGTAGGCTGAATGCCTCGCATTGCGCGAGTCTTCAAGTCAGCCATTCCCATGCTTTTCAAGGCTGCGGCCGCCTGCGAATCTTCAGGGTAGTAGGTGCGCAGCGCCTTGGCTGCGGAATAGGCCCCTTCTTCGCCAGTATTGTCATATTCAAATTCCGACCCATAAGGATAAGCCGCGTTTGACACGTTCCGGCCTTTGGTTTGGGCGAACTTCTTTTTCAGATTCTCGTATTCAGTCAGCATTCCCTCTTCCTTAAGTGCCTCAATCATATCTGGTATCTGCTGTTCACCATAGAATCCGATTGCTCCGCTGGAGATACGGTTATAGTATATGCCGTAGGCCTTTTCCAGATAGTATTGCGGCGTTTCACGATACTCTACCAAATTGGGATATGCCTTTTGGGTCCGATACATGTTGAAATAGCCAGTGGATGCCATTATTTCGGAAAACGTCCGTACATAAGGTTTTTCTGAATTCGTGTAAACACCTGAATCCTTAAGGTAATTCGCAACTGTAAAAGTGTTCTGCGTATCTTTCATGTACTTTTCCCACATAAAGTCGATCAGGTAGTTTTCAATGGATCGAATTTCTTCGGGATTTGGATCGAGAACATTTTTCATAGTCATGAAGTTAATGTTATCGTGGCTCCAGTCATCACCCCAATGGCTGGTCGTCATGTCAATGCCGGTTGTCAGATACCAGTCACGATAGATGCCGTAGGTAGGACTATTAGGGTCCTTATCCTGCGTTTTCTCTACCATAAATTCGGAGTGAGCTTGCGATGTTTGATCAAGCTCGGCAAGAATATTGAATTCAAGCTGAGTAAACTTATCCATTAGTTCCGTACCGGCCTTCAGCTTATAATTCACGCGAACGCTGTTATTGCCAATATTGCCAAACTTGAGCGAATAGATATGATGCTGTTCACCGTTAACAACCTTAGTTTCTACAAACTGTACGGATTCTTCATATCCTGGATTCCCGTCAGGAAGTCCGCGTCCGGCACGAGAATTGTTGACCATGTTCTCTCTGGTCTGGCCGGGCTTGATATCTGGGATATGTGCTTCATCATACGGATCATTCTCGTGAACAGATTGAATCTCAACGGACTGAACGTCGATGAGGCTGTCGTCGTAGTGCAGATCCAGCTTGACGGGCATATTGATCGCAGCCTGGAAGCCGGGCAGCGCAACGGCATCAATCATTCCTGATTTGTACAGGTTGGTGCGAAGGTTAGCCTCACGGTCTTCCATGGAAGTAGAAGCATTATTTGGACTTTGAGCATTTACCTGCGGATCGTTGTCGCCTGCGCGTACTGCTGAAAATTTAAACTTATATGTTTTTTGCTCTTCTGGCGCCAAAACCAAGCTGCTAGCATCGGTAAAATATCCTCGGCCGGTTTTCTGTATATCTTTGGAATGGATATATAGAACATTCAACCCCGGAAACCAACCGCCGCTGTCCCCAACCCAGTTCGAGTAAAGACTTCCGCTCCGCAGCTCCCCCGCGTCACCCAACCAATAATCAACATATTCAATTCGTGCGCCACTTTCAGGCACTGGGGCAAACATCATGAAATTCCCTTCGCCGCTCGTGCGGATGGCATAGGAATACCCGCTGTCGGCACCAGCAAAATTATGTACAGTAACTCGGTTGTCATAGGTATCCGATACAGACTGATATTTGTTATTCCAAGGCATCGGCAAGCCGATATCACCGAATTCCATATATTTGCTGCTTTTGTTTTTTACCGTGATTTCCCATAGCATCGAACCATCTTCGGTATCCATATCAAATACGGACTTTACGTCAAAGCCTTTCATTACCCGAGCAGCTGTGGAATCAAGATTCTGTCCGATAAAGTTGACTTCCACTTTCTTGCCGTCTGATGAAGCCTCCTTCGTAAAATATTGGTTAGCAGGATTGATGTTCGTAAACTTTGTTGATCCACCAGCCGCCAATGTTTTGTTTGTATCAACCTCTACAAAACCAACCCTGTCGTTAGGGAATTGCTCGCTGTCACCGGTACGGTAAGAAAAAATTATTTCGCCCATCCATTGGTGCTGGACATCGTTTTGTGGCGACGTATTGTTGGGCAAAACAAAATTGATAGGTTTGCCGCTTTTGTTTGTCGGGTTATTTTGAATATATAATTCTTCAATCTGCCCTAAATCACCGACCTTAGCAGAAAGACTAGCATTGGAGATACTATTCGTTGCTGCGGCTGCCGAAGGCACCGTGTTAATCCCCAAGGGCAGCACTTCGAAAAACAACACAAATGCAGTAGCCAGTGACATCAACTTTTTAGTAGTCGTTTTCATCTTAACCTCCCACTTAAACGTTTAGTTTATTAGCTTTATAGCGATGACTTTCCGCATTTCATCCCATCTTCCCGACTCCTTCCTCTATTTCCACCAACGGAAAGCGCTTACTTAATTGTATCACCCTTGATTTACATTGAAAAACCAATATTCCAACCTATACTTATAGAATTTCAACTTTCCTCTCCGTGCTTGAAAATTGTAGAGAAGTGTGATATTTTAATGAAAAAGTTCCAGATTGACTTGACTATCACAAAATTTCACAATTTAAGATCTCATTTAAGTAAATCGTTTAAATCTCTCTGCTTCCTTATGATATTTCACCATACATTATAGTTATGAAAGCGTCATCATTATTGATCAAAGTGAGGGATGTCGTATGTCAGAGTTAATCATGCACTTTGTAACTCCGCCTATTCCTTATTTTATAGACAGCGGGAAACATACTTTCTTGCCAGGGGAACGACATGTAAGTCGTTATTCTATTAATGTATTCGATATTATTATAATTACCAATGGAAAACTATTCATTGGTGAGAATAATAAGGAGTGGATCATACATAAGGATGAAGCGATTATTTTAAGACCCGATGCGTATCACTTTGGCACTACTTCCTGTGAAGAGGAGACAGAAATTACCTGGATTCATTTTCAAACGTTTGGCGCCTGGGATGAAATGAAAAGTATAAATGAATGCCTTGAAAACCAAATGACGTTGTTTGAAAAACATAAACAGAAAGCATATCTCCATCACAATGAATTAAGTTCGATCTTTATCCCAAAAAAATTTAAGTTGTCTAGTAAATCAATGAATGATCTCACTGAATTTAATTCCTTAGATAATGATCCACGTTCGCTCCGTAATTGGCGGAAACAAACTGCTTTCCAGACTTTCATGCAAAATATTAATCATGATTCAGGGATAGCAACAAATTCAACTGCCATTCATCTTGCTGAAAAAATTGAATTGTTTATACGTCAGAATTATACCTCAAAGATCACGAACCCCGTACTAAAGGCCCAATTTAATTACCATCCTAACTATTTAGCCAAGTGCATGTTAAAAGTCTATGGTTTAACCCCCATTGATTACTTACTGCAGTATCGAATAGAACAAGCAAAAAAGCTGCTCATTCAAACGAACTGGTCCATTGCTCGTATTGCTGATGAAGTTGGTTTTAACAATCCTGCCTATTTCTCTTCCGTCTTCACCAATAAACAAGGAAATTCACCAGCAAACTTTCGAAAAAAAGAATTCCAGAAGCCTGAAATTATTTAGAATACACAAAAAAAACGGAAGCTGGCAATCAACTCCAGTTTCCATTTTTTTGTTTTTAGAATACACCTGTTAAATTTTAATTTCTGTACTTTTAAATTGACCATCTATAAATAATATACTTTTAACCATTTCTCCCGCTCCTGACACGAACGTGAGTCCTTTTTCCAACATAACATATCTAGTTGGATATGCGGCATAACTAGTAATCTCCCAGCCCTTCTCTGCCCGCTCAATAAAACCATTTACACATCTTATTTCCCCATCGCCATCTGTATATAGGTATGTTGTCGAACCAAACCCAAGCATATAAGCAACAAGTTCTTCCCCCATATCCCAGTCGTCACCTTCAATGTTAGAAAAGAGACTACTGAATAATGGGTCACTCGATTTTTTAAAAATAGATTGTCCAAATCGATTTCTGGAAAGTTCGGGCATATTTAAATTAGGAGCTGCAATGCTATACGTAGAAGCTGCCTCACCAGGCTTTAGTCTACGAGTTGTCGAATAAACATTCCAATCATAACAATTAAACACAGCCATTGTTGCTCGATAACCAGCTTCCAGTAATTTCGTGTCTCCAAGCGTTTCATAAGAGGATCGAGCGGCACCCGCTACTAATCCGCCCCATAACGAATGCGTCATAAAAGATAAAGCTTCCCACCAACGATCCGGTGCATTAGCTCTATAGTCGTTACTAAATCCAATATTCGCAATAATCAGTGGGGCATACAAATCAGCTTCATCATTTAACTTAGCTAGGCATAGCGCTTCACACGTAGGTCCAAACCCAGCATTATCATAGAAATGCTCTGTCACAGCTCCTTGATATCCTTGTGAACCTTCTTTTAGTCCTTCTACAAATTGTAACCATAACTTGTGTAGTTTGTCGTGCCAATAGATTAACTCATTTTTTTTCAGATCCTCTAGTAAGTCAGCAATATAAAGAATAAATACACCGACAAGTTGTGATTCATCTTTTTCACGTTTATTTCGGTGACAATCTGGATTGAGCCTCATACACATGACTTGAGCAGCCCAAGATAAATAAGTTTCTGAATTTGTATGAGACAATAATGATTGATCAAATCTAGACAATAAATAATACACGTGACCAATATAATCGAAATCATAAATACGGTAGAAAGAACCGTAAAGTGGTTTGGGAATCATAAAATCTCCATCCTCAAACCAATGATGTTTTAAATCTAGGAATGCGGAAGTTTCTACTTTATTAACTTCTTTCGGTACAGGGGGAGAAAACAGATTTTTCATCAAAATGAATGATAATTTACCAAGGGATTCCCCTTGGTTTGACAATGGCTTAAATGCATATGGACGAGTTGATTCTTGGGTAGCATTAAAACTATTGCTACATAACCAAGCTGCTCTTTTTTCCAGTAAGTTATGAATGGGTTCAAGTACATTTCCCACTAATACATCGCATTTTCCATTATTGAGTGTAGCTTCTAACTTAATCTCTCCCGCTGACCTCAGTGGTATAACAGCACGTAAACGTTTAGATTTTTTGTTAGAAACGAGCTTAAATTCATTAGTAATGTCTTTCTCCTTAGTGGTACCTACTTCGTCCACTACACTTACAATTTTCACTGAAATTAGAGTTTCCTTTTCCGGCAGATTCACTTCAGCAAAGAATTTTCCATCTGTAGTAGTAACATGCGAATATGTCCAATGTGGATGTCCATACTTTTGTGCCTTTTTGTAAAACTCCTCTTGGTCTTTAAATGGTGTAAATACAAATGACCATTTTCTTTCTTCTGAAGGTTTAAGTGTAATAGATGAGTAGTCACCGCTATAGATCCAATCATTTTCTGCAGACTGGCCCATAGAACTTCCATCCTCAACAAACGATAACCGGTGATAGAGCATTCCATCCAAAGATGGTGATACCTGTTCTAAAAAACGATTTACATAACTGCAATACGTCCCAAAAGCTGTAACACGATCGCCAGTACTATATATCGCAAGATGCGGAGCCTCATTGCTTCTACGCACAGCTGCAAATTTGGAGAAATCCCCACCTAAATGAGGAAATACTGCACAAGAATGCTTCATGTTTCTCAAAACATCATGATCTCGGAACATGATATAGGCAAGAGAAAACCAGCTATGAAATCCATTTACTCTTACAGGATAATAGGTTGGATTTGAACAACGAATGTTCCAAAGCAATTCACCATTATTATTTAGCAGATATTCATATTCAACTTTAAATTTATCATGCAAAAAAGTAACAATAGCCGATTTTTCATCCGTAAAATCAATATGTGGTTGTAGGTTAACGCTTTCAATCAATTCATCATCAATGGTAGCACTCCACTGTCCGAAACGTTTATCCTGACTTGAGTAGCCAGCATCCTTTACATATTGTGCATCAATTACCCAGTTCATCTTTTCTGGATCATCTGTCAGAAATAAAGACTCCACAGTACCTTGTGGAGATATGTGTATTTCAAAAGTATCATTACGAAGCAGTTTCAAGTTCTCCCTCCCAGTTTCATAATCTAAACGTTTAAATAATAAGCTAATATTATCATACCACAATAAGTCCCAGCAAGTATTTTATGCCTATTACCAAATACCTTGATAAATGAACACTTTCACCTCCTTTTCTCTATAGAGATATTAGCTATATAAAGAAAACTACTTATCTAATTAGATCTAAAAATGAAGTTAATCGATTTACCTTTTTTGCAAAAAAAAAGAGACCGCTTTGTTAGAATGCTACAGTCTCTTACCGAACTATTATTTAATAGGTCGAGGCCCAGCCACGGATTCCCGCTCAATTAGTTTACACAAAGGAGTTTCCTCCATTTTCTCATCTTTTCCGTTGATCCTATTATAAAGGGCCTTCATTGCTAATCTCCCCATATCATGTAACGGTAAATCCATTGTCGTAATTCTGGGACTTAAATAAGCACTGAACTCTCGGTTATCAAATCCTATAATGGAGAGATCCCTTGGAACAACTATCCCTTGTTCTGATGCAGCTCGCAATGCACCAGCAGCCATCAAATCATTCATAATAAGCATAGCCGTAGGCGGGTCCTGTAACTTCAAAAGCTCACCTGCCAGATGATAACCTGAATCTAAACCCCAGTTGCCTACTTTAATAAACTGTGGATCAAAAGGTAACTGAAATTCTGTCAATGCTTTATAATAACCGTTAAATCGCAGCCTAGAAGGTATCGAATCCATTAAACCACTTATGATGGCAATACGCGAATGTCCCTTGCTAACCAGATATTCAATTGCATCATAGGAGGCCTGTTCATCATTATATTGGATTGAACACTCATTCTGTGCATAACAATATGTATATACAATGGGCTTTTCATAAGTCTTGATTAAACCTGTTAAGTCGCGGGGATGTACACCAATATAAATGATTCCCTCTACTTGTTTAGATAAGAGGTTCGATACTGCATCTTGCGCATCCTTTTGATAATTATCGGTATTATCATAATCATAACCGATTTTTTTTTGTAAACGGAGATTGGTTAATAGAATATGCATCTCGTTATTCTCTGCATATTCATTAATTCCATCAATAATTTCAGGTACATTAAAGACAGTTACGTCTTCCGCAATAACCCCAATGGTATTTGTTCTTTTACTCTTTAGACTTTTTGCAATATCATTTGGCCTGTAATTAAGTTCTTCAATTACTTTTAAGACTCTCTCTTTCGTCTTGGGCCTTACATTACGGGTGCCGTTCAACACATAGGAAACTGTTGCCGTGGATACATTTGCGCGCAATGCGATATCTTTAATCCCGATTTTTTCCATGACATTCATCCCTTTTTTAAACGTTTCACATTATTCTATTGTTATATCATTAACACAGCTTACATTCAAGCCATTGTATTTTATAATTAGATATTACCCTATAAAGTAACTGCAGATATGACCATGTTCTCCAAATTCTGGATCTCAATCTTATAATCAGACAGACCAATTAAGCAGCAAGATGATACGCTTCCTCCTTCTTGCAAATATAATGCCTCTCCGTCTGTTATTTTCTGTGACATACGGTTCGGCCGTGTTCTGCATGGTTCTATTGCAAACATAAAGCTATTATCGATCTGTTTGGCTATAAGTGATCTAGGGAAATCGAATAGTGGCCTAATAACATACCCTGCATGAGTATTTTCCGTATTTACAATCATTTCACCCGTCAGTCCTCTGCTTAAATTCATTTTATTCAAATATGGGATAACTTTATCTAATTTATATAAACCATCTACCGGCTTTGGGACATATTGATAACATCTCATAGGGTATGCCTCCTTGTTTGAAGGGATATAAAATGGATCTTCCTCAAGCGGCGCCGAATCCCTAATTAATAGTTCATGCTGACTAGCTGGTAGAACATATCTGCCTCCCTGATGCATAAAAGAACCCGACAATTGTATATGATATCCATCATCTAGAACCTGTATATAACGGCTTTTATTTATTACCGTTTCTTCTCGTAAAATCAACGAGCTCCCCCATACGATCCCGAACCGTGCAAAGTGAAACCTTCACCAGGTGTCCCGAATAATTCTGGGCCGATTGAAGCTACAGCTCCGTAAAAGCCTTTCATCCAGCCTGTTCCATTAGATTCATTAATATCCACATTTGATGGATGCAATAGATATTCCTCGCTTCTATCCCAGCTCATCTTTTGTCCCCCTAAGTAAAGTTTTCCAATGTCCAACCCTCTTTCTGGGAGTACTGTGAAATGCATTTTGCCATTCGATATGTCAATGACAGTAAGTAATGACCCATTCTTGTCTTTAATAATGCGTTTACTAATATAGCCCCTATTAGGCAGATTAATGACCTGATTATGTGTTTCTACTAACAACCATTTATTCATCTTCATTTTAAGGACTCTCCTCACATCTACCGTTAAAAATAGGGTTGAATTTTATTCAGATCTAGCGTTTAATAAAAGTTAAGTCGAATGTTAAACGTTTAGATAATTATATGATGTCAGGACAGGTGAATGCAATGGCAGAGAAGGCAAAAATGATTGTAGACAAAGATTTTATTATTGGTGATGTTGATGACCGCCTTTACGGCTCTTTCATTGAGCATCTTGGGCGAGCTGTTTATGGTGGCATTTATGAACCAGATCATACTACTGCAGACGAACAGGGCTTTAGAACGGATGTTATTGAACTTGTACGCGCACTTGATGTTCCAGTAGTCCGTTATCCTGGAGGTAATTTTGTTTCCGGTTACAATTGGGAAGACGGGGTTGGTCCGCTGGCTTCAAGACCTCGTCGTCTTGAACTCGCTTGGCGTACAATTGAACCTAACTATGTTGGACTTAACGAATTTATGGACTGGTGCCGTAAAGTTAAAACTACTCCAATGATGGCAGTCAATTTGGGGACTCGTGGACTTGAAGAAGCACGACAACTGATTGAATATGCCAATCATCCTTCAGGCTCTTACTGGAGTGATCTTCGTATCAGCCATGGATACAAAGATCCGCACAACATTAAAACATGGTGCTTGGGAAATGAAATGGACGGACCATGGCAAATCGGTGCAAAAACCGCAGATGAATATGGAAGAATTGCCTGTGAAACAGCAAAAGTAATGAAATGGGTAGATCCTACAATTGAATTAGTTGCTTGCGGCAGTTCCTATTTAGGTATGCCTTCTTTCCCAAGTTGGGAAGCAACTGTTCTAGAACATACCTATGATCACGTTGACTATATTTCATTACATCAATACTATGGTAACCAAGATCAAAACACTGGAAACTATCTTGCGCAGTCTATGGGCATGGATCATTTTATTAATACTGTTATTTCAACTGCTGATTATGTTCAAGCTAAAAAACGTGGTAAGAAAAAAATCAATCTATCATTCGATGAATGGAATGTTTGGTACCACTCGAACGATGCAGATACAAAGATTGAACCTTGGACAATTGCCCCTCCTCAATTAGAAGATGTGTATAATCATGAGGATGCATTGCTTATTGGTACAATGCTAATTAGCTTGTTAAAAAGAGCTGATCGAATTAAAATGGCCTGCCTCGCTCAATTAGTTAACGTTATTGCGCCTATTATGACTGAGAATGGAGGCACAGCTTGGAAACAAACGATTTATTATCCTTATATGCACGCAAGCTTATTCGGTCGTGGGACTGCCCTAGTGCCGCTTATCCATACCCCGAAATATGATACTAAGGATTACACAGATGTACCTTACATCGATGCTGTTGCTGTTCTTAATAAAGAAAACGAAGGAATCACAGTATTCGCTGTAAATCGCAATCTTAGTGAAGACATTCTATTTGATATTGATTTCCGCAGTTTTGGTGAATATAACCTTGTTGAACATATTGTATTAGAACATGATGATCTAAAAGCTGCCAATACAGCCTCTGAACCAGATAAAGTAAAACCTCATTCAAATGGTAAGTCGAGTATTGGGGATAATGGGACTCTAGAAACTAAGTTAGCAAAAGCATCTTGGAATGTAATTCGTTTAACATTAGAGGCATTGCGACAACGGGGATAAAAGGGTAATGATAAGACAGTCAGTAAATAAACTAGGCGGCTCCTCTATGATGAGAAAACCGCCTTTTTGGTTTATATCCTATAGAGCCTGCATTCTACTGCACCATTAATCAAAAAACGCATCCTTATGGGGCTTCCGCATCTGATAATGTGAGTGGCCACAGCATTGACCTAATTGATCTGCAGGCAGACGGTTTCAATCCTGTCACTTCAGCATCCGACCTAGCCGCATGGAGACTCAAGCAGACGAATGACCCTCAGGCAGCAGATCACCTTATATTTATTTTTCCGATATGGTGGGAATCGATGCCTGCTCTTACGAAAGGATTTCTAGACAAGGTATTTGTTAAGGGAGTTTTGTTCAAAATATTATTCCGTGGAACCTTTCGTAAAATGGGGATAACCAAGCTGAAGTGGCATAACTACACGGGGATGGAAAACCGCAGCTTGGAGCAGCGTCAACATTTTCTAAGAAAGACGGAACGGTTATTCTCCAATCTATAGTTGAATAGCGGCAATGATCGCTGTTAATGATTGCGAAGCCCTCTTCTCAGCCAGATCGCCAATTCATGTCTGTGAGTATAGACCAGAATGGCCAAATTCCCCAAGCCAACCAATATAAGGGCAACAGAGAACATCCTTATATACAAATAGATCGTAAGCAGCAGCATTCCGATAACTACCTGTAAGCCATCCATTGCGCTGGATGTAGCCTTAGATTTGGATACCAATCGGGCTATACCTGCCAATAAAGCCAGAATAATGGCGTATGCCAGGGAGGCTTCGAACCCCGTCAGCGCACTCCAAACACCGAACGTAACAGCAATCGCCTTGCCGCCTCTCCCTTTGAGAAATGGACTAAAGGCATGACCTGCAATGGGTGCCAAGGCGATTAGAACGACGAAATAACCTATGGCGAAGCCACTATCCATTAGGAATAGAACAGGCAGATAGCCCTTGAGAAAATCCAATACAATACCTGTAAGACCGAATTTATATCCTTTCGCCTTCCATAGATTCAGAGCTCCCGGATTCCCATCACCGACAGCCTTCAGATTGTTATTCACCCATAAACCCAGCCAGTAAGAGAACATAAGGGATCCCGACAGGAATGAAGCCGCAGTCAGCACGATGATCATCATGGTTTCCGCTTGCCCCCCACCTGGATTAGTCTTCCTTTCCATTTGACATGCCCTAGAACGAGTACCTGATACATCGAATACAGCATGACGACAATGAAGAATAAGGCAGCGACGACATGAAGAACCGGAATGAGGATGCCGAATGAACCTACATATCTCATAAAATAAAAGATTTGAAGCATATATACAACATAACCGAGCAATAAAGCTGCTCCCCATGAAGGATGTGCAAGTAGAAGCACCGTATCGGATAGGAGAAGTCCGATGACCCAGATAGCTGTCAGAACAATGGTCCATGGACATAGCATCGATGTACTTAGAATGGCTCCTTTACTAAATCCTTCGATGGCACTTCGAATACCCTGCGGGTACATACGGAAAGATACTAAGCCATACCCGATAAAATTGGTGACAGGGATGCCAGCTGCAACAAACCTCGATCCGATTAACAAATCATCCAGCACCTCAGACTTTACGCTCTCATGACCGTTAATTTTTTCGTAATCCTCTCGTAATGCTATGATGCAGGAACCATACAGACCCTTCCGAGGATTTGCTCGTTCAAAGACAGAGGTAAACGCAAATACACCCAGCACATTCATGATTAGGGCGAGCTTCTCATAGAGCGTTTCCGTATGATGATAAGGAACAACCGAAACAACCCCCTTCGACTGCTCCCTTGCTTCCATTAAAGATACCAGCCCATTCGGCGCTAATCTAATATCCGCATCTAGAAAAACCAATAGATCCCCAGTGGCATGCAGATAGCCATTCCATACCGCCCAGCTCTTACCCGTCCAGCCTACTGGCAGACTGCTGCCCGATATTACCGTAACTCCCGCATAGCTCTCGGCTATTTCCCTCGTCCGATCTTCGGAGAAGTCGTCCACGACAATAATCTCGAAGGGTGCTGCAGTCTGAGATAGGAGGGAGTCGAGCAGAAGAGGCAGATTACATTCTTCATTCCTAGCTGGAATAATGACGGACAGTTTACTTGAGTTTGATAGGTAGCATGGCTGATCGGCAAAATGTTTTTTTTGAACAGTATGAAGCCCGAGAGACACCCCACTAGCATTACAATGAACAGCCACATAATCAGCTCCCCCTTCTCTTCATCTATATGAGGGATAGCGAGATATATTAGCCCCTAGCTGCTTGCCGATGCACTATATTTTCTACGGGAATTATTCGCTGACTATTATCTCTCTCGTCATTGGATAGGAGCCAATTTCTAATGATCATCTAATGGCTCATTCGAGCTGGAATGCTGCACTAAAGTCATCATTATACTCATGCTCTTGCAGCGAGAAGCCGGCTCCTTTATTTTATGCTGCTGCACGTTATATACTTAAGGAGAAGCTGCATGACCAATGGGCATGTGCTGAGCTGATGACAACAATAGAAGGAGTGAATGGCGATGCTGAACGATCTGAAAGGCAGAGAAGTAACGATTAATTTCCTCGATGGAACGAGTGTGAAGGACGGAATTCTCGAAGAGGTTGACGAGCATTTCGTGAAGTATAAGAGTGAGTTCCAGCTGTTGTACATTCCAATCACTTCGATTCGTGCTGTAAGTATTGAGACCAAAGAACGCCAGCGTCCCCGTGTGGGCTTCACCTCATAAGTCTTGTATGAAAATAAGGGGCAGTCCCAAAAGCTAATAGCTTTTGAGACTGCCCCTCCCCTTATCCCATTATCGATGCGCGGTCTGTACAGCTTTTTACAATGTAACTATCGAATATCTTCTTTCCATGCAAGATTCGTCTGATCTGTACCACATCGCCTGAGACGACATAGAACACCCAATAAGCTGACATGACTAGCACTCGGTAGCCTCTCATTCGCAGCAAAGGCTGTTTAATCAAAGGATGCTGCAGAGGCTGCTCTGCAAGCGCTGCGATCTTGGCTACCATATCATCATATGAATTGATTTCGTCTTGGAAGGCTTGTTCATAGGTATAGTAGTCGATTATCTCTTGTATATCCCTGTTCGCAGCGGGATAAAGGAGCAGCTTATATTTTCCCACGGATGGTTGACCTTAGCTTCTTCGCAGCTTCCAAGAAGTCCTCTCCGACAGCTCCGTCCGTCAGCTCTGCTTCGGCTTCGAACAGTTTACTGTATAATTCCAGTAGAGCCTGCTGACGGTCATATTCCTCGATAGACATCACGACCATATCACCCGTACCATTCTTCGTAATAAATACTGGCTCGCGCTCTCGTCGGCAAAACTCAGAAATTTCATTGGCGTTATTACGCAGATCAGAAATTGGGCGAATTTCCGGTGGGTTAATCCTAATTCTATCTATTTACCTTCTCATCAGGCGGCTGTATTGCTTGTGCATATGTTCACCTGGCTCCAGTCCAAGGTCTTTCTCAAGCAGTCGACGATACTCTTGATAATAGAGCTCTGCACTTTCCCGCCCCTTAAGCTCATAATGAAGGTTAATCGCTTTTACTCTAGCCCTCTCGTCGTAGGGATCAAACCTTAGAAGCAGCTCTACCACTTTCAATACGGTTAGTGGGTCCGCGTTAATGCCTTCATAATAGTTCACCAGACGAAATAAGTATGGTACGTTGCTCTGAAGGCACGACACCACTCTCTGTCCATCTCTTCCAGAAGCATATCCCTATAGCTGAATATAGCTGCACTGAACTGAAAGCGTAATGTTAGTCAACATAAGCTTGTAGCCGTTACCTGTCGACATGATCGAGATATCTGTCGTATGCTCTCTGAGCGTTTTATTAATTCTACTAATCGTGCTCCTAAGATTGATATCGGCTTTTTCCTCATCCTTATCCGGCCAAATCGCTTCAATTAACTTCGCTTTGGAGACCGCTCTGTCGCGGCCCTGCAGGAGCAGGAAAGCGAAGGTTTCAGCGCTTTTAGCGGTCATCCAACGTATATGCTCCCGAGCATCACCGACATAGAGACAAAAAGCTCCGAACAGTATGGCACTAACCGCTTCGACCTTATGTGGCGGTTGAGCTGTCGTTTTGCCGTTGCTTCTTGTTTTCACCCGCTCTACTGCACGATTTAGATCATTAAGGGAAATAGGCTTCAGCAAATAATCCAGCGCATTGACCTTAAACGCTTCTATAGCATATTCTGAATAGGCTGTGACAGTTTCACCCTCGTATCCCGCATTCTGTGCCCTTTCAGCCAGCTCTAGCCCAGTCCATTCTGGCATCTCAATATCCAAAAAAACGACGTCAGGCTTTAGCTTGCTTATTTTATTCAGAGCACTCACTGGATTGCATTCGTACCCTAGCACTTCAACTTCCAACTTTTCGAGCAGCCTGCAAGTATACTTGGCAATCCATATTTCATCGTCTACTACTAGAGCTCTAATCACGGGTTAATCCTCTCCTGTTTCAACGTGCTGCACCTTGCTGGCATGTAGCTTTCGCCTAAAATATAGGACTATAGTAGTGTACAACAAATAATAGAGAGAGATAAAGAGAACGCGCTTGATTCAAGATAAAAAAGTGCACACCCACTAAGGATGCGCACTTCACTCTACCTATTCTGTTCACCTAATGCTATTGCTTTTTGTCCATAATTGCGAAGTAATTGTTCTCATTATCTGCGAAGTTAAATACCCGGCCTGTCGGCATGGTTACCATCTCTCCGACTGTTACCCCATTATCAGCGAAATGTTTATACAACTCTTCCAGCCTATCTGTAAAGAACATAATGGAAGGTGTGTTCAGATTTAATTCGGGCTGCATCTGAGCGATCATCTCTTTATTGTGAAGAATGAAGCTCGTCTCAGCGTCTTCTGTAGGGGCAATCTCAATCCATCTGAATCCCTCGCCAATCGTTTCTTCCGCAACAACGACAAAACCAGCCTTCTCTGTCCAGAACTTCGCTGCTTCATCTTGGTTGTTGACATACAACATAATTTGACCGATACGATTAATCATTCACTACTCTCCCTTTTACTCGATTTATTTCCCTATTGCAATAAGATTATAGCATATTGTTATTAGAGATATTCAGGCTATAGCTTCTCATTAGTTGAACGATGGGTTAGCGTGTCGCAGGGCTCGCAGCAAAGATCACACGGACCGCCGCAGAAACGATCAGCTGTCCCGTCTGAATGGGAGCAGCGTCGCTCATAGTTGTTAGCGTGGCTCTCAAGGGTATCGGCTCAGCCAGTAGTGGCAGCTCCCGAACCGTGAGCGGCACGGCACCGATGGTAACACCCGAATTAGCGGCAATCGCGGATGCTTTGCGCCTTGCATCTGCAACCGCGAGCGCCAGTGCTCGATCCACGTACACTGCTTCTTGAAACAATCCAAAGCGCACACCCTGCACGACGTTCGCTCCTTGTGATACCGCTGTATCCACGACCGAACCAGCCGAAGCGGCACTGCTCGTGACCTGGAGGAGATGCGTAACCTTGTAACCGCGGAATTCTACTACGTCGTTCGTATAATCGTAGATGGGCTCTATCCGAAAATCAATGGTTCCGATGTTCTGCGGCGGTATGCCAAGTCCCTGAAGCGCCGAAACGATGCGGCTGATGACCGCTGAGTTCATGCTCTGTGCCTGCCGCAGCTCAGATTCTTCGGTTTCGACTCCCACCGTCGAGACGGCTTGATCCGGCGGCACCATTACTTTACCTTCGCCAGTTACTTCTATTGTGGCATTGCTGACCATGTGCCATGCTCCTCTCTCATATGAATAGGCATTCTAATTACTAGGTTAAACGTATGCGGCTGCTACGGGCTCAATGATCTCTTCGTGATAAAAAAAGCTCCGCACGTATGCGGAGCTTGATCGTTCTAAATCCGATCTAGAATGATGACATTCACCGAATTGGCAGGTGCGGTTACAACGGTTGAATCGTTCTCCAAGTGGATAACCGATTCCGTCGGAGCTACCTTCTCATCATTCTTTTTATTCACATTAGGGACATGTACAAGTGCAGCATCGCCAGTCAATATAATCTGTTTGCCCGCGCCAGCTACATGCAAGTCCTTCAAATCAAGCTTCACAGCCTTGTCTACTTGATCCGCGTTCACTAGCTTCACATAGACATGCTTGTCATCCTTTGTAACCGAGTTATAGATCTCTCTGTTATAGGCTTCCAGCTTGTAGTCCAGCACTTTGCTGAGCGTCTTGCCATCCGAATAGGAGCAGATCAGCTGATTGCCGGATGTGCCTCCGTAATTCACTGTAATGATGTATTCGGTATGATCAGAGAGCTCCTCATAGCAGCTCGTTCTAAGGTTGCCCGCCGCGGTGCTGGAGGAGTAATCGCCTAGTGTATAAGCTTCTATTCCTTGCTTGTGAACCTTGACGCCAGTCGCACTGCCATTATAGCCAATCGCGTATTCGATGACATCCTTCTTCTCTGCTGTTATGTCCGTTAAGCCAGCGCCAACATAGAAGCCATCCACACCAGCTAATTTCTTAGCCGTAACCTCTACCTTGTAGTTGGTCCAAGCTTCGTTCAGCATATACAGGCCACCTGGTCCACTGCTCTGAGCTGTCAGCATCAGACCCTGCTCCGAATCGATACGATGTTCTTCTGTGCCTGGAATGACCTGCCAAGCCGCATGAAGCTCCTGTGTGAAATCTTGCTCGAGCAGCACGCTGCCATCCACATTAGACGTTACGATCACATGCTTCACTACAATGTCCGCGTTGCCGGTAGCTATCTCTATGCCTCCACGTGGAATAAGAGCAGTCTGTTCGCCATTGCGATAGGTTGTAAAAGCAGTGCCTAGCGCTTTCGTTCCAATATATTGAGCGAATAGCTGCTGTACGTAATAATTCGGTGTGTACCATACCGTCTCATCGTCGAACCAGATGCAATCTGGTGTCCATCTGTACGTCCCGTCCGTTAATACTTTATTGAACAACGGGGCTGTCGCTGCCAGTCGAACCACATCGGAGTTGTTCTCGAAGCTCGTCATTATAGCCGCTTCAGCCACTGCGCCAGCGAGCGTGTTTTTATCTGTGGACGCGTACTCCCCGACGAATACCTTAGAGGTTTCTCTTTCATTCATGCTGCCATCTTCATGGTAAGCTCTGTAATAATAGTTGTAGCGGTCCGCATTATTAAGCAAATACTCATTGGAGCGGTAATAATGCTCGTCTGCGATCGTATCCATGTAGTTAGGCTGCTTCTCGTACCAGGTTACCGTTTCTTCCGTACTTGACTTGCCGTCTGTGAAGCTTAATGTTGCCGAGCCTGACAGATTGCCGCTTAAGAACTTCCAGCCCTCTTGATAAGCATCATCATCCGCTTGTGCGCCAACGGTTGAAATGATATGCAATTCATAGCCTGGATAATTCTGTACCATGTATTCGTCAATAACCTTCTTGAAATACTCGAAATTAGCGAAAAACTCTGTTCCCCAGTTTTCATTGCCGACACCTAGATAATGCAGATCGAATGCGGCCTCATGCCCCATTCTTTTTCGCAGAGCGGCCCATTCATTACCTTCGAAATCCATGCTGATTGAGAAATCGATCAGATCCGTGAAGTTCTTGACATAGTAATCTCGGAGCGTGCCTCCTGCCGGATTCGCATAATCGGAGCGTGCCTGGCAGAGCACCCCACAGGCCATAACGGGTAGCGGCGTAGCATTCAGATCCTCAGCTAATTGGAAGTATTCCATATAGCCAAGTCCCATCGTCATCATATAGCCCCATACGTTGTAATTCTCTTTGCGCAGCTCGATCTCCGCGACAGAGTCTTTCCAATCGTATACATTATCCCAGATATGAGAGCCTTCAGAGATACATCCGCCTGGAAACCGCAGGAAGGTGGGACGCATATTCATCAAGGCGAGAACAAGATCTTTTCTCAGCCTGTAATTCGAATTGCCCTTATAGTTGGAGTGAGCTGTCGCTGAGCTCTCTTCCTCACCAGCTCCCCACACATCGACTGGCATTAACGACACCATATCGATGGAGATATCACCCTCAAAGGTTAGAGATAATTGACCGAGTACGGTTGTCGAGCCCGTGAGAACAAGCTTGGTATCCACACCATACTTCCTCCAGCTACCTCCACCATCAACTTCAACGATCACTGCATCACTAATGGCAATGCCTTCTTTATCCAGCAATTGCACTGTGATTGTGCCCGCAGTGTCTGCTTTTGCCCACACTGTGAACGCATACTGATCCTCTTGCTTAATGAACATAGCACAATGCTCATTGGAATCGGCGAAGCCTTTGTTGCGAATGACCGCTCCGCTGGCTACCGTTACATAATGTGAATTCACATCGGGATCCTTAGCGTCGAAGAATTCACCTAATCCGCCTGCCTGCTTCACCGTCATTTGATCCGTATCGCCTGACCATGCGAACAAAGGATTATGGTTTCTTCCGGTCGATACGCCATTCTCGCCGCATACATGCGAATAGCTGTCGAAGGAGAAGGATTCGAATGACCGGTTCTGCACAAGCTCTGCATAGATACCGCCGTCAGCCGCATTGTTAATGTCTTCATAGAATAAGCCATACAAAACTTCACTAATATCGACGACATCTTGGTTTCCATGGATGGTCAATGTATAGGGCGGAAGCTCCTTAGGAAGCACAGACACCACAAAGCTCTGTTCAATTGCTGCAGCGCCTTTGCTCACTATGGCTGTAATGGTTACACCCTTGGCTGCTTGAAGCTGCTCATTCACCTTGCCATCATCTGTAATCGTCTCTGTACTGCTTGATTTCCAAGACACCTGGGCCTTGCCGCCCATGAGAGAAGAAGGAAGCACAATACCCTTCGTTATGATCGAAGTAGGGAATTTCAAATATTTATCAGCTGCCAGCCTCACAATCTCTTCATCCGTCAGCGCTTCGCACATCACCTCGATGATGGTATCTTGAGTGAGGCCAGCTCTATATACGCGGAAATCCGAAATCGAACCGCAGAAATCCATATCTGCAGCATGCTGAGACATTCCGATATAATTACTGCTGTAATTCGAAGGCTCCGAGAAAGAAGCGAACCATGTCCGTAATTTCGCATAGGTACCGCTTGAGGTCTGGCTAATCATGCCATCTGCCACCACTTCGCCATTCACATATACAATAGGGCCCGCGTTGCTTAATTGACCGCCCTCTGTGCCCGTAACAGACATGGCCACATGCATCCATTGCCCTGCTGCGAAGGATTGCCCAGGATCTGCAACCAGATCTTCTCCTGCATAGCATGTACCGCGCATATTCCGATTCAAGAACAAATAAGGCCCTTCTGCGCCTTTGCCGAAGTCGAATACTCTCTCCCAGACACTCGACACCTTCCCCATATAGATCCACGCAGCAACCGTAACTCCCGTGTGATCACTTACTTCGCTCAGGAGATCAGAGGGCAGCTGCACATAGGAGGTGCCTTGTACGCCGCCGGAGAGCGTCACCGCCGGTCTGCCGCCCACGATTCCGATTACAGGCTGCTTGCTTCCGGAAGCGATCCCGTCTTTTCCGTTCCCTGAGCTGTCTCGCCCGATATGGTCACGATCATCAAACTTGTATTGCGCGATCAATTGTTCAGCTGTATTGCTGTTGATTGTCATAGCTATCACCTATCATCTGAATAGTTGTAGAAATTTAAAATTCCCCAGCCTAGCCTTTAATACCTGAATTCAAGTTGATCGATTGCAGGAAATGCTTCTGCGCGAATATGAACAATATTAATGTAGGAATAATGGCTAGAATGGCAGAGCCCATCAATTGTCCGATCATACGGTAGTTGCCATAGATGTCTTGCAGCAAGAGCAGACCAGCTGTAACTGGCATTTTATCCACATCGGTATAGACGATAACGGGCCACAGGAAATCATTCCATGAGCCGATGAAGGAGAACAAGCCGCAGACGATTAGAATAGGTTTAACTAACGGCAGAATGACGTTCCAATAGATTTTGAAATCATTAGCTCCATCTACACGAGCGGATTCATCCAGCTCCGTTGGAATCCCCTTCATGAACTGCCTGACCAAGAATATATTACCCATGCCTGCGAGTCCTGGGATAATCATCGCCCATGATGTGTTAACCCAGCCAAGCGCATCAATAATTTTATAAGAAGGAATTAAGTTAACGACACCTGGGAAGAAGGAAATCCCCAATAAAGTGAAGAATAACGCATCTCTTCCTTTGAATTTCATACGTGAGTAGCCATAGCCTGTAATGGAAATGACGACAATGACTAAGAAGGTGTGTGTGATTGCAATAAAGAGAGAGTTGCCTAACCACCGCAGGATCGGTGCTGTAGAAGTATTGGTCAATATTGCCGTATAGTTGTCAACAATCCAGTTAACGGGCAATAATCTGAAGCCCGTCGAGACCACTTCCGTCTGGGAACGGAATGACGTCGTAATTCCGAATAACACAGGAACTGCCCATGCAAGGCAGAGAGCAATTAAAAAGAGGTAGGCTAAATATTTGGACACGCTTATCTTTTTCAACATAGTGTAGCACCTTACCTTTCCGTTTCCATTAACCAATCCATAACCAACCAGTTATTAATTAGCATTTCGGTTCATGACATAATATTGCAGAGCAGAGATAACCAAGATGACCAAGCCTAGCAATACAGCCATCGCGGATGCCATTCCGGCAATAGATTCCCCGTTCCCAAAAGCCAATTGACGAATGTACATCATAAGTACATGGGTGCTCTGGCGGGGACCGCCGTCCGTCATCATTAACGGTTGCGCGAATACGTTGAATGAACCTGCCGTTGTCATTACAAAGGTGAATATTAATGGGAAACGTATGGAAGGTAACGTAATGCTGAAGAACTTCCGAATAGAGCCCGCACCATCAATGTCTGCTGCTTCATATAAATCCTGTGCAACACCATGAATGGAAGCACGATAAATAATCATGTTGCCGCCAACGCCGCCCCACACCGTCATAACGAGTATGATTATCCATGCATAAGGCTGGTTCGCTGCCCAAGCAACCGTTGATCCGAATACGTTGCCGCTAATCCCAAGCTGCTTATTGAAGATCAACAGCCAGATAAGGGCCGCGGCAGATACAGATATTAATCCCGGAATATAGAGGATCGATTGCATTAAGCCTTTCATTTTCACTTTCTTATGCTCCAAGGCAACAGCGATCAACAACGGAATAACGACCAATAAGGGAACACTAAGAACAACAAATAGAAGGGTATTCTTCATCCCGTTAAAAAATTGATTATGAAACGTAGATTCCGTGTCGAATAGAATCGTTTTGTAGTTGTCAAACCCTACCCACTGTGGCGCATTCATTAGATTCCATTGGGTGAACGAAGCATAAATCCCATAAATAGTAGGCAATAAAATGAAAATAGCAAATAAAATGATGTGGGGACCTACAAAGACATAGGGTGCAAAAGATCTCTTATTCATAGCCTTTCATTTCTCCTTTTGGAAAAGCAATGCGCCACCCCAGAAGTGGCACATTACTTTTGTTCTAGCTATTGCTTTTTATTGGGCCCCTGATCCGCTCTCAGCAATTTTATCTTCAACAAATTTTTGCATCGTCTGCAGCGTTTCGTCGATATCAACGTTTCCGCGTACGATATCCGCAGCATAAGTATCTACTGCTTCAGCAACATATGGGTAATATTCGTAAGTATAGATGTAGAGTGATTCAATTTCTTTCTCATTAGAGGTGAAGAAGGATTGCATATATTGCTGGTATTCAGCACTTTCATTCACTTGTTTACTTGCTACGATCTGTCCTGCTTTTGCCCATTCAATCGAATTAGAGCGAAGGAACTCTAGGAATTGACCGATGCCTGTTTCTTTTTCATCCGTTCTTTTCTCGTTCTTCATCATAGCGAACAAGTGGGAGGAAGCTCTGTTCGTGAACTTCTCAGGCGTTGTTGAATAGATGTTCGTAACACCGAAGTTCAAGCCTTCTACGCCAGCATGTGCGGTTGAGCTCCAAGTTCCATCCGTAGAGAACAATACATTGCCTGATTGGAACATCAAGTAACCATCTTCACCGAATGTTGTCATCAAGCCCGCATCAGCGATTTTTTTGACCGATTCAAAAGCTTCCTTCATCTCAGGCGTGTTGACAGCTGGTTTGCCGTCCTTCTGAACATCTCCTCCTACATTCTGGAGCTGTGCCAAGATAACCCATCCGAGCAAGGCATCATTGACAACGAATTGGCCTTCTTCCATTTTGCCCTGCAAGGAGAGTATCTCATCAATCGTAACGACGTTGTCATCCAAGAAGGATTCCGCACCGTATTTTTTTAGTAGATCTTTATTGTAATACATTGTGTTACTATGAATATCTAGGGGTACTGTATATTGAGTACCATCAATCGTACCTGTCGACCATGCTTGCGGTAAGTAGTTCTCTTGTTTAATCTCAGGCTGTCCTGCCAGCACATTCGTCATCTCTTCCAATGCTCCTTGCTTCACGTAGCCTGGAACTCGGTCAGCATGGATGATTGCCAGATCAGGTACACCTTTACCGGAGTTCAATACAGTAGAAAGCTTAGTGTACATATCAGCAGTAATTACGTGCTTCACTTTCAACTCTGGGTTGGTTGCATTGTACTCTTTTACAAGCTGATCCATATACGCGCCGTCATCGCCGGTAAGTGGTGTCCAGAACGTAATCGTATTCTCGTTATCTGCGCTTCCGCACCCTGCTAGAACCAATGACATGATCATAATAAGTGAAACGATTGATATAAGTCCTTTTTTTAGATTCACTCAGAACCCCTCCAATGAGCTATTCAAAATAAGTACAAGTATTGAAACCGTATTCAAAGATATTAAAGCATTCTGTCTCAGCTTAACGATTACTCTTGCTATCAGGGTGCTTGCCTAGGAGCGCTCCTTGATAGCTGGTAAAACATTGATAATGAATATATTAATTATTAATGTTTTACAAACTAATGATAAAATATAACGCTTTCATTTGTCAACCATTTTTAAACAATGAGTTTGTATTTATATGGCGAGCCGCCAATTAGCGGCTCACAGGATGTCCGTCCTTAACGGGAATTCCGAACTCAGGCAAGCCCTCTTTTGTCCAACCGAATACCTGAGCACGGGTATGGCGATTCGGATCATAGAGAGGATCTCCTTCAATATCCTTGTAGTTACGCGCATGATACACAATAATATCCTGACTTCCGTCTGGGGATACAGTAAAGCTGTTGTGGCCTGGACCATATTGTCCATTCTCTTCACTAGTCTGGAACAGCGGCTCGGGCAGCTTCGTCCAGCTGTCAGGTGACAGCAGATCGCTATCCTCCGAAGCGACGAGAAGTCCCATGCAGTAATTGAAATCTGTTGCGCTAGCTGAAAAAGTAATAAATATCTTACCATTTCGTTTCAATACAGCAGCACCTTCATTAACGAGGAAACCGATCTTTTCCCATGCATAATCGGGCTGCGCGATCATCATCTGCCTACCTTCAATGGTCCAAGGATTGCTCATTGCTGCAATGTAGAGATTAGAATTGCCTACAATCTCTAAGTCCTTCTGCGCCCATACCAAATACCTTACTCCTGCATGCTCGAACGTCGTCGCATCCAGCGCAAATGACTCCCAGTTTGTCTTGATCTGCCCCTTCTCCACCCACTGTCCTTCAAGTGGATTCGCCGAGCTATTCTCTAGAACGAACATACGATGATCGAATAGTCCATCCACCGTCTCAGATGTTCTGGCAGCTGCGAAATAAATGTACCACTTGCCATCAATATAATGGATTTCCGGTGCCCAGATGTTCGCGCTCATCAGTCCCGTCTCGTATTTGCGCCAAGCCACGACAGGCTCTGCTGAGCCAAGACCTTGTACCGTCTCCGCTCTTCTCACTTCAATTCGGTCGTATTCCGGCACTGAGGCTGTGAAATAATACCATCCATCCTCATGCTTATACACCCAAGGATCCGCACGCTGCGGTATGACCGGATTAATGAATTCTTGAAGATTTGCTTGCTGGTTGTTTAATCCCATTGTGATCCCTCGCCTTTTCATGCAATTTGATTCCATTAATTAATTCATAAATCTATTAATAATTCATAACTACATGAATATTAACAACTAATTCTATTAACTGTCAATATGGAATGAAGAAGAAGGGTCGTTTTCTACTGCACGAACGCTGTCTTTATTCAACTAATTCAACTCACGGTCTAGCTGTAAGCGTTCTTATTTCTAGAGTCAATTCAACTTCTTATCTAGCGATTTTCTTGTTAATACGACAATAATCATGTATTATGAATAGAATCAAGGTTGTTTACACATCTATTAACCAATCGAATTTTCGGAGGAATTACATTGAGAATAGAACTATCGGAGGAATATTTGCCCGTCTTCGAAGCAATTTCCAGCAATGTACGTATCCAGATTGTTCATATATTGTCACAGAAGTCGATGAATATTAGAGAACTGGCTGAAGCATTGGGACTTAGCAGTGCCATTATGACTATGCATGTTAAGAAGCTCGAGAAAGCCGGCATTATCCGATCCGAGATGACACCTGGCAAGGGCGGTGCGGCTCAGAAGGTCTGCTCGCTTACCGTCGATAACCTGGAAATCTCTTTCCCTATCAAAGATGTCATTCCTCGCGAGGTGCGTAGAACGGACATTTCTCTAGGCCACTTCACCGATCTCAACATTACGCCTACCTGTGGAATTTGTACGCGGGATTCTATTATTGGCATATTCGATGACCCTCGCCATTTCCTAGATCCTGAGAGACTGAATGCGAAGATCCTCTGGTTCGGACAAGGATTCATCGAATACAAGCTTCCTAACTACTTGATGGGAAGTGAAAATCCAGAGGAGCTCGAAATTTCGATGGAAATTTCGTCCGAGGCCCCTTTTACGAATAATAATTGGCCATCTGATATTACGTTCTATTTCAACAACATTAAAGTCGGAATGTGGACCAGCCCCGGCGACTTCGGGGGCAAAGGCAAGCTTAATCCGCCATGGTGGTTCGAGAGTGTCAACCAGTACGGCCTTCTGAAGCATCTTATCGTGAAGAAGGAAGGCACCTTCATGGACGGCATCAAGCTGTCTGATGTAACGATTGACGATATCGATATCCGCAACAGCCAATGGACCTTCCGAATTGCAGTGGAGGAAGATGCGGAGCATATTGGTGGTGTCACACTGTTCGGAACGGGCTTCGGCAACCACAATCAAGATCTCGTATTCCGGCTATATTACACCAAGTCGCTGCAAGAGAAGGAAGCAATGGAGCAGTAAGAGCGGCTGATGAAGAGGCATCCCATAGGAAGGGGTTGTGCGATTAGGTCTTAGGACCTTATTGCACAACCCCTTCCTTGTTTTTACATAAACGGCATTGAGCTTTTATAACATTCATAGTATTATTACTTTGTTGATAAATGTATTAATTACTAAGATTGTTGTAAGCGTTTTATTGATCGAGAATTCGGATTGAGGACTGGGGGGTTATGGAATTGAATGAAATTTAGGAAGACAATTGAATACGGTTACACCATTTAGTTATCGGGAGGAGATTTCAGAGTGAAAAAATCATCATCAATTAAACTGTTTGCCCTTTTGTTAATATTAGCATTAACTATACCTACCTTCGTCTACGCACAGAAAAACCAGCCTAACCCCTCATCGGAGGTGCCAGAACTCCAGAACGTTTCTGTGCATGACCCTTCCATTATCAAGGACGGGAACAACTTCTACGTGTTCGGCTCTCATATTGAGGCAGCTAAATCCACAGATCTAATGAATTGGACGACATTCACGAACGGCTATACAACACCTGACAATGCGATATTCGGAGATCTGCCTGGCAATTTGGCCGGCTCCTTCGCATGGGCGGGAGAGAATGATTCCGATAGCAAAGGCGGCTTCGCCGTATGGGCTCCAGATGTATTCTGGAATAAGGACTATGTCAACCAAGACGGTTCTAAGGGCGCCTATATGATGTACTATAGCGCATCGTCTACTTATATTCGCTCAGCGATCGGTTTTGCGGTATCTAAGACTATTGAAGGTCCTTACGTCTATGAGGATACGATTCTCTATTCCGGTTTTACACGTGATGAGGCATATGACCAGAACAGTCAGGTCAACAAAAAATGGACGAATACGAACATTCAGTCACTAGTCAATGATGGTACATTAGCAGGTGAAAGAACAGAGTGGTTTAACGCAGATGGCTCTTTCAACAATCAAATGTATCCGAATGCGATTGACTCTACTCTTTTCTATGATAAGAAAGGCAAGCTATGGATGACATACGGTTCGTGGTCAGGCGGCATTTTCTTACTGGAGATTGATAAGAAATCGGGTCAAATCATTTATCCAGGAGAAGATGGAACAACCTCTGACGGCCGATTGATTGATCGATACTTCGGTACCAAGATCGCCGGCGGCTATTACAAATCAGGCGAAGGCCCCTACATTAAATACAATAAGGAAACAGGCTACTACTACCTCTATGTGACTTATGGCTGGCTCGGCGCCGACGGTGGTTACAATATGCGTGTGTTCCGCTCTAAGAGCCCCGACGGCCCTTATGTAGATGCGCAAGGTCAGAATGCCGTATTGCCGGGCGATACAAGCAACGAGCCTTATGGCAACAAGCTGATGGGCAACTATTTGTTCGACCGTAAGGTTGGCGATGCTGGCACAGGCATTGGCGTTGGATATGTCTCACCAGGGCATAACTCCGTCTATATCGACGACAAAACCGGGCAGCAGTTCTTAGTCTTCCACGCCCGCTTCCCGCAAAAGGGTGAGATGCATGAGCTTCGCATTCATCAAATGTTTATGAATAAAGACGGTTGGCCAGTTGTTGCACCCTATCGTTATACCGGTGAAAAGCTTGACAAAGTGAAGGCTGACGAGATTGTCGGAGATTACAAATTAATCAATCATGGACATGATAATTCCGCTTCTATCGTTCATTCAACATCTATTCGCTTGAACAGCAACCATACGATCTCAGGCGCTGCAGCAGGAAGCTGGAAGAAAACGAGTCATAATACCGCGGAGATTAAAGTGGATGGCATCACGTATAAAGGTGTATTCGTACGCCTATGGGACCCGACTTCAGAGAGCTACGTCATGACGTTCACAGCACAATCCAATGAAGGAGTTGCTGTCTGGGGAAGCAGACAGCCTGACACTACGGACCAAGCGGTTGTTACGGCTATTGTGAATGACCTCGGACTTGGTGATACCGCGAACATTATTGCTGATCTAGCACTTCCATTAGAAGGTTCTCGGGGTGCTTTAATTACTTGGCAGACATCGAATGCCGACGTTGTAGCTGAGAACGGCGTAATTAAGCGTCCTCAGGCAGGCTCAGACAGTGTAAGTGCCGTGCTGACAGCAACTATAACGAAGGGTGCGGCAAAAGCGACCAAAGCTTTTGACATTACTGTATTGCCCTACAAAGCTGTAGGCTTAGTCGCTCAATATTCATTCGAGGACAACTTGAATGACACGACAGGCAAGTTCGGAGCTGGCTCCGTAACAGGCAATCGAATTGATAATACAGAGAATGGCACCATTACGTACGCTAGCGGCAAGACTGGCCTAGCTGCCGCATTCGATGGAGCTTCCGGCATTCGCCTCCCTAACGGACTCGTATCCAGCGGTTCCTACTCGGTATCCCTATGGCTTAAGCCTGAGCAGCTTACGGCATTCACGACGACATTCTTCGGCGCACGGGATGAGAACAACTGGGTGAGCCTTGTTCCAAGCGGTCCGGCCAGCAATAATACGATGGTATGGTCCGGCAGTGCTAGCTGGTATGACGCTCCTGCGGGAATGACTATTAAAGCGGGAGAATGGACGCATCTGGCCTTCACAGTAGACAGCGGTCAGATACGTTTGTATGTGAACGGCGCTGAGACATTCTCAGGTGCGAAGTTCCCGAACATTTTCACAACCTCTAATGCAGCTTTCGGACTTGGAGTGAACCTGTGGGACACGCCTTACAAGGGGTTAATGGATGAATTGCGCGTATATGAAGGAGCGTTGTCACCAGATGAAGTGGCTGGCCTAGCTGCTGCAGTCCAATAGTTCTTGATGAATGAGCAAGGGGCGCATCCATTCGATCTTATCGATCAATGGATGCGCCCCTTTATAGGCTTACCTAGGCTCGATTACCCTGCCTATACATCAAATACACGAAGAATGGTGCGCCTAATATTGCTGTGAATATGCCCGCGGGAACATCCATTGGAACAAATACCGTCCTGCCAACAAAGTCGGCCAATAAGACCAGCCATCCTCCGAGTATAGCCGAAGCCAGCATGACAGCAACATTATTGCTGCCCACGATTCGGCGAGCAATATGCGGTGCCATCAAGCCGACGAAGCTGATTCCTCCGGCAATGCCGACAGCTGAGCTGGCTAGAATGACACTTATCGCGATGAATAGGAATCTCTTCCTCTCCACTCTTACTCTTACGCCTACGCCAGTGGCAATCTGATCACCAACCTCCAGCAGGTTAAGGCTTCTAGCTTGAGATAAGGCTATCAGCCCACATATAACGACCCACGGAGCAAGCACAATCACATGGTTCCATGAGGTTCCATATACCGTTCCAGCCATCCAGCCCAGTGCTTGAGACACCAAATAGATGGGTCCTGCAAGTGTAAAATAAATCGTTAATGCCGCCATAGCAGCGGATATAGCTACTCCGACCATTGCCATCCGGAAGGGCGAGCTTCCATTCTTCCACGCCAGCATATAGGTTAAGGCAGAAGCTGTACAGCCTCCCACCAATGCAGCAACCGGAAGCCACGCAACACTCACTTGTCCATTCATAATCGTAATGAGCGCCACTACCGCGGCTGTAGCTCCAGACGTCGTTCCCATTAGATCAGGAGAAGCAAGTGGATTTCTCACCAACGCTTGCAGGATCGTCCCAGAGATAGCCATAGCTGCACCCACTAATACAGCAGCAGTTATACGCGGCAAACGAAGCTCAAACACAATAAGCTCATATTTCGCCTCACCCATCCCTAGCATGGCTCGCAATACATCGATAATAGGCACACGCAAGCTTCCAAGCCCGATACTTACTATCAGTGTAGCAGCCAGTAGAATGACTAATATTAGTATTTTCAGAGGAATGAAGCGTTTGTTAGATCTGACCAAGTTTCTTCCTCCTTACGAGGACAACTACAAAAACAACACCTAGTATAGCTGTCGTAACACCTACCGGCACTTCTTTGGAAGAAATTAGGAATCGGGAGAGCACATCAGCCATTAGCAAAAAAGCTGCGCCCAACACGGCACTGTATGGCAATATCCAGCGGTGGTCATTGCCAACGATCCAGCGTGAAATATGTGGAATCATAATGCCGACGAAGCCAATAGGGCCTGCCAGAGCGACACTCCCTCCTGCCAGTATAACGACTGCGAATATCGTAATCACTCTAATCCATACCATCCGCTGCCCAAGTCCCGTTGCCACATCTTCTCCCATTGCCATGATGTTAAGGGAACGACACAGGAACAGTGCTAACACCCATGCTAGTCCAAAATAAGGCAGTATTTGTAGCGTATGCTTCATACTGCTATTAGATAACGACCCTGTCAGCCAGTACAGCGCCCCTTCCAGTGTTTCATTGCTAATAAGCATAAATAAGGAAGTCAAGGAAGCTGCAAAAGACGCCAAAGCTGATCCTGTTAAGATCAGCTTCAATGGCGTCATGCCTCCGTTGCCTAACGTTGCTACTACCATGATAAGACAGGCTGTTATACCCGCTCCTGTGAAGCCGAACCACATTAGCTCTGAGAAGGAGAAAACCGCACCGAAGCCGAATAGCATAGCCACGATGGCAAGCGCAGCACCTGCGTTAACTCCTAATAGGGAAGGGGAGGCTAACGGATTTCTTGTCATCGCTTGCAGCAGCACTCCGCTAATCGCAAGGCTGGCTCCAATAACAGCAGCAGTTACAGTACGAGGTACTCTGGATGTCGTTATGATGAGCTGCTCATCGCTTGCTGTGTAAGCCGTATAGGACTGAATGACTGTGGTCCAATGATAGCTTTGTAGTCCGAACAGAATGCTTGCAGCAGCAGCCGCGACCAGAAGTATACATGCCGCAACGAGTCCTATAGCTCTTCTTCTCCCATTAGACATTAGAGCGTTCATAGCCTTCCTCCCCTCTTCTATATAGAAGGCTTGTACAATTAAGATTGGATTTTAGCAAAATATTGTTCAATATCCGCAACCAATAGTTTAGCCGCAATCATTCCGCCAGCTGAATTCCAGATCGCTTCATCCACTTGATAGATCTGCCCATTCGCATTAACTTTCATATTTTGTGCGATTGGATCAGCCAGCCATTCTTGGGCCGTATCCGAAGCTGCTGTCTCTCCACTGCGATCTGATGCGAAGTAGAACAATACATCGCCATCCAATACACTGATCTGCTCCTTCGTAATCTCTTCAGCAAACTCCTCTTTATTCTGCGCCTCTGTTCTTGTGAGTCCCAGCTTGTCCAATACTACACCGGCAAAGTTCTGCAGGTAGTACACTCTAGCCGTACCTGCCTGGAACCGAGCAAGCGACACCGCAAGCTTCGTTTTATCACCGATTCTAGCTGCAGTCTCCTCTACCAATTGATCGAAATCGGCGAGCACTTGCTGGCCTTCTGCTTCTAGATTCAGTGCACTTGCGAACAAAGTGAAGTTCTCTATCATACTGTCACCAAGATTCTCTGTGAATACAGTAGGTGCAATGGCGCTTAATTGATCATAGATCTTTTCTTGTCTTACCTTCGTGCCAAGGATTAGATCAGGCTGCAGACTGGCGATTAATTCGATATTCGGTTGTGTTTCATCGCCTAGAATTTCTACGCCTTCCATTTGGTCTTTAATATGATCATACCAAGGCTCTCCAATCCAAGATTGAACAGCTCCTACTGGTTTAATTCCAAGCTCCAATAAAGTCTCTGTACCTTGTGTCGTCAATACAACAATTCGCTGTGGTGTGCCCTTAATCTCTGTATCCCCCATTGCATGAGTAATTGTTCTAGTCTCAGCAGCTGGCATTGGCTCCGTTGTTACAGGCGCTTGATTGTTGCTCGTGCTATTCGCTTCATTATTATTGCCGCAAGCGGTTACTATCGCTAAGATCATAATCATTAAAGCTGAGATGAACACATTAGATGATGCTTTTTTAACCTTTTTCACAATCCCACTCCTAAGTTTCAATAATGAATATCATTATCAGTATTTAATTGAAAAAAATGTATTTCTTACTTTCCCGATGCGCATTCGGTTCAGCAAATGTTACACTTGTAACAATAATATACTTCGCAACCCTTATCAATAGACTGTATGCGAAAATGGACATATTGAAGGAAGTGTTACATATCCACAATTTCATCGAAGGCCAACAGCAATCGAAGCAATGGATTACTCTATCTCTGCTCCACCTTATGGAATCTAATACTTACTCGGATATCAAGCTTACCGAGATTGCCAAGAAATCTGGCATGGCTAGACAAACACTGTACCGGAATTTCCAGGATAAGGACGATATACTGTATGAGTATTTATGCCATCAGTACAATTTCTTCGATAGCCAGCTCCAGCTTGAAGAGAAACAAATAAGTAGCGATGCCATATTTATATCGTTTTTTCAAATGTGGAAAACCTATACGCCTGCACCGTTGTTATCGAATATACAATCATCCGATCGCAAAGTTAGGCAAATTATTTATCGGAGCTTAGAGTATTTTATACAGAATAAATATTTGAAGTATTTCATGCCTCTCCATATCCAATCTGGTGAGCTTCATTATTATGCCTTCCGCTCTCTGGCTGCCGTCTTGCATGGCTTAGTAATAGAATGGAGTCTCCAGCTGTATAAGCAATCTCCCGAGGAGATGGCAAGCTTGCCTATCAGCTTACCGATTCCATTCGTCAATACTGCACTCAAGCTGCTGACTAACAAGACTAATAGAATTACACGTAAAGGCGGCATGCACCTACTTGGTATATGCCGCCTTTACGCTTGACTCTATAGCAAAAATGAATGCGTATTCATATCATTCTAAATACTCAATATTATTATAAAGTGTTATTTTATATAGGTATTTATTCGCATTTTTTTCACCTCCCCCCCTATAATCCTCTTTCTTGATAACCGATAACATAATAGTCAACTAGATAGAAATAATAGGAGGAGTACCATCATGCTGCAATGGATTAAAAAACTCAAATTAACGACAAAGTATCTTGTCATTATGTGGGTTTGTATTGTAATCACAATGTCGACGATGAACAGCTTAAGCCTGTCTCGTCTGAAGGAAGAAGGAGTGGCCCGAGGAGAGCTTATCGCACAGCAAGCCGGGCAAGCCTATAGCGAGCAGAATATGAAGCTGATTACCGACATGGCCTCAGCCTTGTATACGTATCGTGACATCGCAACTGTTATGATTCGCTCCAACAGCGCGGATCGCGAATTGTTCGCAGAGAGCATGGGAGACTCTTTGCGCTCAAGAGCAGAAGTCGTATCTTTCTTCACTGCATGGGAATCTAACGCTTTCGATAAGAAAGACCAACAATATGCAGACGATAACGACTACCGAAGTGCAGGAGGCCGTTATGCCATATCACCTCGGCTAGAGGGCGGCAAAACTATTAAGACACCACTGCCAGAGGGCTTCGATCAGAAGGAATATTATACGAACGCGCAAACCTTAGGTCGATTATCTGCGACCCAGCCTTACATAGACAGCGCTGGAGGACTGAGCTATCTCATATCCACGCTTAGCATTCCCATTCAAGATGAGAAAGGGAAGTTCCTAGGTATGGTTGGAGCGGCTTTGAACCTCGCTGCATTCCAGACGAATGCAGCAAGCGAGCATCCATTGGATGGGTACGTATCCCTGATCTCTGATGAGGGGATATATATCGCCAACGGCAACGACCCGGCTACCCTTAATGAGCCTTTTGCTGAACAAGAATCCAATAAACTGATGTGGGACAAAGTACAGCAAGGCGAGCTTATGCAGTATGGAGTAGACGAGAAAGGGCAGGAAGTGCTGAACAGCTTCGTTCCTATTACGATTGCAGAAGGGGAAACTTGGTACGTCCAGACCGTTATTCCTGTGTCCAGAATGCTGGAATCCTATAACGACAGCTCACAGCTGTTATCGATTCTATTCATTTCTACTCTCTTATTCATCGCTGTAGTTGTATGGTTGCTTACCCGCTTCATGATTACCTTGCGCTTGAAGAAGATTCAGCAGGGCATTCAACATATGGCTCAAGGTGATTTCACGAGAAGCTTACATTTCGCCAGTCAGGATGAATTCGGCCAGATGGCTCGGAACCTTAATGAAACCAATCGCTCACTTGGAGAGATGATGAGACATACATCAGATCTAGCTATGAATGTTGGAGCGACGTCACAGCAGCTCACATCAAGCGCAGAGCAAGTATCCGTGAGCGCCGAGTCCATCTCGCATGCCATTGAAGTCGTCGCCTCCGGTATGTCAGAGCAGCATGAACAAGTTCAGAATACGTCCCAGAATATGGACGAGGTTGCACTCGGTGTACAACGTATTGCTGAATCCGCTGTGAAGGTGCTGGAGTCAGCAAGTGATGTCAACTCACAGACCGAGAAAGGCGATCAGCTTATTCGCCAAGCTGTTGAACAGATGGATGAGGTTAACCTCGCGATGTCGCGTTCCAGCCAATCCATTCAGAAGCTTGGAGCTAGCTCGGAAGAAATCGGCAGTATTATCAGCTTAATTAACGCCATTAGCGCCCAGACGAATATTCTTGCCTTGAATGCTTCTATTGAAGCTTCGCGAGCTGGCGAGCAAGGTAAGGGCTTCGCTGTTGTTGCCACAGAGATCCGTTCACTGGCTGAGCAGACCAAAGCCGCCGTAGCCCAAGTTGAAGAGAAAATTGCGGAAATTCGCTCTGAAACCGAGCAGATGATCCATACAATGGCTGCAACATCTGATGAGGTTACCAAAGGAGTGGCCTCCGTTACAGATAGCGGCAAGCTGTTCTCGTCAATTACACAAGAGATGAATCAGGTTCATGCACAAGCCCATGAAGTATCGTCATCCGTTGAACAATTATCTGCTGGAATAGCCGAGGTATTGACTTCCGTTGATAATGTAAAAGTAATTGCTAGTCAGTCTACAGACAATGCCCAGCAAGTGGCTGCCTCCTCAGAGGAGCAGCTCGCTACGATGCAGGAGGTATCCTCTTCTGCAACACATCTAAGTGGAATGGTGCAGGACCTGCTGGATCGACTGTCTAAGTTCAAGCACTAAGCCTGCTCTTCACACCGTAATTGAATGCATAATGAACGCCAAATGGAAAAAGGCTGTCTCATAAGTCATCGTTGATGACGGGGACAGTCTCGTATTTAATGGAAATGGCTAATTAACGATCGTACCTTTGTCGTCTAACGTCACATTTTCTCCCGTTAAGCAACTTATTTCTCTTTCTCTATCTAACAGCAGAACTTCATTACCGAACAAGGAAGAAATAGCAGTAATGGGTCGGTTTTGTGTTGCTGGAGACTAGATCGAGTGAAATGGATATGCGCTGAGGCTGAGGGCTCTATAGGTATGCTGGCAGACAGCGTATTAGCTGAAACTAACCAGCGTTTGGACTTGACAACTATATTGTTTAGATACTAAACTACGTCTATGGAAAATAATCGAAAGAAACCACACTTACCAACTGAATCCTCCCATCCGCACGAAGCCAGTCATCGTCTAGGCCGGCTCATTATGCAGCTACGCAAGCTGGAGAGCGCTCCTCGTGTGTTCGGTACGGCAGGCGCATTAACGCCGAGCGAAATTCATACGATAGATGCTATTGGCGAAGACGATGGACTGCTCATGAGAGAGCTAGCCGAGAGGCTGTCGGTTACAAAGGGTGCCGTTACTCAAATCGTAGACCGATTAGAAGGGAAATCGCTGGTCAGACGTTCACCGCATCCGAATGTTCCCAAAGGCATTATTCTCAAGCTCACTGAAACTGGCAAGAGTGCGTATCTCGCTCATCAGGAGATGCATATTGCCTTTTATGATCAGCTTCGGACCTCTTTCACAGCCGAGGAAATTGATATTTTCGAGAGATGCATCACTAAATTTAGCGAGATATTAGACGAGTAATTTTTTTTACTTATATAGTTTAGTTACTAAACACGTTAGAATTTCAACTCTACATGAAGGAGGCTACAGCCATGAATCGTAGGAAGGAAGCTGCAGTGGTCAAACCGCGCCTGTTCATCGCAGCTATCGGGATTGGCGCATTTTTATCTCATTTTACAGCAGGCATCGTTACCGTTTCTCTTCCCGAATTAACAGCTGCCTTCCATGAAGGCATGAATGCTGTGCAATGGGTCGTCACCGGTTACCTGCTGCTTATCACCGTGCTGCTTCCGGTCATGGGGAAGCTCAGCGACCATTATGGCCATCGACGGATACACAATGCGGGTTATGTATTGTTCACCGTCAGCTCAGCGCTCGTCGCCCTCTCCCCAAGCCTTGGTATTCTGCTCACTCTTCGTGCGTTGCAAGCGATTGGCGCTTCCATGTTCCAAGCGACCAATATGGCGCTCATCACCATCATACTCCCGAAGGAAGGAAGGGGCCGCGCATTAGGACTCGTAAGCATGGCTGTCGCTATAGGTGGGATGGCAGGTCCAATTATTGGTGGGATGATCGCACAGTGGCTTAGCTGGCAATGGTTATTCTTAGCTCCCTTCCCCGCTGCTGCCGCCGCTACCTATCTAGCCTTCAAATACATTCCAGTGGCCTCGAGACCACTGATGAAGAACCTAGCATCCTTCGATGGAATTGGAGCTCTGCTGTTCGCGGCCTTAACGGGAACGGTTATCTACGGGGTGAATAGGATCGGGGGATGGCATGCTGCTTCTGGAGAAATGTGGTGGGTCGTCAGCTCTTCGCTCATGCTGCTCTTCCTCTTCCTTGCTCATGCACGGCGACGTACCGCTCCGTTCCTGCCACTTGGCCTATTCCGAGAGCCTGCCATCTATTCAGGCTTGTTGGTCAGCTTCGTCTCGTTCATGCTGGCGAACACCATTCAGGTTATTCTGCCCTTCTATTTAACAGATGCAATCGCCCTTCCGCTCCTTGCTATAGGCATCGTGATGGCAGCTTATCCTGCTGCATTGGCATTAACTGGACCTATAGCTGGGCATCTGTCTGATAAGCTCAAGCCTGTTTCTTTTCCAATTATAGGCATGATTCTGATGGGACTCGGATCGCTCGCATTCGCGCTATGGCTCGATGATTTATCCCCAAGTGCTATTGCTTGCTTGTTAGCTGCAATTGGCATTGGAATGGGACTCATCGCATCACCGAATAACCATATCATCATGAGCAGCGTTACGACTGAGCACATTGGAGCAGCTGGTGGGCTTATCGCTCTATCCCGTAATGCCGGTATGGTGTTCGGGGCTGCAATCGGTCTAGGAGCTATGGATGCCTCTTATACTGAATCGCGTTCAGCCTCAGCTGCAGATTATACGATGGTCTTCGGCTGGAATGTCTTCTTATGTATGGCTGCTATTAGTATCGTTCTCTATGCACATCGTACATCCAGCTTCGAGAAAGTAAGCAGCAAGCAACGACAATTGTAGCAACGATCAACCTATTAACTAACCATTCATTCGACTAACAGGAGGAAACAATCATGCGAGATTCAATCGCTGTTATTGGCGGTTATGGCCATGTAGGAAATAAGATTAGCACGGAGTTAGCCAAGCACTATCCAGGAAAGGTATATGTAGCCGGCAGAAGCTTGGAGCGCGCAATGGCCGTTAGCAGAGAATCTGAGGGACGTATTCTCCCGATGCAGATTGATGTGCACAATGAGCCTCATCCCGAACAATTAGCCCGCTTCAAAGTCGTCATCATGTGCTTAGACCAGCAGAACACCTTATTCGTAGAGGCATGCTTGCGCCTGGGCATTCATTATATCGATCTGTCTGCGGACTATAGCTTCTTATCGAAAGTGCAGAATCTTCATAAGACTGCTGCACACCATCAAGCAACTGCCGTATTAAGCGTTGGGCTCGCCCCGGGACTTACGAATCTGCTGGCTCTCCATGCCAAGCGTCAGCTGGACAACACGAATGAGATCCATATTTCAATCATGCTCGGACTGGGCGATTCCCATGGCAAGGCAGCCCTTGAGTGGACAGTTGATAACCTAAGATTGAACTTCAAGACGTGGGAGCATGGGAAAGAAGTCGATCGAATGAGCTTCTCGGACGGAAGGACAACCGACTTTGGCGGCATTCTTGGGAAGAGAACAGCTTACCGATTTAACTTTGCTGATCAGCACATTATACCGAGGACATTGAAGACAGCTGAGGTCTCCACACGTCTATGCTTCGATCATTCCTTCCTTACATTCATAGTGGCTGGGTTAAAAAAGCTGGGGGCCTTCCGTATTCTCAATGTGGACTGGGTGCGTGATAGGACTGTACGTGGATTGTCCTCTACGAGGATAGGTAAGCCAGCCTTCGCTGTGAAGATAGACGCGAGCGGCATGAGGGATGGACAAGCTGCGTTAGCTGAATGCTTCCTAGATGGCAGGCATGAGGCAGATGCTACCGCCCTAGTAGCGGCAATCGTTGCACAGAAACTGTATAATTCCGAAGTTTCCCGCGGAGTATATCATATTGATGAGTTGTTCGAGCTCGGGCAATTCGCAGAGGCTTTGCAAGGGACAGCCACGATGTCAGAGCGAGTCACTTGCGAATTGTAACACAACCTTCGATTTTACTCGCCTCCTAACATGTTAGAATGGAGTGATTGTTCAATCTATAAGTTAGGAGCATAACAAGTGCGGGTACATCCTATTCACATTTTACGTATAACAGGTCTATTAGATGGAATTTCCTTATTAGTATTACTATGCATCGCCATGCCCTTGAAATATATATGGGGAATTGCCGAAGCGGTAACCATTGTTGGAAGTATTCACGGTGGAATATTCTGTCTATATGCAATAGCTATCCTATATGCTGCCATTCGGGTGAAGTGGAGCCTTCTATGGCCTGCAGCAGCCGTCATTGCAGCCTTCATCCCCTTCGGCAACTTCATACTGGATAGGAAGCTGAAGAAGGCTCAGGGCCAATATGCCATAAGGCCTTTGAGCTATGCGATCTTAGTGTACAGTATCGTGTTCTTCTCCTTCTTCGATCTATTCTCGCAGCTGCCGGTCATGAGTACATTCGCGACTTCCGTCGGAGCCAGCTCGTTTATCGTGGGCTTCGTTATTGGACTCTATTCGTTAGCCAATACCGTTGGCAACATTCTCTCTGGCATCATGACGGACAAGGTCGGCCCGTTCAAAATTCTAATGGTCGGATTGCTGCTATCCAGCTGCGCTCTGCTGCTCTATCAATTCGTCGATCAACCGGTATTTTTGATCATCGTTCGAATTATACATGGGTTTGTTGCGGGATTAATTGTTCCAGCTGCCTTTACCTTCTCTGCAAATACGGCGATCAAGGATCAGCAAGGTAAAAAAGTGGCCTTCACCGGTACATTTGTCGGACTTGCTGCTATTATCGGACCTGCCTTCAGCGGCATTATGGCCAGCAGAACCTCGGTACCATTCGTCTTTACTTGCGTGGCTATTCTAGGCTTTGCACTCGCTATTCTGTCCGCTATCTTTCTCAGCCGGTATAAGCTGTCTAAGAAAGAGAAGAACGAAGCGCTCGTTCAAGCTGCAGGCTCGATCTTCAATAGCAGTGTCGTCAAAGCTTATTGCGGTGCCTTCTTCTTAATGTTCTCGCAAGGCGTAATTGCCTACCTGCTGCCGCTGCATGTTCAGTCATTGGGTTATGATTCGCGATTAAGCGGCACCTTAATGAGTACCTTCGGCATTATTGCTGTTCTTCTATTCGTACTTCCGACGAATCGTATATTTGATTATGTTGCTCCATCCAAAACGATGGCGCTAGGGATTGGTCTTATGGGAATAAGCCAGCTGCTTATTAGCCAATCCTCAACGACATTAGCGCTTTACTTCGTATTAGGACTATATGGGGTTGGCTTCGCTCTCTTGTTCCCATCAATCAATACGATGCTTATTCAAGCAACACCACCCGAGCTGCGCGGCAAAGCCTATGGTTACTTCTATGCTTTCTTCTCTCTAGGTGTCGTTGCAGGATCCTCTGTGTTAGGCTGGCTCGATCTCACCACATTGGGAGGATTCATCTTCACCGGAATTGTTCTACTGCTATTCGCTGTTTTCATTGCCTTCACCAGACAGCGAAAGCCAGCGCTAAGTCATTAGCACTGGCTCATACATGGGTAATCCCTGCACTTTAGCAGTCCTTACTGCTAGAGTGCTTTTTTTAATCTGACGCAGTCAGTTAAGTCCGGCGCATATAAGCACGAACCGTAATAGGTGCAAAGACTGCGACAATGACAACAGCACCAATGAGAGAAATAACGAGATCCATGCCGATCGTTCCAGAATTGGCGAGCTCCCGAACTGCGCTGACTAAGTGCGAGACCGGATTAATGTTAACGAACCACTGCAGCCAACTTGGCATCGTATCAACCGGCACGAATGCATTGGATAGGAACGTTAACGGGAACAGCACTAGCATCGAAATTCCTTGTACGCTTGAGGCTGTGCGGGCAATGACCCCGAAGAAAGCGAAGATCCAGCTAATGGCCCAAGAGCAGAAAATAACGAGAAGTGCAGCGATAGCAACATGATCCAGTCCGCCATCGGGCCTATAGCCCATTATATATCCCATTGTAAAAGTGAGTACTGTCGCAATGGTATACCGGACCGTATCTGCGAGAAGTGCTCCCGCAAGCGGTGCAATTCGTGCAATAGGCAATGATTTGAAGCGGTCAAAGACGCCTTTATCCATATCCTCTCGCAGCTGGACTCCTGTGACGATGGAGGTCGTGATCACGGTCTGCACAAGAATGCCGGGAATGATTACTGGCAAGTAGCTAGACACATCACCTGATATAGCTCCTCCAAAAATATAAGTAAACATGAGAGTAAATATAATCGGCTGGAGGGTGACATCGAACAACTGCTCAGGTGTACGACGAATTTTGAGCAGCCCTCGATAGGCCATCGTAAAAGAATTTCGCAGCGTCTGTCCGAAGCTCGTATAATTCTTCAATTGGCGCTCGGCACCCGGCTTGATGGCAGCTCTGCTCATACTCTAGCCACCTCCGCTTCGCGGGATTCATCGTTATTAAGCTGTGCAGCTTCCTTCACACCATGCCCCGTAATCGTTAGGAATACTTCATCGAGCGTTGGTTTCTGCACACTCATCTCGGCCAAGTGGATGCCCTTCTCTCGGAGGGCGATTAGCAAGTCGGTGACCAGATCTGCGTTAGCCATTGGAGCGGTAATCATTCCAGCCTCCACTGTGATATTGGACTGTACCCTCACACCTGTTCAATCGCTAGACGAGCATACTCGACGTCCTGCGGATCCTTCACTTTCAATTGCAACGATGAGGTACCGACTGACGCCTTCAGCTCATCCGCTGTACCCTCGGCAACGACACGCCCGTGATCAATAACCGCGATACGGTCGGCCAGTTGATCCGCCTCTTCCAGATACTGTGTCGTCAGCAGCACGGTTGATCCTGTACTCACTAGCTGGCGGATCGTATCCCACATCTGATTACGCGTACGCGGGTCAAGGCCGGTTGTCGGTTCATCGAGAAAAATAAGCGGCGGTTGTGCAATAAGGCTCGCTGCCAGATCGAGCCTCCGGCGCATACCACCGGAGAAATTTTTCAATGGACGCTTGGCAGCTTCCGTCAATCCAAATTCCTCGAGCAGCTCCTTGGCTTTCTGCCGTGACTCTGCACGACTGAGCCCTAGCAGCCTAGAGAAAATGATCAAGTTCTCCGTCGCACTGAGCGACTCATCGACTGATGCATACTGACCAGTTACCCCAATCAATTGACGAACAATCTGTGACTCCTTCACTACATCATGCCCGAAGATACGTGCAGAACCTGCATCCGGTCTAAGTAAGGTCGCCAGCATACTGATCGTTGTCGTCTTTCCTGCTCCATTGGGACCTAGCACGCCGTATATCGTACCTGCACGAACGTTCAAATTCACGCCATCCACCGCGCGATTGCCGCCAAAGGTTTTAACAAGTCCCTGAGCTTCGACAGCCAAATCCCCATTACTTGCTCCTATCCTTCTATTGTTTACATGTTCCACAGCGATTCCTCCTATATTGGATATAGACACAGAATAACTCCGCTATTTAAACGGAATATAAACAAGGTATGTGGAAGCTTATGCGATGAGTCGAGAGCGCTAGAAGTGACGAGCTATTGTTACCGTACTGACACATACTGAAACCGATCCAGGAATATGAAATTTATCGAATATAGCTTTAGCTTGCTCGAGTAGATATGAAGCGCCATACTCGATCAGATGCATGAAGAGCTCACACGAGCTCATAAGAAAGAGGCCTTACAGCTCCGCAGCAGCGAGCAGCAAGGCCTTTTACTTTTTTCGAGGGTGCAATATCGCCTACTCCTCAGCTTCCTTATGCGTGAACAGCATGGACAGCAGCACTGCCGTCACCCCTCCCACAAGCTTGCCGATGATCATAGCAAACACCATACTCTTATCGACTCCTGCCACGAACGCTAGATGACCTCCGAACACAAATGCACCGCTTACGGCGAAAGCGACATTCACTACTTTGCCTCTAGGTTTCATGTCCTTCAGCATCGCGAACATCGGGATATTATGTGCCAGGGTAGCGATCAAGCCAGCGGTTACCGTCCTGTCGATGCGAAGCACACGCCCTAACTTCTCTAGATGCCGCTTAAAGAAAGCCGTAATAAAAGTAACCATCGGGAAAGCTCCGGCCAATATAAGTGCGATTTTCCCAACGGTTTGAATGCCTTCTGTAATCGGCGTCATTCCCGGAATGAGCACGACGCCCGTAAGCGTCTCGACCGAGATCGCTGTTAACCCGATAATAGCTGCGATCTCCGTTAGCTTGCCGAATGCAAAAAAGCATCGGATAACAGGGGCGGGGAACTTCCAGAGTCCCACACCGATTACAACAGAAAAAAGAATAGAAGGCACAAGATTGATCAGCATCAGCGCAGGATCTATCAGTGCGACAAGACCGCCTACGAAACATCCAATCGGAATGGTAGCAATACCGAGCAGGATACCTTTGGCAAAATAAGGCCGGTCCTCGTTCCCAATAATGCCAAGTGCGACCGGTATGGTGAAGACGATTGTCGGTCCCATCATCGTACCGAGAAATACCCAAGCGAATATAGCCGCCTCATTGCTCACCGCCATCTGACCGGCTAACGCATAGCCGCCCATGTCGGCGGCTAGCAGCGTATTGGCGAAGGCAGACGGATCAGCACCGAGCCAGCCGTATACTGGCGAGACGACCGGAATGAGCAATTCTGCAATAACTGGCGCTAGCGAAACGATTCCGACCATGACGAGGGCAAGCGATCCCATTGACATGAAGCCTTCCGTGAATCGCATACCCAAGCCCATTCGGTTTCCAAGCAGCTTATCTATTGCTCCCAAACAGAAAAATACGACAATAATCCAAATGACGATATCATTCATATTCATGATGGCAATGGAAGTCCACTATCAGCCTCCTCCTACTCCCAGCGAAAATGAATCACTTCATGCTCTTTCGCGCTCTGATAGGTTCCGAATACAAGCTCCAGCGTTCTCAGATTGTCTTCCCCGCTAGTCTGGAATTCCGCACCTGTATTCAGACATTCGATGAAATGGGATTGCAGACGGTAATGGCTTTCTTCGAAGTCGAGACCGTTATTCTCAGATACGCTTGTCTCTACGCCTTCGTTATCCACGATCGCTATCGTCCCGTTACTGTATAATTTCAGGGTCGCTTTATCCCCTTCCACGATTAACTGCTCCAGATGGTTAGGCAGTACTTGCTTTTCGAGCGGTGCAGGAAGGTTCTGCCTAGTCGCCCATCCCATATCCATAAGGCCCATATAATCCGCATAGCCAAGCGTCACCATACCGGTATCCTCGCCTTTAATATGACGGCTGACTCGCTTCGTCTCCGCATACAGTCGGTCCGGATCACCGAACAGAAACCGCCAGGTATCATACCAATGGACGCCCATCTCATAAAAAAGCAGCTTAGGCATGTCGCGGAAAAACGGCTGTGGAAGCTCATTGTCCGGGGCAAACCGCGGTGAGTAAAAATCGGTATGAATGTATCGAATAACGTTCAACTGTCCCACCACGTCTTGGTCCAACAATTTTTTGATAGATTGGAAAGGCTGAAGCCAGCGCCAGTTCTCCGTTACCATAAGACGAACGTTAGCTTTATTCGCCGTCTCGACGATTTCACGTGCTTCTTCCATTGTCGGAGCGAATGGCTTCTGACACATAATATGCTTGCCGGCTGCCGCTACTTTACGTACGAACGGCAGATGAGTGCCTGGAGCCGTAATGATATCCACCACGTCCACATCAGCCTTTGCCAGCAATTCGTCTATATCCGTGTATAACTGATCCTGCGGAATACCGTACAATTCCGCTTTTTGCTGCAATTTATCCGTATCGAGATCGCAAAGGGCGACAATCTCCGCCCCTTCGATTCTCTCCCAAGCCTGCAGGTGCTTATCTGACCAATAACCTAGGCCAATAACCCCAATCTTCCACATATAGCAACCTTCTCTCTCATTCTATTCATCTCTTACATCGATTGAGCTGTTTGCAAATCCTTAACGATCTGAGCATGCTTTTGATAACCCAACAATTGACATGAAACCGCGTTCAAGTTTTCTATTCCTTACAGATATGGATGATTGCCATGAAGAGAGCAATGACTACTCCTCTACTCCCTCACACTCATTCGTTTACTAAACATTGTTTAGTCATTTAATTTCTAAATGCTATCATTAATCGCTTTCGTTCGTCAATATCATTTTATCACTGTTTTTTTACTCTAAATCAACTAAACAAACTAAACAGCTGATTCACCGTAAAATAACTGACAGAGGCTATAGTAACCTCATGTTTCTAACAATCTTCAAAAAAGATGCGTTCTCAAGCTGTCATGAAATTGCCATTTTCGCGCTCATCGCTTAAACTGAACATACTAAACAAATAGTTAACAGATTGGGGGAACTTTCTATGAATATGGAGGATATCGCGAAGCTTGCCGGTGTCTCCAAATCCGCCGTCTCGTTGGCGCTTAACGGTAAATCCGGCGTCGGTCAGGATACTAGGGTGCGCATACTACGAATTGCGAATGAGCATGGCTACTTCGGCAATAGCAAGCCCTCCGAGCCGGAGAAGAACGGGCGCTCCGTGCAATTCCTCGTCTTTACAAATTCACGGCTTGTGCATGATGATTATTACCAGCAGCCCTTTTTCAGAGAGCTCATCCATTACATTGAGCAGGGATGTCGGCTTAACGGATATACACTGCAATTTTCTACGATTAGCGAGGAAGGCTATGAGCAAGGGATTCGAGCCATCATGGAGAATGAACGCAGCGGCGGCAGCATTCTGCTTGGGACGAACTTAGACAGTGCGCGCATCTCGGACATTGCCTCCAAGCTGCCTAATCTAGTCGTCTTGGATACCTGCTTCGAATCAGTGCCCGTTCATTTTATCGAGATCAACAACTATATGGGCGCTCATCAGGCGGGGAGCTATCTGCTCGATCAAGGTCACCAATCCATCGGCTATATTGGCTCTGATGAGCGAATCCATAACTTCGATGAACGCAGAAGAGGATTCCATGCCGCGTTGGCCGACAGAGGTATTACACGGACGGAATGTCTAGAATTCGCAGTACCACCTGCCATTCTTCCTTCACAGGAACCGCTGCGTGAGCAGCTTCGGGAATATGTGAACAGTGGTCGACAGCTGCCCTCCGCTTTTTTCTGCGAATGCGATTATATTGCGATAGGGGCCATCAAAGTATTCCAAGAATTCGGTTACCGCGTGCCCGATGATATTTCGATCATCGGCTTCGATAATATAAGCGAAGCTGTTATCGTATCACCTGAGCTTACGACCATTCATGTTGAGAAGCAGCGCATGGCTCAGCTCGCCGTCGACCTCATCGTATCAACTATCGAGGCGGACAACCGAATGACTACGAAAACAAAAGTAGACACCCGCTTTATTGAACGGATGTCCTGCAGCACCAAATGATAGCTCAACAAACAACATAAAACGAGCCTTAGAATCGCTTCTAAGGCTCGTTCGGGTATCCCGAGCACATAACCCATATCGAAAAAGCAATAATAGGTACGACTGGGACTTCGCTCAATTGCATCCGATTGGCTTCGGGCAGGCTCTGCAATATTCACCGGACATTTCGTAGTAAAAGCAGCAGGTCTGACGCACGTAGCTTGCTGGTTTGTCGGCAACACCTGCATGTATGGTTCTCATGAATCTAGTGAACGGGTTACGACGTTCCCCGAATAGTCTAGCTGGCGCAGTCTCAGTTATATACTTATAATCATCCTGTAGCCGCTGCAGAACTGACGAATCCTCTTCCTCTTCCAACTCATCTTCATAGAGCGGAATCATGCGAACAATCGCATTCTCCCACAGAATCGCCATAGGAACTCGGCCTGCAACAGATAATGAACGAAAGACTGGAGATAGATGTTCTTCAAATAGTTGACGCATGGCATGATCACGCCACTCAAGCCTATCCTTAGTATCTGGCTCCACAGCTTGCAGCTCATCGTATATCAAGTTAGGAAATTTAGATTGGCTGACTTGAAATTCAGTATCGTCAGGAATAACCAATTGACAATTGTCTAACGTCAACCTCAGAGCCTTGTTGTATACCGTCATCGCATACAAGACAGGAGTTACGATTAGAAACGCATATCGCTTCGCCAGCATCGATGCTGTTACCCTTCTCGAGGGGGATCCGATTTCCCTTCCCAATTGCTCCAGGAAGAGCTCACATTTCTCCCTATCCAGCAAATCTCTAGTACGAATACAACCAGTGGTGGGCATAGTCTTCTTGTCACAAGTGAAATTGAATCTATTCGCTAGATTCGCCCACTCAGACGTTGAGAATATTTCCGTCATCCTATTGGTTTCCAAGGAAAATCTCTGCAACTCTGTCTACCACCATATTAATGGCGATTGGCCCATAATAGGCAATCCATACATTCGAATCCACATCATAGACTTGGTTATTCTTCACCGCTTCAACACTCTTCCAAGTCTCTGTCCCCGTTATTTCATCTACGACCTCCTTGAACATGTCATCCTTCACCAGGAACAGATGATCCGCACCAAGCTCCGGGAGAGCCTCCAGTGAAATTTGATAAGCCGTATCCTTCTCAGCCAGCACTTGCTGCGGAGCAGACAAGCCTAAGTCATTGTATAAAATAGCCGCTGCGCGATGCTCCGGTGTATGTACACGAATACCTTCATCACGCGGCCTTAATAAGGCAACTGTCTCGTCTCCGAGCTTAGTCTTTAGTTCCTCTTTGAGCTTGGTTGTTCTCTCGGTATAGGCTTCCATGACCGCATTAGCTTCAACTGATTTCCCGACAATCTTGCCAACGGTCACTAATGTATCGCGCCAATCCTCGTTAAAGTCAAGCATAATTGTTGGAGCAATTTTAGATAATCTGTCATATACTTCTTCTTGGAATTCCGTACATATGATTAAATCCGGCTCCATTGCAAGTATAGCTTCCAAGTTCGGCTCATCTCTCGTGCCGAGCACTTTAACATCAGTTAGCTTTTCAGCCAAATAGGCTGGGAAATCCGCATTGTCTGCTGCAGCCTTCACGCTTCCGCCTGGCTTCTCATCCAGAGCAACCAACTGATCCATAAATTTAGTGTCTAGCACGGCGATCTTCACGGGACGCTGCTCCAGCGTTTGTTCGCCCTTCATATGTGTAATAACGACTGGATATGCCTGTTGGGCTTGCGCTGCACTTGTATTCGTGTTCGATGAGACTGTATTGGATGGTGATGCTGTAGCGCCTCCCGTATTGTTATTCACACCGTTGCCCGTCGTACATGCACTCAACAATAACATTAAACTCAACATCAAACTAACTGCCAGAATTGACGTCCTACTCCTATTCATTCCTGTAACTCCCCCGTCTTTGTGTTGATAATGATTATCACGATCATTATCATACGAGAGAATGTTATCCGCGACAATGGAATTTTGCGACAGATAGGATGAACTTATCCGACGACTCTTCCTGAACAAGAGCGGAGAAACGCCGCAATGCTTCTTGAAAGCCCGGCTGAAATAATAGCTATCTCCATATCCTACTGATTCCGCGATTACCTTAAGTGATGCACTCGTATTGAGTAACATCGCCTGAGCATGATTCATTCGAACTTGAATGAGATATTCCATCGGGCCCATTCGAAGCTTCGACTTGAATAATCGCTGCAGCTGCCGCTCACTACAATGCAGGACTTCGGCCAACTCCTGCATACTAATGGGCTCTGCATAATTCTCCTCCATATAACGAATCGACTGGCTTACATAATCCGGCTGACTCGCAGTCGTTCCTTCAAGAGCATGAAGCTGCTCTAAAATCTCATATACCCATTGATGAAACATCGCTCTTACATGAAACTTCTCCAACGGCGCAATGAGCATCCACTTCGAATACATCTGCTCTATTCTGGACAGAAGATCCAGAGGGTATGCAGGAGCGAATCCGTATTGCATCTGAAAAGGATTATTGTCTCTATATACATGCAATAGCTCTTTACGGCTTGGCAAACCGAGAACAGCTTTATAAAAAATAAAATAATAATCGAATTTGTCACCGACTTGGACAATGTCTATCATTGCACCTTTTCCTGCATGGCACACATAACAGCGGTCTACAATATGCTCAACTCCATCAATATGAATCTTTGCAGCCCCTTTAACCGCAAATAAAAAAGCACTCGCTGGCAATCGAAATCCCTGCATACTCTCTTGGAACAGCAAAACAGACCTACGAACATCAAGCACCCTTATAGCCGCATGATTCCATAATGGCACTTGTTCTTGCAACGTCATCAGCTTCACCTTCCATGTCTATTTATACCAGCTAACTCTCTCATTATAGTAATAATCATTCTCATTATCAATAAATGGAATAATTGATTAGGCTTAGTCATATGTTGGTCTCTACACTAGAAGAAAACACGCCTCATTTGGCGTGTTTTCCCATCCTATATTCATTTATTCCAAATCGTGATCAGACAGCTTCTTTTTAATAATGGTAATGCATATCCACCTCCTCTTAGTCATACAGTACCACGGCCGCTCCCTTGCACCCTGCATTTCTGTGGTCAATATTGTAGGATTTCTAGGACAAAGGTATACGATATATACCTTCACTGCCCCCTGGTGCCGTGCCTATATATAAATATCCGTCATGATTAACTGCCGTCGTGATTCCATATAGCGAGCCTTCAGGATCATGCAAGCTCTCAAGAAGCTCCCCTGCCTTGCTGTATTTAGCCACTAACCCATGCTTCACTGGGGCGCTGGCTCCATTCAGTAGAGCTTGTGGAACTTTAGCCATCATACCTGCCAGCCATGGCTTGCTGTGCATTTGATCAACAAACGCTAAGCGTGTGGTGAAAATCCCGACCCAGAAGTTCCCCTGTGCATCGCGTGTTACATTGTCCGGGAAGCCAGCCATATTGTCAGCAAAAATATCCGTTGTCCCCTGCTTTTCACCTTTCAGCCAGTAACGGGTCATCTCATAGCGGTAAGACTCCGCTACAAGCACATAATCCTCATCTGCAGACAGTACAACACCATTGGCAAAATACAACCCTTCTAGCAGCACCGAGGTTTGCTTGGTCGCTGGATCGTATTTGAGCAGTCTTCCATGCGGTTTATTCTCCGCCATTTCCTTGAAGGTAACCTTGCCATAATTCGACGTATCGGAAAAATAAATTGTGCCATCCTTCGCGATATCCAGCTCATTGGCTAAATAAATCGGCTCGCCATTCACCGAATTGGCAAGCACCTCCACATCTCCTGCCGGCGATACCGACAACAAGCCTTTCTGAACATCAGTCACAATAAGACTCCCAGCAGCATCGAACATAAGCCCATTCGGCGTTCCTTGTGTATCGGCAAACACTACTGCCTTGCCCGGATTGCCTTGTGTATCAATAGGAACTTGATAGATTTTCCCGTCAGAATCTCCTGTATACAGCTGACCATCTTTATCAAAGGTAATGAATTCTGGAAAATGTGGGGCATCCGTAACTAGCTCGGCAGAGCTGAGCTTGTCGTTCTGCTGCCACAATCCCTCTGCCTCTAAAGAAGGCGCTGTTGGCGCTATCCATTGAGCCGGTTCAACCGGAGAGGGAATAATAATAAAGATCAGCAGTGCTGCAACGATCAGCCCTACAAGAGATAAGCTCACCCTTCTGAAGATTTTGCGTTTTGTGGCAACGTTCGTTTTTGTCGGTGAAGATGTCATTAGAAAAACTCCCTTATAATTATGATGACTGTTGTAAGTATTAACGTATTAACGAGGCTTCAGCATGCTGCCTACGAGACGGAGTGACTGTCTGCGCGTTATGAATCGTGACAGCTGCGCGCCGATATAATTTTGCATGCCCGGTACCAAATAAGTTTTGCCTTGTTCCAGCTTGCGCAGCGCTTCCTTCACTACTCTCTCTGGTGTATCTTTTTTCCCGACAGAGGCGGATTCCGTCCCTACAACCTTGAAGAAGTCGGTGTCCGTTGAGCCTGGACATAGGGCAAAAAACTGTACGCCACGTTTGCGATTCTCCCACAATAGCGCATCAGTAAACGATAGGACGAAGGCTTTGGTGGCCCCATAAACCGCCATGTAAGGAAGTGGCTGAAAGCCAGCCGTTGAAGCTACATTAATAATAGTACCTGCATTTCTGCGCAGCATGCTTGGCAGGAATAGATGCGTCAGGTTAACCACCGCCGCCACATTGAGCATCACTTCCTCATGCTGACGATCGCCTGGTAATTGATCGAACAAACCATGCGTGGCAAAGCCTGCGTTATTAATGAGCAGATCAATCTCGACCTTAAGCTGCTTGCATTGCTCATACAGCTCACTCGGAGCGCTCTCCTTAGACAGATCTAGCGCAATAGGCTTCGCTTGAATGCCATGTTTCTTGATAAGCTCGGATGCTAGGCTGTCCAGCTTGCTCTTCGACCGCGCTACGAGCACCAGATGACTGCCTTTCTCCGCTAATTGTCTGGCGAATTGCTCCCCGATGCCAGAAGATGCTCCTGTAACAAGCGTCCATTTCCCTTGCATATTCATATAACGTCCCTCCATTTAAACACATTGTAATTTTATAGAAACACTGTTACCAAACGATTAAAAAAAGAACCATTACCTTGGAAGCGATCATTAAACGTTCGTCCGGTAACAGCGTTTCCTAATGAGATCATAGTAACTTAACTGCATAATGATGTCAATGTTTTTTATTTAACCTCGTTCCATTCGCTGTGCTTCATTGACAAGGACTAACCGTCTGTATAGAATTTGAGTATGTAAATGGGTAACCCTGTTTCTTAAGAATAACAGGTAATCCAAAGACGAAGGTGATAACGATGAATGAACAGGTCAAGCCCGTGAATAGCGACAAACGCGATCTAAAAACCTATCAGGAAGCGCGGCTGCAAAATACAGAAAATCTCCGCCAGCTTGTCGTAGACGCTGCCGCGACAATACTGCAAGAGGAAGGTCCGGAAGCCGTTACCGTCCGTAAGGTTTCTCAGAAAATGGGCTGCTCCACCAAAATTATTTATAGCTTATTTGTCAATAAAGAGGGCTTAGCCCAGCAGCTGTATCTCGATGGCTGCAAAATTATGGCTCGCGAGTTTGAATCTACACCCCTACTTGCTGACCCAAGGGAGCAGTTGCTCGCTTTAGGCGAAACCTACTGGCTGTTCGGACAGCGCTACACCAGCTACTACAAGCTAATGTTCGGCGGTGCTTTCGGAGATTTCAAGCCGGATCAGGAAAGCATGCAGGGTACCATAACCGCGATGCGACAATTGATAGTTGTAGTCGGCAGTGCCAAGGAGCAAGGCCTCCTATCGGCATCGGCACCAGCGGATATTGTAGACATTGTCCGCTTGGTGTGGGGTGCTCTCCACGGCGTCATCCATTTGCAAATGGGCGGACATTTAGGTGATGTTCCTTCCGCCTATGCCACCTATCAGCAAACACTATCGCTATTGTCCGATACGCTGTTCGTTAAGTAGGAAAAGTTAAGCTTTTTAGTGAACAGCTTATTTACAAACAACAAGAGGAAACAGCCATTAGCGCTGTTTCCTCTTGCCTTGTTAGAGGTTCTGTCCTGCGCCCATTATTCACAGCCATTCATTAGAAGCTAACGACTAATTCACCTCGGATACTGTGCTGCGCTCCTTCCTACCGCCGAATTCCAATACGACAATGCCCCCGATAATAACGATTACACCAAGCAGCTTATTCATGGTAAATGGAACTTTCGCAAGCCCCATTAAACCAAGTGAATCCCATATCAAAGCAAATACGAGCTGTGACGTCATAACAATTGCAATAGCGTAAGTGGGGCTGAGCCGCTTTATACCCTGTACCAAGCTGATGACGACACCCACGCCAATAAGACCACTGAACCAGAACCACGGCTGCATCGATTGAAGCACAACCATCTGCTTCCCTTCCCAAATGAGGCCAATCGTAAAGGAAGCTAGAAAACCTAGTCCTAGTACGAGTGTCGTTGTCGCCCACATCCCTGCCCGTTCATCCACAGACTTAGCCTTTTAATATGACGACGCCTGCAATCATCATCCCGATGCCAATAAATTGCGTTAGCTCATTGGTTGCTTCTTCATGTCGAACAATCCATTCGTATCAATGATAACCGTTAAACCCAGCTGGGCAACTAAGAGCATTGATATTGTTAACGTAACGCCCACCTGTTGAATAGCTGTGATGTTGCTAGAAATAATAAAGGCTGCGAATAAGCCCCCTGTTAAATACAAAGGCTTCACCTGCTTGAACCCGCGCCATTGCAAGCCCCCAAATACCATCAAAATTAGAAATGCTGCAATAAACCCGGTTAACTGAGTAAGCGCTGCAGCCTGCCAAGTACCTATATTTTGGCTGATCCTGGCATTTGCTATTCCTTGCAGCGTTATCAAAACCCCTCCCAATATTGCAAATAAGACTCCCTTCATATGCCCTCTCCTCAATAACCATCTTTCTTATTATTAAAAGATAGATCAGAGCACGCTGGGAAGGACATATGTCCTGAACGCTTAAAAAACCTTTGATACTTTCTGAACATAAAAAAGAGGAAGACTCTCGGTCTTCCTCTTCCCTCTCCATTTTTCCAAATGGCTTCTATTTTTCACACTCCAAAATATTCATTGATCGAGATCCCCTACTACCCTAGCTAAGTGAGCTCTACTAATTATTACTGCTCACTCGACAGCCTCCATTCCTGACGATCTAGCTCTACTTGTGGATCATTCAAAGTAAGTGTTGTACCGTCCTCCGATACCTCTAACGCCTTTCCGTTATGCACCGATCTAATGCTAGCAGTTCCGTTGGCATTGTACTCCACGATCCAGCGCTGGTTATTGTAGCCTAAGTAGGTGTACAGCTGAATTGTATTCTGACCTGTATTAAGGTCAAGCGCTTTTCCGCCTTCTTCACGAATCGAATAGGAGCCATGCTCATCCCCTGTTGGAACAAGTGTCCAGCGTGTCCCTCCGTCAACCAGAATGGTTACCGGCTCTCCATTCTGCCCACCTGCCGCATACAAAGACGTACCTGTCACTTCATTCTTAAAGAATGTAGAGGTTAAGTCTGCTTCCTGCCTATTATGAGCTAGAACGTTCTGGTAGGAAGCTCGTCCTCCAAATACATTAACGCCAAAATGCCCTTCTGCAAATGTGCCGTCCTGAATATCGATAATGCTATCGCCGTTAACCGCTATTTGAATATGAGGACCTCTCGCTGTGATACTCACATGATAGATTTCTCCACGCTGGATAAAGGCAGGTACTCTAGCTATAACCATGCGTTCCTCGAAGGAGCCGTCAATCTTATAGAACAGCCGGTAAGCCTTCATATTCGGGTCGAGATTAAAGTAATAGCCGCTGCGCCCATCTTCGCTTGCCCGGAACAGAATAGAACCCGCTCCTCCGTCCTCGCCAAGCCTGATATCGGCCTCATAGCTGAAATCCCCAGCCGTCTCTTGCGCGATATAATTCGCATCACTTGTATAGCTGCCCCGGATTCCATTCTCCGACACTACCCAATTCGCTAGTGCTCGGTCGGACTTCCAGCCTGTTAGATTGGTCACAAATTCACCGTCATATACTTTAAAGATAACATTTGCGGAGGAGGAGCCATCCCTTGTCGAGACTGTTATGACAGCTTCTCCTGTACCTGTGGCAAGGACAACAGCCTTGCTGTCATCAGAAGAATCAATCTTCACGATACTCGGATTACTGGACTTCCATTGCAGCTGCATCTTTCCTTTTTCATTTCCATTTCCGTTTCCGTTTCCGATTGAAGCGTCCTGTTGCATATCTACCGCCACATACAAACTTTCTCTTTGGCCGACACTGAGCTCCCTCTCACTTGTGTCCATCACTACCTTGGTATCCCTATCATTCAGATCATTCCATATATTCGCAAGGGCATGTACTTTCAGTGATACAACCTTTACCTTGCCGCCCTTCGAATAGAAGCTCATCCCGCGACTAGCAGGATCAGGGAAGATGACATTAGAGAATACAACCTCCCCATCATTGCCGAATACCTCAATGGAAGAATCATCTACGAAAATGTTCATTTTCACCCGATTGGCCACTGGCTTGAGTGGTCCAGACTGCACGGTTGAGAACAAGCTTGAGAAGTCCGTTACACCCGAGAGCGTACGGTCTACGAGCATCTGATGGTCCGTCGTGCGATAGCTGACTACCGTCTTATTATTGCTGCCGCCTTCTCTTACGTTGAAGCCAAATTCCGTTACCGCGCTATCCGCAGGAATTTCAATCTCTGCTTCAATCTCATAGGCGCCCGAGGACAAGCCATCAAGAAGATTGGAGGATTTGGAATCCACCTGCTTATTTTTAACCTGAACAAGCTTTGTTCGCAAGGATTGAAGTTCCATGATAGGAGCTTGAACTAGTCTAACCCCGTCGCTTGTATTCCTAAGCTTGACTTCTCTCGGAATGGTAAGCTCACCCTTCCATCCCTCAGTAGGAAACGCAAACGGATAATCCCAGTTCGTCATCCATGCGAGCATAACTCTACGGTTATTCGGCAGATTCGAGAAAGACATAGAGGCATAGAATTCCTTGCCATAATCGGTTCTCAGCACTTCACCTGCCGCATTGTCATTAATGAACTTACCTTCTGTTGTTAGCTGGCCTACAAAATATTCAGCATCAGAGCCTTCCGTTGCCGGATTAGCTCCGGTGCTAATCATCAGAACCCACTTCTTCTCATTGGTCCCCTCAACGGTCAGTTCGAACAGATCCGGACATTCCCATACACCACCGCGCACATAGTCGCCATAGCCAAAATTATCGGTAAACGTCCAGTCAATCAAGTTCGTCGACGTGTAGAAACGGATATGATCACCACCAGAGACAACCATTACCCATCGTTGATTAGATTCATCTCTGACTACCTTAGGATCCCGGAAATCCCACCCGCCCGAATCCTCTCCCTGCTTGCCTGGATTCTCGATAACAATCGCGTGCTCCTCCGAGTATTGCCAGGTTCGTCCCTGATCAGTGCTGTAAGCGAGCCCAATACGCTGATTGCCATTAATAGCATCTGGATTATAGGAGGTATAATACGCCAGCAGCCCAGTGCCCCCCGACTCGGTGAACAGCCCAGAGTCATTATTCAGATCGGCAACCGCCGAGCCAGACCATACATGCCCAAGATCATTCCAAGGCAAGCTGATCGGAAGCCGCTTCCAATTGACCATATCTTCACTTACGGCATGTGCCCAAGTACCGCCATCCTGATGGAACAGATGGTATTCACCTTCGTAGTAGACGAGACCATTCGGATCACTCACTGAACCCCTTGCCGGTGTATAGTGATAATCAGGACGGTATTTCTCCATGTAATAATCTGTAGCGGCGGTCACATAGACGTTCTGGAAGTAAGCATGACCAGATAGGACTGCAAGCCCTGCGTACCCTCGTGTATAGCTCTTATCAACGGTCTCTACAGCAGCATCCGAATAACCGTCTATATAAATGGCTATCTTCTTCCCTTTTGCCACAATTTCAAGGTGATGCTTCGTTGCCTCTTGAGTCGGATAGACCTTCTTGGATGTACGGATTACTGTGCCATCTATTTTTTTCAGCTGTACGGCTACACCATTGCTCTGCTTCACTAATGCAGCTGCATATCCCGCTGTGCCTGTCTCATTAGCTCTGAAGACCATCGCCGCCTCAGACTGCCCTGCATCGAAGGAGATATCACCTTCATACACCATATCTTCTGCCTGCTGATTATAAATCTGTATGGCAGCTTCGTCCGAAGCCTGACCTTCCCAGCCTTTCAGATCCGGCTCCCATGCTCCGGCCGCATGCGCGACTTTTCCAAGATTGCTTATCAGCCCGCTTACTTTAATATCCTGGAATAAAGCCGAGCCATCCCATACATTCAGCCCAAGAAAACCCGTTATGTAAGCGGTGTCATGAATATCTATAACAGGCTTATACTGATCGTTCCAATATACTTTCAAGCTGCTGCCATTAGCCATTACTTTTAGATGGTAGATTTCACCCGCCTCAATCGCAACACTACGTTCTTCCTTAAGTGCATTGTCGTTCGCAGCATCCCGTAGACGAATTAAATTCGCATTAGGTACAATTTGCAGCATATAGGAAGCCCAGCCGTCCTCGTTAGAGCGGAACACCAAAGACGCATCTGCCTTGAGATCTGTTATTTTCACGTCTGCCTCGTAGATGAAATTGTCTGACGTCACGCCAGAGATCGCCATTACATTTTCCTTGTCACTGGAAGTTAGGAGCAATCCCTCTTGCGTATTGTCCATTGTTCCTTCTCCTCTGATCTGCCAGCCTGTTAGATTTGTATTAATATTGGATGCGCTTTCAAAAATAGTTGAGCCCTCCTCGGTATCCATCATCGCCTCTGCTGTCCATCCTGCAGCCGGACTCACAGTTATAGCAGCAGTCACAGCAGTTGTAATAAGCAGACTGGACATGAAGATAGATATCCATGCATTCAACTTCACCTTCATTATTTTCCCTCTCTTCTTTTTGTATGTTCTATTGTTCAGTTAAATAGAAAGGGCCGGGGAGCCATATGCTAGCCATTCCCGCTGCCCTTTCTAGTTGATATTCTTTACTGAACAGAAACGCTCTCCTGTGCCTCCTTATAAGCCCGTAGTCCAAGGGCCAAAGCTCCGTATAGCCCTGCTTGATGTCCAAGGCCAGGCGGCACAATATACTGTTCGATATGATTATTAATTTCAGCTGCACTTACATAGCCGTTCAGGTTGCGTTTTACTGCTTCTCTGATCAGCGGGAACAGCTGGGATTGCTGCATGACGCCCCCTCCGATAATGACTTTCTGGGGTGAGGTCATTAGAATCGCATTCGTAATGGATTGAGCGATATAATAAGCCTCTATTTCCCAAGCTGCATGATCGGAAGGCAGCTCGAAGCCCTTTTGCTGCCAACGTGCCTCGATGGCTGGTCCGGCAGCCATCCCTTCCAGACAATCCCCGTGATAAGGACATATGCCAGAGAAGTGATCCTGTGGATGTCTCCTAACCAATACATGCCCACCCTCCGGATGGACGAGTCCGTGTACCAATTGGCCTTCTGCATATACACCTACGCCAACACCGGTGCCAATCGTATAATATAGGCAGCTGTGAAGCCCTCTAGCCGCTCCCCATACAGCCTCACCATAAGCAGCCGCATTAACATCTGTATCCCAGCCATAGGGGACATGAAAGCTCTGCTTCAAGATTCCGAGGAAATCACAATTCTCCCATCCCGGCTTGGGCGTTGTTGTTACATAACCATACCGAGCACTTTCAGGATGAAGCTCGATTGGCCCGAATGAGCCTATTCCGATAGTCTCAACCTCTTTTTCGGTGAAATATTCAATAACCTTACCAAGGGTTATATCCGGATGCTCTGTCGGGAAACTAATCGAATCCTCAATTGTTCCGTGCTCATTGCCAATACCGCAAATAAACTTGGTCCCTCCGGCTTCAATGGCTCCTATGCGCATAATCGTGACCCCCTTTTAGATAGATCTAGTCCCAGCAGAAGGCACTAGCTCATATAAGCTTAGAGAAGGGATGATCACATCATAATCAGCTGCGAAGAATGATATTCCCGTTGCATCTGCATCCGGATAGATAAGATCAGTAATAACAGCCTGACCGTCATTGCCGAACACTTCGACAGAGCCGGCATCTACGAATATACGCATGGCTAGCTTATCTCCTGATGATGCAAGCTTAGCAGCATGAACACCAAGGAAATCAGCATGGAAGCTATGCACTCCGGACTTGGTGCGATCCACATAGATTACAGCCTCTGAGGCGTTCACACCAACAATCGTCTCATTCTCTGCTCCCACTCTTACCTTGAAGCCCAGTGACTGATTGCTAGGCAGCTCTGCATGAATCTCATAGCTTACGAGATGGAGCTGACGCAGTGCCTCCTCCACATCCTGTGCTGTTGCTTGATTCAAGGTAAGAATCGGCCTGCGTGCACTCTCCAGCTCGACCGCCGGCTTCTGTACCAGAGTCGGGATGCCGCTTATCGTCTCTAGTGTCAGCTCTCTCGGAATCGTCATTGCACCGCGGAAGCCCTCGGTAGGCGTCTGATTAGCATATTTCCAGTTGCTCATCCAGCCGATGAAGAGACGTCTTCCATCCTCCGCAGGCATATCCGACCAAGTAACGCCCGCATAGTTATCTCTTCCATGATCAGCCCATCTCACTTCCATCGAAGCGGCATCCGGCGTAAAGGTTACTCCGTCGAAGTCTCCTGTGAAATACTGAGTTCTAGAGCCTTCTACAAATGCAGCATCATCCCCAATGCTAACGAGCATCAACCATTTCACATTGTCAGCATCCCCGTCTATCTCAAGAGGGAATAGGTCCGGACATTCCCATACACCATCATGAGATCCGATGCCATTGCCGAATTCGCTGCCGAACGTCCATGTCTTCAGATCAGGCGAATGATAGAGACATACGGTCTGCCCGCAAGCAATGATCATTCCCCAGCGGTTCATCTCCTTATGCCAGAACACCTTCGGATCGCGAAAATCGATAAAGGTCTCATGCGCAAGAACCGGATTACCCTCGTATTTCACCCATGTTCTGCCCTTGTCTGTGCTATAGGCTAAGCTCTGACGCTGCACGGGATGACTGCCTTCCACCTCTAGATGATGAGTAAAGATCGCAACAAGGCCAGGACCATCCTCGAAGAATCCGGTTGTATTATTCCAATCCACTACTGCGCTGCCTGAGAAAATAGTGCCGTGCTCATCAGGATGGAGCGCAATATCCAGCTCTTCCCAGGTAATAAGATCCTTGCTAACGAGATGGCCCCAATACATTGGCCCATGTGTGTCGCCATTCGGATGGTGCTGGAAGAACAGATGATATTCCCCTTCGTAATAGACCATGCCGTTAGGGTCATTCATCCAGTTAACCTGAGGTGACACATGATAGGCACCTCTGTAGTTTTGTTTTGCCAGTATAGACATCATTATTCCTCTCCCTTGCTCCTATTTTATCTCTTGTATTAAACGGTTCTATTATTAGCCTTTAGTCGCTCTGTCGTAGCCGCCTTGCTTAATTTCGAGCCATTCCTGTAGACCAAGACGATCCAGCTCCTTGAGATACTCAGCCCATTGCTCGTTAATCTTGCCGTTCTGGTACCATTCCGTACGCATTCTTAGCACGTAAGCGAACAGATCCGTTTCGATTGTAGTCAGACGATCCAGCTCATCAATTGAATTGAAGACGCTAGGCATGACGTTGTCTGCTTTCATATGCGGAGCCATAATATTTTTGATAATATCCATTCTTCCTTTGGCATCATCCGGCATTGTCGTATACTCGCCGTAATAGGAATCCAGAATGGCTAGAGGGCCGCCGATGCTCGTCTTCTCACGCAGCTCAACCGGCGCCGTACCCTCCAGCGGCAGATGCTTCAGTGAATGGCTCGCTTCATCGTATTCAAAAATATTTTGCTGCGTATCGTCACCGTAGGTTCCCCAGTTATTCTGTACAGATTGAACAGGATCAAAGAGCTGATCCACCCACTTCGCTGTTGATTCTAGGTTCTTATTCGCGCTTGTCACAACCATCTTGCCTCGGCCAAGGCCCAGTCCGTTAGTTCGAGTGACGTTAACCTCGCCGTCAGGTCCTGCAAGTGGAGGCATGATGTCATACGATTCGTTCGCACCTGTAATATTCGCTTTATCCCATGAGAAGTACAGACCGTATTTCTGATCTTTCCCTTTCGCCAGATAAGTGCTCCAATCTTGTGTGTAGGCCTCAATATCGATCAAGCCCTCTTGATAGAGCTCGTTAATGAATTGAACGGCTTCCTTGTATCCTTCCTCAGCAGCTGTGAAGATTACCTTTCCATCATTGGATACAACCGCATGGTCAGGATTCTCACCGAGACCGAAGGAAGCGAACAGGAATGCCAGATCCTCTGCACCAGGCTTATTAATGAAGGACAATGGAATTTCATCCGCTTGATTGTTGCCGTTAGGGTCCTGAGTTTTGAAGGCAATCAGCACTTTCTTCAGTTCATCTGTCGTTGTTGGCATAGCAAGACCGAGCTTGTTCAGCCATTCCACGTTAATCCAAGGCATACTGTCTACAGCTTGAATTCTTTCCTTGCCGCTGCCCAGCTCCTCGATCCAAGGAAATGCATAAATATTGCCGTCAGGAGCTGTAATCATGCTTTTATATTCGGGCGCTTGCTCCAGCACTTTCTTGAAGTTAGGCATGAACTGCTCGATCAGATCATTCAGGGCAATGATAGACCCGTCCTTCGCAAGCTTCAGAAGCTCATAGTCGCTATAATCTGCGTTAAAAATAGCATCCGGCAAATCGCCGCTCGCAACTGCGAGATTTCTTTTCTCTACAAAAACATCCCTCGTGAAGTTCTTCCAATTAATATGGACGTTGGTCTTCTCCTCTAGCCGCTTGTTAATCAGCTTATCATTCGGATCAGACGGGGCAATCGGAGAGCTTTGTGTAATAAAGTTGAGAGTCACCTTGCCACTTGGATCTTGCTCTTTGCTAGCTGCACCTCCGCTCCCATTCCCGCTGCAGGCAGAGAGAAGAATAGTGGCAGTAAGGATAGAAACAGTTGCCGTTCTAGCTGCAAATCTTGATTTGTTCATTTTTGTCATAACCTAGGACCTCCCAAATAGTAAATGAAATGATGTCTATCTCTTGCTTCACCAAGCCTATGTGAAGGTCTGCCCTATTTCAGGGAGCCGACCATAACACCTTTCTCAAAGTACTTCTGGAAGAAGGGATACATGATGATAAGCGGTAAGCTGGACACGACAATAGCTGCATATTTAATAATTTCCGACAAGCGTTTCAGTTCAGCCGCTGCGAGCTGATCACTAATCATGCCTGGATCGACCTGATTCTGAATCAAGATCGAACGAAGAACCAGCTGAAGCGGATGCAGATTCGAATTATCCAGATAAATCATCGCGTCGAAGTAGGCGTTCCATTGACCCACAAAAGCGTACAGAGCAAGAACGAATATAATAGGCTTCGATAGCGGCAGAACAACCTGCCAGAAAATTCTCATCTCCGATGCACCATCAACATTGGCCGCTTCCTTCAGCTCCATAGGAACCCCTTTGAAGAAGGTTCTTGATAAAATGATGTTCCATACATTCACAGCCCCCGGAATGATAATGGCCCAAATGGTATCCAGCAGGCCCAGTGTTTTCACCAGAAGATAAGTAGGCACTAACCCTCCGCCGAAAAACATGGTGATGATGAACAGGGTCATGAACACCCCTTTGCCCTTCAAGCGATTATCAGAAAGCGCGTAGCCCGCACAGACGGATACAATAACCGTCATAAGTGCGAAGCATACTGAGTAGAGAACAGAGTTACCGAAGCCCTTGATCATAGCCGGATTGGTCAGAATCATTTGATACCCTTCGAGTGACCAGTTGGACAGATTGAAGGACAAGCCGCGACTTAATAGAACGGACGGGTCCATAAAGGAAGCAATTACAACATAGAACAGCGGTAAAACAACAAGCAGCACGGCGAATACAAGGAAGATGCCGTTTAATAGCAGCAGTAACCGATCCAGCCTGGAATGCTTAATAGCCATTACAACATTCTCCTTTCTTAATAAAGACCATCACCCTCGTTCAGCTTCTTCACAATGAAGTTGACCGTAACGAGCATAATGACGTTAATGACGGAATTGAATAGCCCAACTGCGGCTGAATAGGCGTAGTCACCGGACTGCAGACCGATCTTGTACACATAAGTCGGAATAATTTCTGATGTCGGAAGGTTCATTGCCGTTTGCATCAGATAAGCTTTCTCGAAGCCGATGGACATGATTCCGCCGGCAGCAAGGATAAAGACGATAGCCATAATCGGACGAATGGTCGGCAGATCAATATGGCGAATACGTTGAAGCAGGTTCGCACCATCGAGATTAGCTGCATGATGAAGCTCCGGATCCACATTAGCCAAGGCCGCTACATAGATGATGGAAGCCCAGCCCGCCCCCGTCCAAATATCAGACAAAATGTAAATGAATCTGAAATATTCTGCACGAGACATGAACATAACCGGTTCACCCGTGATTAAGATGAATATTTGGTTAATTGGCCCTGTAGGCGACAAGAAAATAAACAGCATGCCGACTACAACAACGACTGATATAAAGTTCGGCGCATACAGAAACAATTGAATGTTCTTCTTAATCGCCGTTTGTCTAACCTGATTCAGCATAAGCGCAAGCACAATCGGTATCGGGAAGCTTAAAATAAGGCCAAAGAAACTTAATTTAAGCGTATTCATAAAAATAACGTCGAAATTCGGTGAAGATAAAAACTTCTCGAAATTGTAGAAGCCTACCCAATCACTCCCCATAATGCCTTTGATTGGACTGAAATCCTTAAAGGCAATAATGGCTCCGTACATTGGCCCATACTTGAAAATAATCGTTAAAAGGAGTGCCGGCGCGAGCAAAATATAAAGGAAGTAATGTTTTTTCAAATAATCCATTCCTGGCCTTATCGCCTTACTCGCCTGATCGGCTTCAATCGTGTTATGCAATGCCTTTGCCTCCATCCATTTACAAAATTCAATTCATTTGCGCAGTAAGGGCTTACATTAGTATGCATTTTCTCTTGCTGCATTTACAATTTATCAAACCACCAACCAAACGTCAATACATTTTGTAAAAATAATATTGTGCATTTGAATATCTAATTTGTTCATAAATCAATAAATTGTGGGTATTTTTTACAAAAAACGCTCATTCAAATGGCATTCAGCTGGGAAAATTGAATTAAAATCAAATTCATTGTTCAAACGCTCTCTCCCCATGCACATTTTTAGTTTATTTTGACCAATTAAATTTTTGTTTTTGTAAAATAAAATGCGCAAATGTAACTTACTTATTGCTATTTGTTGCAAACTAATATACATTTGAGATACTTATACAAATGAGTACGGTTACAAAAAAAGGCATCTAATTAAGTATATAGTTAGCTAGAGGTGGTTTTCACATACATGTCCAAGGAAAGAGTTACCATTCAAGATATCGCTGACGCCCTCGGGATTTCCAGAAATACAGCCTCTAAGGCTTTGAATGGAATCAGTACGATTCCAGAGGAAACGCGAAGTAAGGTTCTAAAGAAAGCAATTGAATTAAAATACAAGCAATTCGCATTCCTGGAAAGCGATCAGCTTCTATCTAAGCAATCAGGGAACATCGCTTTATTGACAGCGAATCTTCCCAATACGTCTCATTTCGGCTCGACGTTAATGAGCGGTCTAGAGGAACGGATCAGCTCTGAGGGCTACAACTTGTCCTTTCACATTGTCAGAGATGTGGATCAGGCTTCCTTATCACTGCCTAATAACTTTGATGTCTCTAATGTGGACGGCATTATTTGTATTGAGCTGTTCGACTTGGGCTACAGTGAGCTAATTACCAATCTCGGAGTGCCTACTATATTCATAGACTGCGCTTCAACCGTCTGTTTCCCAGACTTCAAAGCAGACATTCTGCTGATGGAGAATCAGCACAGTACCTACCAGCTTACGAGAAAATTAATTGAGAGCGGGTATTCCAGCTTCGGATTTATCGGAGATTACAACCATTGCCTCAGTTTCAATGAACGGTGGGTCGGCTTTAATCGTGCCCTTATAGAGTCTGGAATAACGCTGAACCCAGCCCAATGCATCGTAGATGATGATTCTCTCTTCTTCTCTACACCAAGCTGGCTGGAAGAGCGTCTGCGCCGAATTGAGGAACTTCCCTCCGCTTTTATATGCGCCAATGATTACATTGCTGTCAGCTTCATGAAGGCATTGAAGTTGAGCAACATCTCCATCCCTCAGGATGTCGCCATATGCGGCTTCGATAATGGACCTGAGTCCAGCATTGTTGAACCTCATCTTACGACCGTCCATATTTACAGTAACGAAATGGGCGTGAAGGCGGCAGAGATGCTTCTCTCCCGAATCAATGATCCATCACAGCCCTATCAGGTCTCGCATATCTTCACCAAGCCTACGATTAGAGAATCTACTCCGCATATCAGCTAGACGGCTGGGTGTCGGTTAAACGAAAAGGGGCTGCTTTCTTCAACAGACTGTGGGCAAGGGAAAGCAATCCGACTTCGAGGCTAATTTTTGGCAAGCCTCTAAGCAGAAATCTGCGAAACGCGGTTTAATGACAGGTTAATGGCAAACGGAGCGATTCGAATGATTCTGGAGAAGCGTCAGCGTTCGCTTTTGTGAGGGGATTCCAACCTTACTTCGTTGATTCAAAGGAATCCCCGAGCAATGGCGATCGGAAGAACATTCGAATGCGGAGGTTGCTGCTTAACCCAAATAAAGGGGGCTATCCCATCGTCATTTTAATGACTTTTGGGACAGCCCCTTTTGGTTTAACCATGCTTATTCTATAACTCTATTAGCTCGCATTACCATGCTTTACCGTGATGACTACATTTCCTTTTTTGTGCCCTTTCTCAACATAATCATGAGCTTCAGGAACTTGTTCCAGCGGATAGCTTTTGTCAATGACCGATTGGATCTTCCCCGCCTCCATAAGCTCTTTGAGAAGCAGTACATCCTCCATTCGTTCCTTGGCAACCCCCTGCCCTTCTACTGTCACATATGTCCCGCTCCGCGTTAATGCTTTCTTGTATTTGGACTTCGTAATCTTCCCAACAGCATCGAAGATGATATTGTACAATTCACCATTGTTCGTGAAATCCTCTTTCTTGTAATCAATGACCTTATCCGCCCCTAGAGATTTCACCAATTCAATATTGGTAGTGCTGCATACCCCCGTAACTTCAGCTCCATAGTACTTCGCAAGCTGCACCGCGGATGTGCCTACCGCACCCGAAGCCCCATAGATAAGCACCTTATGCCCCTTCTGGATATGACCTTTTCTTAGAAAATGCAAAGCTGTCGTTCCTCCAAAAAGAACAGCAGCAGCTTCCTCATAAGTCGCATTAGTCGGTTTGATTGCTATCAATCCGTCTTCAGGAAAACAGGTGTATTCGGCATAGGCACCGAATCGCATCCCTGGAAAAGCAAAAATCTGGTCGCCTTTCTTGAAGCGCTTCACCTCTCCACCTACAGCCTCAATCTCTCCTGACAGCTCCACACCGAGTATCGGTTTTCTAGGTTTCCGGAGACCTAAGAATAGACGCATGGGAATCCAGAACAAGAAGGGACTCTTAAATCCTCGAACTCTGCAGTCCCCGGATGTTACAGCTGTCGCATGTATTTTGACCAGCACTTCATTGGCCTTTGGAGTAGGACAGTCCACCTCTTGCAGCTGTAGAACATCAGGCGATCCATATTTCGTACATATTATGGCTTTCACGGGTTTCCTCCTGCACATCAATTTGCCCCTAAGTATAGATGGAATAAGGGATTGTAAGATAGATACTTAAGTATGGTTTGTGACCATCCCTCACAATAATCCCAAATCTCGTGCACGTGCTACTGCCTCGGTACGCCGTGTTACCTGCAATTTATCGAAAATAATCCGGTTATGCCCTTTAACTGTACTCAGCGCAAGAAAAAGGTGCTCGCTAATCTCACGATTCGATCGTCCTTCAGCGATAAGGCGCAGAACTTCTAACTCTCTCTCACTCAGTGCCTCGATCATGGTCATTGTTGGCCGAGGTTCGCGCTGATCCAATTTGACTTCTTGCTTCTCTACTTCGAACTGAGCCAACAGTTTAACCAGATAGTCCGGCATCATGCTGTGGGCAGCCGCTTCGCACAACATCCTGTACATTGGGATCCCTTCATTGACGAAGATTCGGACAAAGCCACCAGGCTCTGCTATCGTCAGGGCGTCAGTCAGCATTCGCTCTGCTTTTTCCTTGTCGCCATGTGCAGCTAATACCACTGCTAATAGAACGATCACCTTGAGCCATTCATCCTGTAGGTTCTTTGCTTCCGCCTCTTCTAATAAGGATTCAAGCACCAACTGTGCCGCTGACCTAGCTCCTTGAGCGACAAGTACCCTAGCTCGACTGAGGTGAAGGCCATGCTTCTTCGCCAATTGAGCAGCTGACGTCAGATTGCCTTGACGAAGCATAGTAAGCACCTGTGCGTCAGCAATAGCAGGGATCTGATTGTCGTAATGCTGCTGCCGAGCGGAATGGTCAGCCATGGCTAACCTAGCAGCCGCTTCGCTCACTTCCCCTCGAGAGAGCATGAGCCTGGCAAGAAACACTTCACCTGCTACAACTCTGTCTGTATGTTCTAACTGCTGCGCCAATCGGATGGCTTGTTGAGTATGCTGCATTGCGGTATCGAAGTCGTTCCATTCATACCCTATGCGAGCTAATCCCAGATAGGCCTCGCAAGCCACAGGAAGCGCGGGATCACCCGCTAATTTCAATACACGCCGATAGGTTTCAGCTGCCACGTTAAGCTGGTTCTCTGATTCCTGTATCTGCCCTAAGCCAAGTGTAGCCAGAATGATAATGATGACGTGCCCAATCCTCTCACTAATGGATAAGGCTTCGGTATAGGCTTGGCTCGCTGCAGCACGATTCCCTTGAAGCTGGTAAGCATAGCCTAATGACCAGGTCGTGGCTGTGCGCACAGGCAGGTTGTCTGGGTGCAGATAAGCTAGAGCACGATAAGACTGCGCCATAATCAAGTCTACCCTGTGCATACTGACAGCTACCGTGGCACGTATAGAGGCAATATGTCCGATCGTATCCAGAGCTTTGTCATCCTGCGGCGCACCTTGCAGAGCTTGCTCAGCAGCTTGCAGCTTCTGCTCAACGCTTGAGATTTGGCCCACCAAGAGCAAGGCAGAAGCATACATCGTCCATAGCGACGGGATTGCATCCAGTTCCTCATGTGACAATGATTCCAACCAATTCATTACTGGAGTTACCGCTCCAAGAAAGAGCAAGGGCACTCCTGCTCCCTCCATTAAACGAGCTGCGCGGTGGTTATCCTTGGCAGCAGCGGCATGGTGAAAAGCCTCAAGCATGAGGAAATGGTCTTCATACCAAATGCTGGCACGTATATGGATTGCAGACAGGTCATCCTCTGCACCCAAGAGAATGCTCTGTTGCAGCCGTTTCCGCAGTAAATCAGCAAAAAGATGGTGATAACGGTACCAACGCCGTTCGTTATCCAGCGGAATGATGAATAGGTTCATGTGTTCAAGATATTCCAACGTTTTGTGCCCAGAAGCTGCGCCATCAAGATGCTCATGGATTCCTCCGTGAAGAACAGCCTCACATAAAGGACCACATAAACGATCGAGCACGGATGTACGTAATAAGAAATGCTGGACACTCTCGGGCTGCTGCTGCAGCACTTCTTCAACTAGATAATCAACCACGAAATGATGGCTGCCTGTGAAAGATTCGATGAAGCTAGATGGGTCTGTGTGTCCCTTCATCGAAAGAGCAGCTAATTGCAGGCCGGCAATCCAGCCTTCTGTTCGGGAATCTAGCAAGGTAATATCATTCGGTGTAAGGTTCAAGCCCATCATCTGGACCAGAAATTCGGATGCTTCAGAAGAGGTGAACCGTAAATCCAGCGATCGAATTTCAGTCAATTGGTCCCGTGCACGTAATCGCGCCAAGGACAGACGTGGTTCCTCACGGGTGGTCATGACCAGGTGCATCTGTGGCGGCATACGCTCAATTAATAAGGCTATGGCATTGTCAATTGAGCTAGTCTTTATCACGTGGTAATCATCTAAGACAACCAGAAAAGGTGTTGGAATCGTAGTCATTTCATTGAGCAGAGCTGTGAGAATCGCTTCAGTTGAGAGCGGCTGTGGGGATTGGAGCAACCCTAACAGGCCATCTCCAATATTTGCTTCAATCGTCTGTAGAGCCGTTATGAAATAGGTCAGGAAACGTGTAAGATCGTTATCCCCTTCGTCCAGCGACAACCAGGCGACGTGTCGATCACAATGGGCAAGCCATTCGGTGACCAGCGTTGTTTTGCCAAAGCCTGCCGGAGCAGAGAGGACGGTCAGTCTACGATATAGACCCTCGTTCAGCTGCCCAATCAGACGAGGTCGGGTTACCCCATTCGAACGAAATGGAGGGATATATAATTTAGTGGTTAGAATTGGAATGGTCATAGATGAATTATAAGGAGCGCAGTCCGCAAGCGTCAATAAGAGCTGCCCCATTCACTCACATTATTATCCCTATTTTAATCCTGCATGTTACAATATTCGGTATAAGTGAATAGAAAAACCGGATCAATAGGCGGAGGACTTCAGTGAACAAATCTCAGCGATTACTCAATATTCTCATGACGATCAGCTCGACAAAGAAATTTAATATAAAGGATCTAACCGAGGAGTTTCACGTATCCAAAAGAACGATTCTAAGAGATCTGCAGGAACTATCTGAGATGGGAGTACCTTTATACTCAGAGGTAGGCATGAATGGGGGATATCATATACTCAAAGATCCTACCTTACCTTCAATACGATTTACTCAGAACGAGGCGGTTGCTTTATTCTTCATCGCTGAATCATTGAAATACTATAACCAATTGCCTTTCGAATCAGAAACGCAAGCCGCTCTGAACAAATTTTATCATTATTTACCCTCTGCCATTAAGAATAAAATAGATCAAATGCGTTCAAAAGTCCTTTTCTGGGTCCCCAACCGCCCATTGAAAACCCCGTATTTGCCTGATTTGCTCGAGGCAGCACTTAATCAGAGCAGGGTCACTATCTCCTATGAATCACAAAATGGTGTTTCCAGCCGGGATATCCAAGTAATTGGGGTATATACGATGAACGGCTTCTGGTATTGTCCAGCTTATTGTTATACAGCACAGAATTATAGAAATTTCCGTGTGGACCGCGTCCTTTCCTTTGCCATTCCAACAGAAGCCATGGACACGATGGACTTAAGCAATCAGCAGGTGACCGACTGGGTATTTCCTGACAAATTAGACCCCGAATTAGAACAGACTATGCTTCTAAAGATCGAATTGAATAGACGAGGGGTATGGCAATGTAAATCAGATCTCTGGATGTCTCAAGGATTGACGATTCATGAAGATGAGACTGGGACGATCATAAAAACGATACAAGCCTCTGATTTCACTTGTGTAGTCGACACCATCATGCAATGGGGTACAGATGCTGTTGTGATGGAGCCGGCACTCATTAGACAATTGATCATTAATCGAACGCAAGATATTTTAAATCTTTATACTACCTCGCCCTAATTCATCTAAACAATTGATAAATTTGAGTTTCAAAGGCATTAATCAAGAGATCATGTTCCCCCATTTGGGAGTTGCCTTCATCTTCACCAGATTGATAGATTTTTTTTTTATTTTCCCACCAATAATGAGTTGCTGCATCCACGTCAAAGCTTACAGCTATCGGATGGTCTGATACATTAACAACGATCAGCAATTCTTCTTCCTTGTTTCTTCTAATATAGGACAACACCAATTCTTCTGAATGATGAATAAATTGCAGCTCTCCATTCCACAGAGCAGTGTGCTTCGTTCTAAGATGGATAAGAGATCTGTAATGGTTATACATCTGTTCATCATAATGAACCCAGTTCAACTGGTATTCCTCGAATAAAGAAGTCCAAGTATCCAGAGACCGCTCGTTAAATTCTTGCCCCATCATGATACAAGGAACCCCTTCAACTGTCATGAGCACAGACGCTGCGGACTTCGCCAGTTGTGTCCCAAGATAAGCCCAGATTCTTGAGCATTCCTTCTCTTCCAGCCACCTCATTCGCAAAGCGCCTTGTGGAAAGCTGTATGTATAGGAGTTATAAATCTGGATAAACTCCCTCCGGGTGATCTTTCGGTCAGCCAAGTCTTTAATCGCAAATCTTAGGCTGCCATCATAGGTTAAATTGCATGATTCCAGATGATGATATTCATCGTAGGATTGTGAGATCAGGACGATATCATCCTTTACTTTATTAAGTTCATTTCTTATCTCCGACAAAAAATCAAAAGGAGTGATATCAGAATCGTCCAACCGGAATCCATCAAAATCAAACTGGGCGATCCAAAACTTCATTGCCTCTATGATGTATGTTCTCATATTTCTATTCTCAAAGTTTAATCCTGCAAAATAGTCCCGATTCGGAACTTCATAATAAACTTCATTTCTATCGTTTCGTGTAAAATATTCCGGATGGCTTGTGGTCAGAATGTGATCTACACTTCCACGATTCATTACCCAATCCATGATCACCCTTATTCCATTGCCATGCGCCTTCGCAATCAGTTCCTTTAACTCTTCAGCCTTACCGTAACGGCTATCAATGGAATAATAGTCCTTTACCGCATAGGGATCACCGTACTTCCCGATTCTCTTCTCTTGTCCAACTTCCTGGAACGGCATAATCCACAGCGTATTCACCCCAAGTTCTTTCAAGTAATCCATTTTATTCGCGAGGCCAGTAAAGCCATTATCATTAAATGCTCTAACATGCAGCTCATAAATAACTGCCTTTTTCAACCATTCCGGGCTGTCAATTGCATGGAAATTTTCATACAGGTATCCGGGGCTTTCTTTGGATATATCGGTCGTTCTTATTAGTACATCGCCATCTTCTGTTACAGTTATGGCTGAATTATACTGTCCATCCTCGGAAATATTCGGGTTAAGAGGATCTGCTACCCACTCTTTATTATCCACAACGATTTTATACAGATGCCTCCCTTTCGATAAGCTCAGTTCAAGCTCCCACCAATTACTTTCTTTATGTGCCATCTGATGTTTCGTATGATCCCAAGAATTAAATGTTCCTGCTATTGAAACAACTTGAACCGAATCATCTGATCGATAACGAAATCTTACCCCTTGCAGTCCTTTTGTCGGAAAGTCATGTCTCATATTGTTCTCCCTCTGAAGGCCATCATAATAGTGCCATACCTCATACATTCAAAATAACATGTAAAGGGGTCAGAACCTGTCACCTTTTCCATACAAAAAAACCTCCGTTTGGAGGTTTTTTTGTGGCTGCCGCTTGGATAGCAAATTACATATTTTTCGTCTCCTCTAAATCTTTTACAATTTGCGGGAATTGCTTATCCAGCTTATAGAAGTAGAGAATAACGACCATGAGCGCACTAAGGATGATGGGCAAATAAATGTACATGAAGAGGATCGAAGAACGCGCAGATTCGGTGATATGCTCTTGACCACCCACATAACCTCCGAAGGCGAGCATCCAACCGACGATCGCTGCGCCAAGCCCGCTGCCTGCCTTAGAGCCGAAGCTTCCCGCGCTGTACACGAGACCTTCTGTTCGCATGCCTGTCTTCCATTCTCCATATTCAACGGTGTCCGCCAGCATAGCGAACATTGTCGCTGCTAATGGCACGCCGCCAATTGATTTGATAACAGCTGCAATGATCACTATGGTCACATCGGTTGGATCGATAATCGTAACCGCGGCGCCTGCAATGGACAGGAATAGTCCGAGTATAGCAGAGTTACGCTTGCCCAGCTTCTTAATAATCGGAGCAACGAGCAGCAGTCCAATCAACATCGGGATGAAGGAAACAATGCTGAGCACGGACATTAGATTAACGTCTTCTAGAATATACTGCGCGTAATAAATATTAACCGCCGTGTTAACGGACGTCATAACGAAGCTGAGCATCATGAATACCACGAGCAGAGCCCAATATTTGTTGCGGAAGAGAGCCTTCAGGGATCGACGAAGCGGAACTGTTTTTTGAACAACAGAGGGCTTGACTCTCTCTTTCGTCGTACGGAACGTAATGAGGAACAATAGAGCTGCAAGCACACCATAGATGAGGAAGGTTAACTGCCACCCGCGTTCTCCACCACCAAATGCATTGACGACTGGAACAGTTACAGTAGACACCGCAACGGCCCCGAAGATCGCCATCAGCATACGGAAAATGTTAAGCAAAGAGCGCTCATAAGGATCCTGTGTAATAAGTGAGTTCAGCACACCATAGGGAACGTTGGCACCTGAGTAAATAATGTTTATAAGAAGATAGGTCACATAAGCGTAAATCAATGACCCTGTAGCCCCTAGGTCAGGAGCTGAGAATAGCAATACACCGGAGATCCCGAATGGAATGGCCAGCCATAGCAGCCACGGACGAGCCTTGCCGTGCTTGCTTCTGGTCTTATCCACCAGTACACCGACACCGATATCCACGAAAGCATCGAAGAAACGGGCAATTAACAGCAATGTACCTACGGCAGCAGCAGAGAACCCGACAATATCGGTATAAAAGAAGGTCAGGAACGTCGCTGCTGACGTCCAGATCAGATTGCTTGCCATATCACCAACGCCATAGCCGAGCTTTTCTGAGAATTTGATTTTAGTCTGTTCCATAGTGGCATCCTCACTTGTATGATTAGTTTTGTCCGTTCAGTTGAATGAGCAGCTGCTCAACCATCTCATCTGTAAAAGCGCCTTGGCTGAACGCAATTAAATTGCGGAGCGGCATGCCAGCCAGTGCGGCTTGCATGATTTGCGCGGTCTTCTCGTCACCCTCTGCGATCCCCATCGCTGCTTGGAAGTTCTGTGTGAGTGCTTGCAGCATAGGCGCCGCCTCGGGATTCTGCATAAGCTCACCCAGCAGAGAGTTGCGATCATACGATTGGAGAAGAGTGACCGTAGAGTTCACGATAATCGTAGCTCCCACAGTGATCGTACGAGAGGAACCGCCAATCAGTATCTCAAAAGCTCCGCTCTCCACATGCCAATCCTTCAACTCTACGTTGTAATAAGCGAATGCACGTTTATCTAGTTGGAAGGAAATGGTGGTGTGTTCACCTGGCAGAAGCTCTACCTTCGCGAAGCCCTTCAGCTCCTTGGCAGGTCTCATCACAGAGCTTTCAACGTCTCTCACATAGAGCTGAACGGTTTCCTTGCCCGCGCGGCTGCCTGTGTTCGTGATCGTCACTTGCACATCTACGGTTTCTGTATCCAATAGCTCAGAGCGGCTCAGTATCAGATTCGAATACTCGAATATTGTATAGCTAAGCCCATGTCCGAATGGGAACAGAGGCTCTATATTCTTCGTGTCGTAATAGCGATAGCCTACGAATATGCCCTCTTTATACTCCACACGATTGCCTTCGCCAGGGAAGTTCAGGAATGATGGGTTATGCTCCAGCTTCATCGGGAATGTCTCTGCTAGCTTGCCACTCGGATTCACTTCACCAAGCAGTACGTCTGCAATCGCACCGCCTACTGCTTGTCCACCCAAGTATGCCTCGACAATGCCACTGACAGATGCAGCCCAAGGCATTTCCAGAGCGGCTCCGTTCATTAGAACGACAACAACCTTGCTCTGTACAGCTGCAATAGCTTCGATTAGCTGTTGTTGGTTAGCCGGCAGCTTCAAGTGTGCTCGATCGGCGAGCTCAGATTCGAAGCCGTCCGGCAGGCCTGCGAAAATCACGGCGATGTCCGCTGCTTGAGCTGCTCGTACAGCCTCCTCCATTAAGCTGTTATCCGTGTCTTCTGTATCCAAGGCATATCCAGGCGCATAAGTAATCAACTCGTCACTTGATACAAGCTGCTTGATTTCATCAACAGGTATGTCAATCCGGGTAGGAACAACAAAAGCACTGCCCCCTCCTTGGAACTTGGGCTTCTGCGCAAGAGCACCAATGATCGCCACTGTACTGCTTTTCTCGATGGGAAGTACGTCCTTTTCATTTTTCAGCAGCACGATGCTTTCACCAGCTACCTTGCGAGCCAACCGATGATGCTTGTCTTGATCGAATGCTGCGTTGTCCTTCTTGTTGTCTACATGCATGAAGATCAGCTTCAGTATCCGTTCTACAGCGTTATTCAATATCGCCTCAGACAGCTTTCCATTCATCACTGCATGAATGATTTTCTTCTCACTAACACCGTTCCCAGGCATTTCAAGATCAAGACCAGCAGCCAATGAATCTACAATTTGATCAACAGCGCCCCAGTCAGATACGACTAAGCCTTCGAATGCCCAATCCTTGCGCAGCACATCATTCAATAAATAATCATTTTGCGAGGCATAGCTTCCGTTTATTTTGTTGTAAGCAGTCATCAGTGTCCAAGGCCGGCCTTTTGTAACCGCACCTTCGAAGCTCGCCAGATACATCTCGCGGAGCGTTCGTTCATCGATAATGGCGTCATACGTCATACGGTGATGCTCTTGATTGTTCGCTGCAAAATGCTTGAGTGAGGTGCCTACGCCTTGGCTCTGCACACCTTGAATGTGGCTTGCCGCAATCTCAGAGGAGAGGTAAGGGTCCTCGGAAAAATATTCGAAGTTGCGTCCGCCAAGTGGCGAACGCTTGATATTCGCTCCAGGGCCCAGCAATACGGCGACATTCTCAGCTTGGCATACTTCACCAAGTGCGGCTCCCACCTCGCGAATCAGTTCGCGGTTCCATGTACTGGCTAATCCCGCTGCTGTTGGGAAGCATGTGGAAGGAATACCGCTATTCATGCTGACGCTCTCAGATGGAGCCGCTTGCTTGTGGAGACCATTGGAGCCATTGGCAACCATAATAGAAGGGATGCCTAGCCGGTCCACGCCTTTCAAATGCCAAACATCCAAGCCAGAGCACATACCTGCTTTTTCTTCCAAGGTCATTTGTGTAACGATATTCTTTATGTCGCGATTCATCGTGAATCCCTCCTATTGTGAATGCAGTTGATTATGAAGCGTTTTCATTATTGCTGCTCACTCATTATAGATGACCGACAAGATATAAATATGGTACGATATCTAGAAAAAAAGTATATTTCATAGGAGATAACTGATGGAACTTACCCCCTCCTTTTTAGCTAAATTAATTCATGAAAGCATGCAGCTTCCTGCCATATGGATGAGTAAAGATGGAAGTGGCAAACAGGACTATTATGAGACGAATGCTCATATCCCGTTCTCTGAATTACGTATTACCGAGTACTTTCAGCTATTCGTTGCACGCACCTGGGATAAGGCTTTTCCCATTATTCAGACCACAGAGCTTCAAATACAGTTCATTGTGCAGCCGGTGTTTTCAGGGGATAATCGGATAGGAACCATCATTGTAGGCCCAACCGTTGACAACGTTCCAACCGAGGAAACCATACGCAATCTCATGAATGACAACCAGATTCCAGTTAAGCTCCATCCGATCTGGGCTGATTATTTGCGCAGTCTTCCCCTTATCTCTAAGCACCGGTTGTTTCACATGGGAATCATGACACATTGGGTTGTTAACCGAGAGGCATTAGAGCTCACAGATGTACTGGAACATAATTACCGATTGGAGCAGCGTTACTTGTCAGAGAAGGCCATTGAGCTCACGATGTCGGATATGAAGGAGTTGTCCGTACTTCACACGAGCCCTGAAGTGGAACAAATTATGCTGCGGCATATTAAGAACGGGGATACCTCAGCACTTAAGAAGCTTCTTGTGATGGGTCCAATTGGCGAAGCTGGTACGCTCTCCAAGAGAAGTCATCTGAGAAGCCGCAAAAATATTGCCATATGCGCAATTGCGATAGCCGTGCGTGCGGGTATGGAGGGGGGGCTCTATACAGAGCTTGCTTATCGATTAAGCGATACTTATATTCAACATATTGAGGATCTGATGGATGTTCGATCGGTGGAAACCGCAATGATCGACGCATTCCTCGATATTGCGAACCGTGTGAGGGAGAATCGAAAAGGTACGGTATCTAAGCCGATTGCGCAGTGCCGCGAGTACATTTTCAACCATTTGTATGAGGCAATTCCGATTGCAACACTAGCTGAGTTGACTGGCCTTAACGGCACCTATTTATCTTCCCTATTCAAGAAGGAGACAGGAATTACGATCAGCAGCTTTATCCATCAAGAGAAGGTCGATGAAGCGAAGAAGCTGCTGGATTTCTCAAGTGAATCGGTCTCTACTATCGCGACTCGGTTGAACTATTATGATCAGACTCACTTCATTAAGTCATTCAAGAAATATGCTGGTGTAACTCCTAAGCAGTATCGTGATCGCAAGCGTGCAGAACAGCACGATATAGGCTCGAAATCGCCTTGAGACGATCATGATCTCATAGCTTTCCATACGAAAAAAACGCAATCCTGTACAGGATTGCGTCAGACTGTAGAGAAACCTCCTGTTTTTTATGAGGGCTTAAATTCCCCTAATTTTTCCGTTAAAATGTAGCTCCCAGATCGTTTTAGATCATTTTTTCTTCGATTAGACGAGAACCATCAAATTTGGTGCATGAAAGTAAAATTTCAGGAAACTGAATGGTAGTGAGTACAGTGTATAGAAAGCTATTGACGATGTACCGCCTTGGGGTTGTATGAAATACAGTCTGCATCACGCGAGATAGTCTATTCATTGTGCGAGCTGAAGCTACATTGTATTTCGTGCAATAAAATCAGTGAAAACGGTACTAGAAGTCCGCTGAGGTTGCATTACATACAACCAAATCCGTTGTTTTGGCTCATAAAAGTAAATTTAAGGAAACTAAATTGTAATGAGTGCAGTGTATAGAAAGCTATTGACGATATACCGCCATAAGCTTGTATGAAATACAGTCTGCATCACGCGAGATAGACTATTAATTGTGCGACCTGGAGCTACATTGTATTTGAACCACCAAATAAAAAAAGTGTCGAAAAATCCCTAGGACTTTCTCGGGCACTCTAACGCAATCCTGTATAGGATTGCGTTCTGCTTCACATAGGCCGTAACTATTCTAAGCCATGCTCTGTTCGAATATTGTACATCCCATTAATCAGCGGTTCGCTAGGATCACGGTTCAATTGCAAGTAGGTTACTAACAGATGCAAGGGAACAGCACATACATTATTGCCATCTACAATCGCAGGAAATCCAGCTTCAAAGACCGGGCCGTGCTCCTCATTGAAAGCTAACCCTGCATGCACTTGCTCAGGAGCAAACTCTTCCGTTACTGCTGCTATACATTGCGGTACAAGGATGTTGTCGATAACCGCTTTTGCTTCTTCCTCGCTTGAACCCGGTTTAGGCAAAGGCTTCCCGCCCTCGTTCCTCATAAGATCTACGAAGAAAGAAGCCATCCACATAGCAGGATCATTGCCTGACTGGAATCTGGTAACCAGCTCGCGCAGGAAGAAACCGCAGGAGTATACACTGTCCGAATCATCCTTCACATGAAATACAAATACAGGTCCATAAGCCTTTACATTCATCACTTGTGCTTCTACATGATTAAAGTGCGATCTCAGGGCAAGTAGGCCGTTATGATGAACAGCCTTTACCAGCTCCATCATCTGCTCCTCCGAGAGGACTTCTTCTTTCCCACTTGCTTGGTCATTGGTTGTACCCTTGTTCATTTTCTTGCTCCCCCTGTCTGCAATCTCATATACCTACCCGATTAGCAAGTCTTATAAGATCATATCGCAAAGTAACCTTCATGCAAATCTATTATAAATGAATGCACTGGTTACTACTATTATAAGCTTGTACACGTCAAACAGGAAATTTTAATACTTAGCAAAATTTACAATATACAGATTCCCCCTCATGAATATCGGCAACGCCACAATTCCGTAACAAATTGCTCATTGTGCATCATTGCCCATTGGGCAATAATATAATATGTAAGGATTTCATTATAACAAAGTCACAGTCTATCTGAAGAGAGGTGGGCGCTTAGGCGTTACATGATGAATAAACAAAGCCTACGCCAGATCAAAAGGGAAGCAACCGCGAACGCCCTTGCTAATGCAGCATTTGCTCTCGCTCTGGAGAAGGGGATGGACGGCTTCGTCGTCGAAGATGTCGTGCAGCGCGCCGGCTACTCAAGAAGAACGTTCGCGAACCACTACTCCTGCAAGGAGGAAGCCGTAGCGTCGGCGGCTGTCATCTTTAATGGCGCTGATCAAGTCGTGAATTGGATCGGCGAATTAAGTGAAGATATTCCTCCACTGGACGTCCTATACCATTTGATGAAGATGCAGCTAACCGCAGAGCATTTCTCGAAATTGCGACAGCTTGTAACCCTCTCGAATCATTACCCAACACTTGGGCCCTACATCCTCAGCGAGCTGCGTCGTTTGCAAATAACCGCCCAAGAGACCTTAAGTGCTTTCTCCCATGGCCGTTATCCCGAGGGGTACATCCAGCTTCTTGTCGGAGCCGTGTATGGTGCTGTACTGCCTTTATTTGACGGCAGCCTGAATGTGCTGCTGCCAGGTCAATCAGCCGCCGATAACCCGGAGGCTATCACTCTCGATCACTATTTTGATACGATGTTCGGTTACTTACGGAACGGCTTCTAGTTCATCGCTTCACGTTATACCTATATGCAAAGGAGAAGGATTAACGAATGTCAACTTTCCTGTACAAATTGGGCAAATCAGCTTACACCAGACCATGGTATTTCATTGTCAGCTGGGTTGCGATCTTAGCCATTGTGCTCGCTATTCTCGGGGTCAACGGCATACATGTCAGCTCCGATATGAAAATTGAGGGGACAGAGTCGCAGAAGGTATTAGACCAGCTGTCCGAAGAGCTGCCCGAGGCTTCTGGCGGACAGGCCAGCATCGTATTTACGGCACCGCAGGGTGAGCGTCTGGATACGCCGGAGCGTCTGAGCTCCATTAGTAATGCTGTTAATGATGTATACAACCTTGAATATGTCATTAATCCCATCGAATTAGCTGCGCAAGCAGGCGCTTCAATGGCGGGCAGCACCCAAGGGAATACAACAGATCAGGAAGCCGCAGCAGCACAAGGGAATGCATCGGCACAAACAGCCACAGGAGAAGAGCCTCCCTACGGTCCACTTATGGTGAATGGTGCACCTGTCCCTGGCGTAATGCTTGCATCTGATGGCAGTGTTGCCCTATTCCAATTTCAATTCACTGTTCAACAAATGTCACTGCCTGAATGGGTTCCTGATTCCGTAATCGATGCTGTCATGACCACCCAGCAGACTGGAATTACCGCATTACCGAGTGATTCCCTATCGACTAAGCCTTCCATTGGCTCAACTGAGGCAATCGGTCTCGTCGTCGCTGCCGTTGTCCTCTTCATGACACTCGGTTCAGTTGTTGCTGCCGGCTTGCCGCTTCTGACCGCTCTAATGGGAGTTGGAATAAGCGTAGGCGGGGCTTATGCGTTCTCGAAGTTATTCCATATGACCGATCTTACGCCTGTTCTGGCACTTATGGTCGGGCTGGCTGTCGGGATCGACTACTCACTGTTCATCGTGAACCGTCAGCGCCGTATGATTCTCGATCAGGGACTTAACGCCCGGGAAGCAGCGAGCAGAGCGGTTGGTACCGCTGGAAGTGCGGTCTTCTTCGCTGGCTTAACCGTTATTATCGCCCTATGCGGCATGCTCGTGATCGGGATTGGCTTCTTGTCCGCGATGGCGCTTGTTGCCGCCTTGGCCGTCTTCGTCAATGTTCTGGTTGCCTTAACCCTATTGCCAGCAATGCTTGGTCTTGTAGGTGAACGCATCTGCTCCGCAAAAGCGCGTGCGAAGAATAGCAGCCAAGCTAACAAAACATCACATGGACTTGCGCAGCGCTGGGTAACGATGGTAGCAAAGGGCCGTTGGCTTGTTATCGCAGGTGTCATTATCATATTAGGCGCAGCGGCGCTTCCGGTCGCAAATATGGAGATGGGCATTCCTTCAGGTGCCACAGCGAACCTTGACACTGCTTCAAGACAGAGCTACGACGCTATCTCTGACGGATTCGGAGAAGGCTTCAATGGCCCGCTGCTTCTTGTCGCTGAGCCGAAGGGAGCCTCAGACACCATATCGATGGAGACACTAGGTCAACTGGTGCAGGAGCTCCAGCAACATGACAACGTCACGCTCGTCACACCGATGGGCCTAAACAAAACCGGTGATATGGCCATTATTAGTCTCATTCCGACAACAGGACCAACCGACACAGAGACCAAAGATTTAGTGCAGGAGCTTCGGGCTTCCGATTCAGGCCTTGCACTTACGAACGATATTACGATTGGTGTTACTGGATTCACTGCAATCAACATCGATATGTCATCGAAGCTGGCTGAAGTGTTCCCTCTTTACGTAGGCATTATCGTCATTCTGTCGATCGTTATTCTGCTGCTCGTATTCCGCTCGATCATCGTGCCGATCAAAGCGACAGTCGGCTTCCTTCTCAGCGTGCTCGCCACGTTCGGAATCACTACAGCTGTATACCAATGGGGATGGCTGCACTCCCTCTTCGGCTTCGACACTGGCGGACCGCTGCTCAGCTTTATGCCGATCATGGTTACCGGTATTCTCTACGGGCTGGCGATGGATTATCAGGTCTTCCTTGTCAGCTCTATGCGCGAATCTTACGTCCATGGTCATCATGGAACGGAGAGCGTCGTTCACGGATACAATCAGGCCAGCCGTGTTGTTGTAGCTGCTGCCGTGATCATGGTTTCCGTCTTCGCCGGCTTTATTTTCGCTCATGATATTATGATCAAACAGATCGGTTTTGCTCTAGCAATTGGTATCCTTATCGATGCCTTCATCGTCCGTATGGCACTCGTTCCAGCCGTCATGGCGGTCTTTGGGGACAAAGCTTGGTGGCTGCCAAAATGGCTTGATCGCATGCTTCCTAATCTGGATGTTGAAGGCGATAAGCTGCTTGCTGAGCTGAAGGTACAGGAAGAAGCAGCTGCAGCCACGGCGATACGTCGCCGCGCTTAGTGATTCCTGCCTTCTCATACTTAAACAGTCATAACAAAGACGGCTAACCAGATCTCTGGTTAGCCGTCTTTTCACTAAGGAGCTTGGACATTATGAAGTTCTGATGAGAGCCGGGTGAAGATTGCATGAATATTGACATTTACCGTTGCTTTAAATTCGAAATCGTTTTATAAAGAGGAGGAGAGCAAATTATGATTTGCTACTTCACTTGAACGAATGGGAGATGAACTTATGGACGGTACAGTTTCTGCGAACACCGGTAAATGTCCAGTCATGCATGGCAGCGCTACCAGTCACAAAGCTAATATTACCTCAAATAAAGATTGGTGGCCCAACCAGTTAAACTTAAATATTCTACATCAGCATGACAGAAAGTCCAATCCTATGGGAGAAGACTTTGATTACGCGGAACAATTCAAGAAGCTAGACTACCATGCTCTTAAGCAGGACCTTCGCGATCTAATGACCAACAGTCAAGAATGGTGGCCTGCCGACTATGGACATTATGGTCCCTTCTTTATCCGTATGGCTTGGCACTCCGCAGGTACATATCGTACAGGCGACGGTCGTGGCGGTGCTGGAAGCGGCACGCAGCGTTTTGCCCCGCTTAACAGCTGGCCCGACAACGGTAACCTTGATAAAGCCCGGCGGCTGCTATGGCCGATCAAACAAAAGTATGGCAACAAAATCTCTTGGGCAGACTTGCTTGTTCTAACAGGTAATGTTGCCATTGAATCAATGGGCGGCAAGACGTTTGGCTTTGGCGGAGGACGTCCCGATGTATGGCATCCGGAAGAAGACATCTACTGGGGCAGTGAAAAAGAATGGCTCGGCGATACGCGTTACACAGGTGATCGAGAGCTTGAGAATCCGCTTGCTGCCGTACAGATGGGTCTTATCTATGTCAACCCAGAAGGTCCTAACGGTACTCCGGACCCGCTTGGTAGTGGTCGTGACATTCGTGAAACCTTCGCAAGAATGGGAATGAACGATGAAGAAACCGTTGCGCTAGTGGCTGGCGGCCATACGTTCGGCAAGGCACACGGTGCAGGCGATGCGGCTCTTGTAGGTCCCGATCCTGAGGCGGCTCCTATGGAGGCACAAGGCCTGGGTTGGCTAAGCACGCACGGCTCCGGCTTAGGTCGTGACACCATTACTAGTGGTGTTGAAGGCGCATGGACTGCTAATCCGACACAATGGGATAATGGCTTCTTCGATATGCTGTTCGGCTATGAATGGGAGCTTACGAAGAGCCCGGCGGGAGCACATATATGGGCTGCTATAGATCCTGCTGAAGAGCATCTTGCACCGGATGCAGAGGATGCATCCGAGCGTGTTCCGACGATGATGACCACCGCGGATATGGCACTGCGCATGGATCCAGCATACGAAAAGATTTCTCGTCGTTTCCATGCGAATCCTGAAGAGTTCGCCGATGTATTTGCTCGTGCATGGTTCAAGCTAACACATCGTGATATGGGGCCTCGCGCAAGATACCTTGGACCGGAAGTGCCAGCTGAAGTTCTTATTTGGCAAGATGCTGTACCAGCTGCGGATTATGTTCTAACAGATGCGGAAGTTGAAGAGCTCAAAGGAAAGATTCTAGATTCGGGACTCACCGTCAGCGAGCTGGTAACAACCGCCTGGGCCTCAGCCAGCACCTTCCGTGGCTCCGATATGCGCGGCGGCGCTAATGGTTCCCGCATTCGTCTTGCTCCACAGAAGGATTGGGAAGTGAATCAACCGGAGCAGCTTGCAAATGTACTGTCTATACTGGAAGGCATTCAGGACGATCTAGACAAGAATGTCAGCATAGCCGATTTGATTGTACTAGGCGGTAATGCTGCGGTCGAAAAAGCTGCACGGGATGCAGGCTTCCATGTAACAGTTCCTTATACTCTTGGACGCGGCGATGCAACGGAGGAGCAGACCGACGTAGACAGCTTTGCCGTACTGGAGCCTGCTGCAGATGGCTTCCGCAACTATCAGAAGAAGCAATATAGCGTTAGCCCAGAAGAGCTCCTGATAGACAAGGCACAACTGCTAACCCTAACAGCACCGGAATTGACTGCGCTTGTTGGCGGCATGAGGGTTCTAGGCACGAACTACGGTGGCACTAAGCACGGCGTATTCACGGATCGTGTAGGCACGCTCACTAACGACTTCTTCGTTAACTTGCTTGATATGAATATCGCATGGAAGCCTGTAGACAGAAGCGTATACGAAGGACGCGATCGTAAGAAAGGTGAAGTCGTACGTACTGCAACTAGAGTTGACCTCGTATTCGGTTCGAACTCTGTTCTACGTTCTATTGCAGAGGTATATGCTCAAGACGATAACAAAGAGAAGTTTGTACGTGACTTTATAGCCGCTTGGGCAAAAGTCATGAATGCTGACCGTTTCGATCTTAAATAGAATGGATACCGATCTAAGGAACTTATATTGAACATTTATATTCGTTGAATAGAAAAAGGGCCATCCCCAGTCATTTGCAATGACTTTGGGGATGGCCCTTTTCATTTGCCTCACATCATAGAGTCAACTCTATTGAATGAAGGCATTATTCACGATTAATCTTTGGAGCATTACTGCGATTTCTGCTCTGGTCGCCTTGCCCTGTGGGTCAAAATTACCGTTGGTTTTTCCGTTGATGATTCCCGCATTCGCCATAGTGGCTACACTGTCTTGAGCCCAAGAACTAATCTGAGCAGCATCGGCAAACTCGATTGTGCTTGTATCCGAGATCTGCCAATTCGCATACGTAAGGAATTGATCAATCATGACGGCCAGCTGCTCACGAGTTACCGCTTCGTCAGGAGCGAAACGTCCATTGCCCATCCCGCTTACGATGCCGTTGCTTGCAGCCCATTCCACATAAGCAGCGTAATAGCTGTCGGGATTAACATCAGTAAAGCTTGATGATGTGTTGCTTGAACCATCTACTCCCCACAATCTTCCAAGAACGGTAATCACCATTCCCCTGGTCATAGCTAGCTCAGGACTGAATGTATTGTCGTCCGTGCCTGTGAATAGTCCACTCGTAGTCACAAACGCAATAGCTTCCTCCGCCCAGTGACCGGATATATCCGTGAAGCTGTGGACGGCAGACAGTAATTCCGATGTCAGCACATAATCCGAGAAGTGGGTTTGTTCAACAGCCACGAAGCCCTCTTCATCGACAGTCGTGCTTTGAATAAATTCAAGCTTGTTGGTTTTCTCATTGTAATAATAGTAGTGCAGAGTCTGTCCGCTGTAGTTCAACCCAACGAATAGTTTAATGTCGGCTGCTCCAGGAAGCGCTCCACTATGTCCGTAACTTACAGTAAGAACGGCATGCTCGCCTGCCTGTTCCTTCATCTCGCTGCTCCCGCCATTGAAAGAAACGCTGAAGTCATAGTCCTTCTCATCTGTAAGAGGACTCATAGCTCCCGCTGCGAAGGTAATGGAATAATTGTCCCCGCTCAGGACAACATCCTTATCTTTGTTCAGCTCGATCAGCTCCGCCATCTGAGTTCCGGATACCTGATACCTCGTTCCGGTTAACTTCACATGAACGGATTCTGCTCCTGTCGTAATCTCTTCAGCCTGAACATATCCGTTATCGTTCGAGCTGCCTCCATCTGACCCACCGCTTGATTGACCGGATCTCTTCTTCCACTGGGCATAGACGGTCAGATCCGAGGTGACATTGGTTGCCGCTGTAAAGCTCATCCCGCTTCCATTCGCTTCCGTGTTCCAGCCTTCGAAGGTATACCCCGTTCTGGACGGAGCTGCTGGAAGCTCACCTACCATTTCGTTAGCTTTCACCGTAATCGATACCGGACTAGTCCCGGTATCTCCGCCATTACTATTGAAAGTGACGGTGTAGGTAACAGCCATTGCGTTAAGAACAAGATCAACAGCTGCTGTGGCTTGATTCGCGGTAACGTGAATATCTTCTACACTGTCGCTCTCATAGCCATCTTTGCTAGCTGTAACGGTATAGCCGTTTCCTTCCGGAACTCCGGCTATCGTGTAGGTTCCGTCAGCTCCTGTTACAGCCCTATACACAGAACCAGTTACTGTCACGCTGACAATAGCTCCCTCAATGAGATGAACACCGTCCGTAACCGTTCCTGTAATGCTGCCGGTTTGGCCTGAGGATGGGATGGCTTGCAGAGCAAAATCCACTCCTGCAGTCGTTTCATCAGCTGCTACAGTCACATTGTTCACGTTGGCGCTCTCATAGCCGCTTTTGCTCGCCGTTACCGTATAACCGACTCCTTCTGGAACTTCGGTTATCGTATAGGTTCCCTCAGCTCCTGTTACGGCCATATACACAGATCCCGTGACCGTCACGCTTACAACGGCTCCTTCAATCGGATTCGTGCCGTCCATAACGGTTCCCGCGATACTGCCGGTCGTTACGCCAGCTTGCTCCGGAATCCATTGCGCGTAGACGGTAAGATCTTGGAATACTTCTGTAGCTGCTGTGAACCATTCGCCAGTTCCGTCAGACGCTGTATTCCATCCGACAAAATCATAGCCTAATCTTGCTGGAGCCGCCGGCAATTCACCAGCACTCTCGCCATCCATAACAAGGATTACAGCAGGATCTGGTGCTGTATCCCCGCCATTCTGATCGAAATGAACCGTCCAAATAATGGCCGTCAGTGTTATATCTGTATTCACAGTGGCTTCATCAGCTGCTACCGATACATCAGCCGCTATACCGGGCGTATATCCGGCTTTGCTAGCCGTTACCGAATATGCTTCCCCTACAGGCACTTGGCTTATCTTATAGCTGCCATCAGCGGCAGTATTAGCTGAATACTCTTTCCCGTTAACGGTCAGGCTTACCACTGCATCCGCAATCGGAGCTTCTCCATCTGTTACCGTTCCGGCAATCGAACCGTACTCTGCAAGCTCCTCCCCAGCTTCAGCCTCGATCTCGTCTTGGCTTAGCGCTCTGGAGTAGATTCGGAAGTCCGACACTTTTCCTTTGAAGTACTTATCGCCGGAATAAGTCGGTCTGCCGATATAGTTCGCAATGGTCGATTCCATATCTTCCGGCGTTAGAGTTAAGCCGGTGTTCTGGCCGACTTGAACGCCATCCTCGTATAACGTTGCCGTCGTGCCAGAAATGGTATACGCGATATGCTTCCACACGCCCCTGTCAAGCGCCGAGCCTTTGGTAACGGTCTGTTCATTCGGATACCAGTTCTCCGTAATGGATGCTCTTAATCTTCCGGATGAATCCTCAAGAAGTCCCAAATAGTTGGTTCCACTAACAGCCGCCGCATCAGATGCAAAAGAGTACAGCCATGCTGGACGGGCTAGCGATTCATCCATTTTCAAGCTCATCGAGATCGTAATGTCCGTCAACCTGGACAATATGCCGTTAGGCATCTGTACAAAGTCATTCGTACCGTCAAATTCTACTGATCCACCGTGCTCATTGGACAGCACAGCTCCACCGCCTAGCGTAGCGTCATAACCATTGCCCGTTACGTCGGAGACGGCGGTGCCGTCCACGCTGTCCGTATCAAAGCTGTAACGGAGAAGCAAATCAGTCCACTGTGCATACAGCACCAGATCCTTATCGATCACGGTCTCTGCTGCAGCTGGTGCTCCGCTGCCATCCTGCTCCGTATTCCAGCCCGCGAACACATAACCGGCTCTGGTCGGCTCTGCAAGAATGGAGCCTAAGATGCCTCCCTCGACAATCGACTTCGAGGTTGGATTCGCTTCGGTATCCCCACCATTCTTATCGAAAGTAACGGTGTAATAAGTGGAGGACAAAGGACTTAGAACAAGAGAGCCGTCCGTTGTCTTATTCGATGCTACACTTACATCCGTTAAGCTGCCGCTGTTGTAGCCCGGCTTGGATGCGGCTAGCGAATAACCGGTTCCAGCCGGTACATCGCTAATGGTATAGCTTCCATCCATAGCCGTCGTTGCCTCATACTGCTCTCCATCCGCAGTTAGGCTTACCGCAACGCCATCCAGTGGATTTGTACCGTCGGTGATGGTTCCGGTGACTGTTCCGATCTTTTGATAAAAGCTGAAACGCTCGTCAAAGTTCATGTCTACCGTAAACTCTTCTGTGCTTCCAGTCAGATTCTTCAGATCAAAGATCGTCCGTTCAGCTTCCGGCAGGATTTCCACCCAAGGCGAATAAGTTCTGAAGTTCAATTGATCATTCGCCTCATCAACTTCCATTAAACGAAGCCAGCCGTTGCCTCCATGGTAGAAGGATTGATAGTCAACCAGCATTTCGATGACATCGTTCCCACTCGCATTTTGCACAATTCGGTAGTCGGTGCCATGATGATGTCCAGCTATCGACATGAATACCTGATCCTGATCTTTAACCAGATTGTCAAAGAGTGATTGACCGTTCCCGCTGTAGCCGAGCGAGCCGTCGCCCCCTACTTGCAGGATTTCATGTGACAGAACAATAGTAGGGATCGTGCTGTTCGCTTCCAATACCCCTTTGGCCCATTCCAGATCGGTACGGAAAACCTCTCTATCAATCGACAAGACCATATACTTGTAGCTGCCGCTCTCAAAAATGACATACGAGCTGTAGCCGCTAGGCGAGCCGCCATGCCAATAGTCCTTGTCGGCAAATCGGCTTGCCCCGAATAGATTCAAATACGTATAAGGATTGCTGCCTCCCACATCGTGGTTGCCTCGTGTAACAATATAAGGCGCTCCCGCTTCATCCAGCACATCATAGCCCTTGTCGGCAGCTGTCCATTCCTGCGCTACCCATGGCTGATCCACGAGATCTCCTAAGGATACCGACATATTAATGTTGTAATCCTTATAGTGATCGGCAATCCACTGCATTTGCTCATAGAAGATTTCAGGCTGGTATCTGACTTCTTTCTGCGTATCAGGAATGAACGCAATGGTATACGTTTCATCATTACTGACAACAGGTGCATCATCATTGTTGCCTTCAATGATTCCATCCGTATCATATTCCTGAAGCAGCCACTCCTCTTGCTCCAGACCACTTGCCGTAATTTTGATTTCTTGAATCGTTCCTGCAAACAATCCATCTAGCGAGCCGTCGTATTCGGAAGCTCCGACATTCCACCCTTTACCTGCTACGGCTTCAATACCGTTCATGACCTCCGAAGGGTTTCTGAAATCGGTCACACCATCAATGTACAGCTTCGTATGCGAGCCGTCATTCACAATAGCGGTATGATACCAATTGTCGGGGCTGTCCAATGAGAAGGACCATGCCGGTGGATTATTATTCAGATTAACAGGGTAGCTCGACCACTGCAGCTCTGCCAGATTAGAGAGTGACAGGGTAGTAAGAACCTCGCGTTCACCACCTGTTTTCCCAGCTTCGGCTCCTGTACCTTGTCTAGTCAATATACCCGACCATGCATTCTTATCGGCTGTAAAGCCGTCCGGCACTTTAAAGACAACTTCGATCGTATAGCCGTCCGTAAACTCTTCGCTGTTCATAAGCGCATCTTCGACGGTTTTAAAATACTTGCCGACTGGCGCTCCACGGTAATTGTGGAACACAAGACTGTTGCCGTCCTCGGACCACTCCAGCATCTCGGAAGCTTCCGCACTCAGTCCGTCACCTGTCGTTACAAGTGTCAGATCGTTGCCTAATCCGGACAGATCACCAATCCGCAGGTCGCCGTCCTCCATCGAACCCGAAATGACGTTATCTTCACTGAATGTCCAGTGCGCAATAACCGGCTTCTGCGACAGCACCACCAGATCGAACGTTCTGGTCGTCGATGCGTCGTTCATCGTTACCGTCGCCGTTAATGTTACCTTTCCATTATCGGCACCTGCTGGACGATGTACCGTACCATTCGCTTCAATCAGAGAAGCATTGCTTGTCTGCCAGGTGATCACCGAGCCGCTCTCACCTACAGCAGGCAAGCTGAGCGTCTCGGACGATACAATCTCTGTTCCAAGACTTAAGCCCAAGGCGTCAAGCGCTGCTGCTTCCGCATCTCCCGTTCCTAGAACGGTTACTACGAATGTCTTCTTACCCGTCTCCGAGCCCTTCGTAATGGTTGCCGCCAGCGTTGCCGTCACTGTCTCAGCCTGACGTGTCACCGTACCGGATGTGCTTAACAGAGCTGTATTGCTGGATTCCCAGCTGATCACACTTCCATTGCTGCCCGCTGTCGGAAGCGTCAGATCAGCAGTTACCGCACTCGTGTCTCCCAGATCTAGTTCAGCTGAATCATTAGCCACAGCCACAACATCAGCCTCTTCCACGGCCGCAGCTGTAATTTCTGCTTGGCTTAGCGCTCTGGAGTAAATACGGAAATCGGATACTGCGCCTTTGAAGTACTTATCTCCCGAATACGCCGGTCTGCCGATGTAGTTGGCAACGGTAGCTTCCATATCCTCTGGCGATAATCGCAAGCTTGTATTTTGCGCGACCTGGACGCCATCCTCATACAACGTACCCGTCGTGCCGGATATGGACAAGGCGATGTTTTTCCAGACATTTTTGCCTAGCGCCGATCCTTTGGATATAGTCTGTTCACCGGACCACCAGTTGTCTGTAATCGAAGCTCTGAACCTGCCGGATGAGTCCTCAAGCAGTCCCATATAGTTCGTTCCACTGACCGCATTGGCATCAGATGCAAATGTAACGAGCCAAGCCGGACGTGCAAACGTTGCATCCAGATTAACACTCATGGTGATCGTCATATCGGTTATTCCCGACAGAAGACCGTCCGGCATCCGTACATAATCGTTCGAGCCGTCCAGCTTCACCGCTCCGCCATGCTCATCGCTCACAGCGGCTCCACCGCCAAGTGTGCCGTTATGGCCGTTCCCCGAAGCGTCAGGAACCGTCGTGCCATTAGCTGCATTATGGTCGAATTTGTACCATAGCATCATATCGCTTGTCGTTTGCGCACTAACCGTTACCTCGAACTCAGCCGATTCACTAACAGCGCCTCTTGTAGCTGTCGCTGTAATCGTTGCCTTTGCATCCGGCCCACCGATAGCAGGACGGGTGACAGTCGCATTGCCGCCTGCTATGTCCACGACGCTTGGATTCGAAGAGGACCACGCGATAGTCGCGCCATGCTCGCTCTCCAGCGGCAGAGTGAAGTTAGATATCACCGGCTCCGTCTGGATCGAAAGGCTGGCAAGAGCATCCTCAACCGCTTGAATGTCGGTATACGCTACATCGACAAAAATCGGATTGGAATAAAACCATAAGTCTGAAAAATTGCGCTCGTTAATTTCAGTAAAACGCGTTTCATTGTCCGCCGTTGTATTCTTCGTATCAATAAGCGGCTCGCCATTGCTTGTTTCTCCAGGAACGTCAGTACCCAGATTCGTGCCTCTTAGACGGAAATACTGATTTTTACTGGCCGATTCTACGGTATAAGTAATCGTATGATAGCCTTCGCCATCGGTCGTCCAGTCTTCGCTTGTGAACCGTTTCAGCACTTGGGCGGAATCATTCGTAGCCTTGCTGTATTCTTCCGTTCCTGGCTGCGCTATTCCCGTTACATTGCCGGAGATCAGATCGACGTGGTCAACCTGTACCGGATCGCCGTTGTTATTTAATTCCGGACTTTTGAACCGAATCGTAATTTGCAGATCTTCACCTTTGGCTGCTTGCAGCTCCTCGCCCATTGTCGCGGCATTGCCTACATTCGCAATTTGGAAATCCAAAGCGTTAATAAGATCCCCATGTACAGAGAAGGACTGACCGGAACGCATGCCGTCCACGATTGCCTTCATGCCTGATCCGTTGACCCATGTGTAATTTTTAGCATATTGACCGGGATAATAACCGCTGGAGTATTTGCGGTCGCTGCTAATGTTGAAATGAAAGTCAGAGTTGGCAAAGTTCCAGAACCTGCGTCCTTCACCTAGCAGCGCATCCCACACTCCTCCAACCTTAGCAACCATAATGTCCGCCCCGCCGTAAATCTCCGTTGTTTCGCCGCGGTCTGGAGCCATCTGGTTGCCCGGCATACCCTCGAAGCCAAAGGCAACGTTCGGAGCAGTATTATGTATATTACGAATATCCTCAATATTCAGCTGGCTTGATGTTCCGTTCTTTCTGGAAGGATGATTAAGCAGCGCATAGCTGTCAGGATAATGATCGGACAGCCATTGAATGGCAGTCAATGTGTCTGCCTTTGTCGAATATGCTCTGCTGTCTTGCGCGTCCCAGACGGCTACATCCGCCGCATCGAACAAGCCAGCATCGCGGTTAGAAAATAAATATTCAAACTGTTCATTAGCCTTAAGTGCCTCTTCCGAACCGGGATTATCCGTCACGATACCTACTGCGGTATGATCATAGCCAGGCATGTCCCATTCAAAGCCGTTAAATATCGTTTTGCCTTCATATTTTCCGGCAGCCTGCAGCTGTTGAATCTTCGGAGCTTGGTAACGCGCAATCCCTTGCGACATAGGAATAGAGCTTGGCAGACGAGTGCCTGTATCGTCACGGCTAGACATCCGCAAATGATCTGTCGTCGCGACCCAATCTAATCCATACTCGTCTAGCGCGGTATCCAGCACTTCCTCAAGCGGCCCGTGCGCATCATCGGACTGAATCGTATGGAAATGATAATCTCCAGTCATCCATCTTCCTTCTGTATCCTCTGCCCCATAAGCGATTGGTACAGACGCCATAGGGTGAATGAGACTTGTGGTTAGCAGCACAAAAGACAATGAAACAGTAATCATTTTTTTAAACACGCATGATCCTCCTGTGACTGAGAAATTAGATATTTTTCCTTCAATGACGTCAACCGACTGATTCACACCTTCTTCTTACTAATGAGCAGACTCCTCTCCTTTTCTACTGAGAACACATGCTTCATTTTTTCATAGAAATGTTATCTTAGGTCTCGAATCTTATTAAGTATTTGTAAGTCAGCAGCTGCTTGTTAGAAAAAAAACAGCCTGAATTCGCTCACTGATGCTCCAGAATCAGCTGAACGACAAAAAAAAGCATCGGTATGGAAAACGAGCTTCCCACCGATGCTTTTGTTGTTTCGTAGCGAAATGAATTTCACTAATCATGAACCCATTTTCGCTCATTTGAAGTGCTGTTCTGGTGAATGACCAGATTTAATAGGAATCTGTACATAAAGTTCGCTATTGGTGAGCTTTGTTTCGTTAATAACGAAATTCGTTTCGTTATTAACACTAATTAGGCCGCACAGCCAACATTTAGGGAAAATTACTTCCTAACTAGCGAAAACAATTTCGCTAATTGTACAAAAACTACCCTATCTAGTTACTTAACAGACCATCAGAGGCACGCTGGTGTATTTATTCGCTCTTCCGTTCCAGCATATTCAGCATCACCGTTACAGCCTCAGCTCGTGTCGCATAGTCTTGAGGAGCGAATTGGTTACCGCTTTTCCCTTGCATGATACCCTCTTGCTTCACGAAAGCAACACTGCTCATCGCCCATACTGGAATTTGATCGTCATCCTCGAAGCCAGCTGCTGCATTAGCTTCTACAGAATGACCTAAAGCGTTAGCAAGGAGGACTGCCATCTCGGCACGTGTAATTTCTGCATTCGGACGGAAAGTCCCATCTTCATATCCCTTAATTATTCCGGCTTGTACCGCTTGAGAGACAGCCTTCTGTGCCCACTCTCCGATCTTAGATGAATCTGTGTATGTCGGCGCAGTCCCAGCTTCTTGCAGCTTCAATGCATTCATCAGCATCACTACAAATTCTTGGCGAGTTACCGTTTTGCCTGGCTTAAATGTGTCGTCCTTGTAGCCGTTAACGATTCCCCTGCTTACCGCTAGCTTGATGTTAGCCTCAGCCCAATGTTCAGCGATATCGCTGAAGCTAATTACGTCTGTCGAGTTCTCTGTTACAGGCAGGCCTGTCTCTTTGTCTATAACGATTACCGCAAACTTAGCGAAATGATCCATTTCTACACGTATGCGATTTCCTTCAATCTCTCCGCCTTGTATTTTTTGCCATGAACCCACAGTCTCATCGTAATAGAAGACCGCTACCGTTTGGTTGCTATTTACTGTAGAAGGATCAAACTTTATCGTCAGTGTAGCTGAACCATTGATTTTCTCTGAATTATTTGTCAGAACCTCAAAGATCGAGCTGCCTAAAACCTCTTTATTCGGAAGAAGCATTTGAACATCCAATAGTTTCTCAATTGTAAACTTCAGCTCTTTATTAAAGGCATTAGCGGGTATCGAGAGTGTTATCTCGTCATTCAAGCTTACCTCGCCCTCTCTACCTGCGGGCAGAGTTAATGTACCATCTGTAGAGATAACTTTGCTATTGCTTGTTGAACCGCCATTGCTGGAAGCGGCTTTTGGCTTAACTGCGTTGGAGGCGGCTGATGGAGCACTGCTGCCAATAGCATTTATTGCTTTTACCGTGAAGGTGTAGCTCGTGCCGTTCGTTAAGCCCGAAATCATGATTGGACTTGTATTGCCAGTTACAACCACGTTACCCGGCGAAGCAGTCACTTCATAACCAATAATAGCACTCCCTCCGTTATCGGCTGGAGCTGTAAAGGAGAGCGTTACTTGCTGGTTTCCTGCTACAGCCACAACGTTTGTTGGCGCTGCTGACCATGTAGCAGGCGTTGCATCTACTTGATTGGATACAGCACTCAAGACTCCTTCATTACCTGCCTTAACGACAAAGTAATAGGTTAGCCCATTCGTTAGGTTGTGTGCATCATAAGTTGCTTCAGTCACGGTCGCATAAGGTGTACTGTCGAACTGTCCGGATACTGTCGACAGATATACTTCATAGTACTTCGCGTCCGGAACGATGCTCCAATTCAAGTTAACCTGTTGATTGCCCGCTGCTGCTGTAAGATTCTGAGGGTTAGCAGGTGCATGAGGCAGATTTATCACTTGAGTGATTGTAAACGTCACATTCAGCATGTTAGTTGCCGACACAGTAACCGTTGCGGTATACGTACCTGCCGCTAAACCATCTTTCGCAATTACTGTAAAGCTAGTCGCTGGATCTCCGCTATTCAACGTTCCTACTAGTGGCTGTGTTAACATGAAATCATTCGCATTCGTACCGCTAAGTGCCACTGTCACATTATTCAAATGACCTGTCCCCGTATTCGCAACATCGATGCTTATCGTTTCCTGTGTTCCTGAGGCATAGCCTTGAGTAATATCTGCAGCGGTTTGATCCACTATAGTCGCGATCGTGTATGTTGGAGCTGCTGTTACGGTAAAGCTCACATCAAAGCTGTGGCTGATGCCGCCATCTGCTGTTAGAGTAATCGTTTCTGTATGGGTCCCTACTGGCAGATTCACCTTCGGGCGAATATTGAGTGACGTAGATAATACCCCAGCTCCTAGTGAATCAGCATTTATGGTACCAACAACGAATTTGCTAGTCGCTCCGCCACTGATGCTGCCGCTCAAGTTGGTGATCGCGCCATTGCCTACCTTCGTAAGGGTTACATACTCTTGGCTCGCGATCGTATCGTTGAACGTATACCCTTCGACTAGTGCATCCAAAGTAAGTGTACCTGTCTCCGATACCGTAAACGTTGTCGGCGATGCTGTTACGGTAAAGCTCACATCAAAGCTGTGGCTGATGCCGCCATCTGCTGTTAGTGTAATCGTTTCTGTATGGGTCCCTACTGGCAAATTCACCTTCGGGCGAATATTGAGTGACGTAGATAATACCCCAGCTCCTAGTGAATCTGCATTTATGGTACCAACTACGAACTTGCTAGTGGCTCCGCCACTTATGCTGCCACTCAGATTCGTGATCGCGCCATTGCCTACCTTCGTAAGAGTTACATACTCTTGATTGGCAATCGTATCGTTGAACGTATACCCTTCGTCTAGTGCATCCAACGTCAGTGTTCCGGTCTCCGATACCGTAAACGTTGTCGGCGACGCTGTTACGGTAAAGCTCACATCAAAGCTGTGGCTAATGCCGCCATCTGCTGTTAGTGTAATCGTTTCTGTATGGGTTCCTACTGGCAAATTCACCTTCGGGCGAATATTGAGTGACGTAGATAACACGCCTGCTCCTAGTGAATCCGCATTTATGGTACCAACTACGAACTTGCTAGTGGCTCCGCCACTGATGCTGCCGCTCAAGTTCGTGATCGCGCCATTGCCTACCTTCGTAAGGGTTACATACTCTTGGCTCGCGATCGTATCGTTGAACGTATACCCTTCGACTAGTGCATCCAACGTAAGTGTACCTGTCTCCGATACCGTAAACGTTGTTGGAGCTGCTGTTACGGTAAAGCTCACATCAAAGCTGTGGCTGATGCCGCCATCTGCTGTTAGCGTAATCGTTTCTGTATGGGTCCCTACTGACAAATTCACCTTCGGGCGAATATTGAGTGACGTAGATAATACCCCAGCTCCTAGTGAATCTGCATTTATGGTACCAACTACGAACTTGCTAGTCGCTCCGCCACTGATGCTGCCGCTCAAGTTGGTGATCGCGCCATTGCCTACCTTCGTAAGAGTTACATACTCTTGGCTCGCGATCGTATCGTTGAACGTATACCCTTCGACTAGTGCATCCAACGTAAGTGTACCTGTCTCCGATACCGTAAACGTTGTCGGTGCTGCTGTTACGGTAAAGCTCACATCAAAGCTGTGGCTGATGCCGCCATCTGCTGTTAGCGTAATCGTTTCTGTATGGGTGCCTACTGGCAGATTCACCTTCGGACGAATATTGAGGGACGTAGATAACACGCCTGCTCCTAGTGAATCTGCATTGATGGTGCCCACTACGAACTTGCTCGTCGCTCCTCCACTAATGCTGCCGCTTAAGTTCGTGATCGCGCCATTGCCTACCTTCGTGAGGGTTACATACTCTTGATTGGCGATCGTATCGTTGAACGTATACCCTTCGACTAGTGCATCCAACGTAAGTGTACCTGTCTCCGATACCGTGAACGTTGTTGGCGATGCAGCAGTTGTAAATGTCTGAGATGTACCATTGGTCGTTCCAACACTGTTTACCGCCTTCACGCGATAATAATAGGTAGTATTAGGAGTCAAGCCCGACAATGTAGCAGAAGCACTTATACTCCCAGTTCCTGCAGCGATAGTTCCACCAGTAGTAGCAGCGACAGTGCTGCCGTAGCTTGCGTTCAAACCATAGTCGAAAGTAACCGTTGTATAATCTCCTTTATCATTGACCGTACTATTCAGCACTGCTTCTGTGGAAGTAATGCTAGTTGCTGCATCTGTAGTTACAGAAGGAGCTGTTATTATTAAAGGAATATTTGTCTGGATTGTGCTCATTATATCCCCTGTATTATCTCCACTCCAGTTTGCAGAGTCTAACAGACGAGACTTCCATGTATCTATATTCACTAACGTTATACTTCCAGTATATTGAACATTATCTTGCTGGCTTGCACCGCCCTGTAGACCAATAGCATTCACGCCGTTCGTCAAGGAATTCTGTGATCCATTACTATTAGGTAACATCGAATCCCTTAGAGTAGCAATAATGGACGTATTCCAATTAGCTGAATCTACTACTCCTCCTGAATTATTAAAGCCTGTAATAAAGTACGGATTACTATCAGCATCCTGGTATATGAAGATCCCATCTCCAGCAAGATTCATTGGATCCGTTACTGTATAACCAGATACAGTAATATCATTTGTCAGACTATCGCCTGTTGCTATATTCGTAAGTGTTGTCTCGGCGTCGCTCCCCCCATAGTAAATGGAGAAAACAGAGCCTGCCGTTACCACACTTGATAGAGTCCATGTAATTAAGCCATCACCCGTGTTTAAAGAGGTGAATGCGTTTGTGGATTGATCCCAGCCTTTGTCTGTTATTTTAATAACCGTACCTGCTGGAATATTGACTAAACTTACAAAGGTAACCGTATCGCCCACTGCATCCCAACCGATTATCGCCATATCATTCACGTTAAGTGTACTTGCATATGCGACTCTCACAGAACCTCCCAATGATATATTCCCTGTAATAATGAGAACCATACATAATACTACAGCCGTTAGCTTCTTGAATAATTGTAATGAATGCAACAAGTTTAAATGCCCCCTTAAATTATAATACTCCGTTATCTACTTACAAAAACTTTCATTAATCTTCATTTAATATTCGATACACAATTTAAATTTCCTTTGAAAATCAGGAATAATATTGCATTTTGTGATAAGCTTGATAGAATTTCTACTGATCTTCCACTACATAACAAAGAAACAGCGATTTCTGCCGTTTCTTTCTAGCGAAAAGTCAGCATTTTGGACTGGGCTGGAGGAAAGTTGGAACCCACGTAATGTTGCACAAAAGTCAGCATTATAGGCTTGAGGAGAGCTGGAACACCGATAATGTTGCACAAAAGTCAGCATTATAGGCTCAAGGAGAGCTGGAACCCACGTAATGTTGCACAAAAGTCAGCATTATAGGCTCGAGGAGAGCTGGAACCCACGTAATGTTGCACAAAAGTCAGCATTTGGGGCTGGTACTGTGGGATATCTGACACAGATCCGAATTGATGTATTACAAACGAGTAAGTTAGATGTATGATAGGGTGTCCACTTTCTTGACAGAGGTCCAGAATTACCTTTGGAGCAGGTCAATTGTCATTACATACTGCCTATGTTACATACTGCGTATTGTGTTAATCCGCGAGATACAATATAATACGTTTAAACAATTAAACATTATAACGGAGTGAACCATGAGCGAATTTATCGGCAATCAGAAGGCCATTCATATTTTTGAGAATCTAAGCCCTTATTTCCAAGGCTTGGGAGACCCTATTCGTCAGCAGATCATATCGTTACTGATCGACAAAGAGAGTATGAATGTGACGCAGATTGCAGAGCACATTCCCATGTCGCGGCCTACTGTCTCTCATCACCTGAAGATTTTACGGCAAGCAGGGCTGATTAACGTTCAGAAGAAGGGTACAGAGATGTTCTACAGGCTTGAGTTCAACGAAGCCATCGCACTTATGAAACAGCTTGTTCAATTCATAGAAGAGGAATGCCAGAACTAGTGCCACTAACTAGCTATTGTCATTCCTTTTTTTACAGTTTATACGTTTAATAACTTAAACATATAAACATTCAAACATTTAAACGGAGGTTGAGCTTATGAGCAAAAAAAAGGTTCTTATTGTAGGGGGATACGGTGAAGTTGGCAGACAGATCGCTCAGATCTTACACGATCGGCACCCTGATCTGGATATTGCACTCGGAGGAAGGTCACCGGGAAAAGCAGTACCATTCGAGTCTGGACGGGTTCATACCATCGTTGTCGATAATAATGCGGAGGATCCGTTGCTTCATGTAGACGACAATGTGACACTGATTATAAATGCCGTTAACGATTTGCAGGATCGGCTGCTGATGTCCGCCGTCCGAAGAAAGATTCCACTCATCGACCTTACGCGCTGGACAGAACTATTCCAACAATCGATCGCCAAATTGAAGAACTCGGAGCTCCATGCCCCTGTCGTATTGTCCTCCGGCTGGATGGCCGGAACTGCTTCACTGCTTGCTATGCTGCATTCGGCTTCACTTCAGAACGTCTCCATCCATATTAATGCGCTTTACTCGCTGCGGGACAAAGCAGGACCCGACTCTGCGGCGTACATGGATCGTATGAGCATTCCATTCCATATTACGGAACCGACAGGAACCCGTCTTGTCTTCCCTATGACAGATCCGGTCAAAGTACAATTTCCTAACGGATACAAAACCAAATGCTATCGGCTCGACACCCCGGATCATGTGACCCTGCTCAAGAAAGACCATATCGACTCAGCCAGCTTCCGCATCTCCTTCGACAACAGAGCATCCACCTACGCGCTTGTAGGAATGGTCAAGAGCGGAATATGGAAGATGATCAGCGGTGATCGATTCCGATCTCTAAGACGAAGTCTGCTCTACAATCCAGGCACTGGCAGCGCACATCACATGGTTATTCATCTAAAAGGCCGTGATCATAATGGGCGCTGGGTTGAACGGAGTATGTCGATTTCTGATCCGCTTGGTCAGACTCATCTCACTGCATTGGGAGCTGCTATCCAAGCTGAAAAGCTACTGCTAGCATCAGAGGCAGAGCCGCTGGCTCCAGGCATTTATTATCCGGAAGACCTGCCTGATAAGAGAATGGATACTGCTGCAATTATTCATTTTTTCGAACAATACGGGGTTCTTATATCTCATTAATCACAATTTTACCAACATTTTACGATCATTTTCTTAACAACAAAAAAACCTTGATTTCTCAAGGTTTTTTTGTTGCTCTTACCTATCCCAGTGCAGTCTATAATCTAGTCTATCGGATTCCATCAAAGACATGAGTGACCAGCTGCTTAACATAGTTGTCGTCAATGGGGTCACCCGTAACTAATAAGCGGTAAAATATCGGCCCGTAGATGAGATCCGTGCATAATCCGATATCGAGCTTCTCCTTCAGCTCTCCGCGCTCAAGCCCGCGGCTCATAATGCCATGAACCTCCAGCCTACGAGGCTGTATATAGCGTGTTCGATAGGCCTCAGCCAGAGCTGAATCAACCTGTCCCTCCCCTATTATCTCCAGAAAAATCGAGCCTTCTCGGCTTATCATAAACCGAGCCATATTCGTGGCGTGCTCCAGAATATCCTGGAACACCGCACCCGCATCGGGAACAGGCAGTCTTACTGTCGCAGCGGATAGGAAACCATCCATCACAACTGCAGCCTTGTTTGGCCACCATTTGTAGATCGTAGCCTTACTTACCTTCGCATGATCAGCGATTTTTTCAACGGTAACTGCTCCAAAGCCGATTTCCAACAATAATTCATAGGAAAAAAGCAAGGATGGCGTTTTGCGTCTCCACATTGCGCGGACGCCCTCTTTTCCCCTGCATGCGAATCCTCCTTTGTCGCCGTTCTTCTTAAGCACTATATAAACGATACGTTCAGTATTTATTGGAGGAGGATTACGATGCAAAATGAATTATGCATCCTTATTCATTGGAACCGGATCCGTAGCGGCTCAAATTCTTGTGCCCCTTGCTGCTTATTTATCCTTCGTTGATCAGCGGGGCCGCGTGGTCGGTAGTGTGATGAGCGGTCTTTTGCTAGGGATCATGTTTGCCCGGCCGTTAGCAAGTTTCATAGCCAGTGTGTGGGATTGGAGATCTATATTTGTGATGTCTGCTGTTGTTACCTCTCTTTTGACTATATTGCTATGGTATGTTTTTCCCGTGCGGAAGCCCTCTCCTTCGGTGCGCTACGGTCAACTCCTATTCTCCCTAAGCACTTTACTTAGGCATACACCGGTATTGCGACGACGCGCCTTGTACCAAGCTTTTTTATTCGGAGCCTTCAGCTTATTCTGGACCGTCGTTCCTTTGCATCTGGCTGATACTTACGGAATGTCCCAGCAAGGCATTGCATGGTTTGCACTTGTTGGTGTAGGCGGTGCAATCGCTGCGCCGATTGCCGGAAGATTGGCGGATAAAGGCTGGAGCAAGAGGTTGACGTGGCTTGCCATGATTGTAGCCGTCTTGTCCTTTGGACTCATCCATTTGTTCCACAGTCATTCTGCTCCTGCTCTGATCCTACTCTTCATAACCGCAATTACACTTGATATGAGCGTTTCGGGAAATCTGGTCATTAGTCAACGTGCGATCTATTCATTAGGGAGTGAAGCGAGAGGACGCCTGAACGGACTCTTCATGGCGATTTTCTTTATTGGGGGAGCGATCGGCTCATCCTTAGGTGGATGGGCATATACCCAAGGAGGCTGGAAGCTCGCCTCCCTTATTGGCACCATTCTGCCGCTCTTAGCTCTGATTTACTTATTCACAGAGAACCATGCATGCTTCTCTAGGCAGATCAAAGAATCGCAGCGAGAACATATAGTTCCTACTCCATTTGACCAAATAACTGCACCTCCAATTGTTAATTTGGATCTAACATTGGGAGCGCAGTTCATTAATCAAAGGATTTTATGTTTTTTCAGCTGTTCAATCATATATTGAGCACGACGTTTATAATTATGCTTCAGAACGGTGCGCTTGCCCTGCTTGCGGATACGTTCACGCTCTTGAGGATGGTTCAGATAGTAGCGGATGAGCTCTCGTGTTTGCTGCGCGGAGCTGGAGACAACAAGATCCCTTCCTGGTTTGAACAAACGGCGGATTTCGGGGGTATCACTGGTAATCAGAAAACCGCCTGATCCGAGAATCTCATAGGTTCTTTGAGTGACCTGGGATAAATGGTTCTGAGGACCAATTATAATCTTCGCAGAATTATAGACTTTACGGGCATCAATATAGGGCAAATACCCATGTATCCAACTGAGTGGAATACGTGCTCCGAGAATAGGCGTCATTTCATCCCACTGCCTCCCCCAAAAATCAATTCGGGTGCCGTCCTTCACTAAAGGGCTAATGAGATGGTCGAGAGATTGGAGACGGTAGTGGTTGGGATAGATTTTTAATATGCGGGAATATCCGTTGGCAACTACTCCGATATTACTTCTGAGCTGCTTGACGATTTTACCTTCACGGTGTACTTTGCGGTGATAGCCAAAATCCATATGAGCCGCCTTAATTCCTATTTTGTTATAGTCCTTAACCATAGATCGGCAAATGGTAAAGACAAAATCAGGCTTGACTGTACGGACATAGGGTAACGAGAAGGACTCATGATGAGTGGGATCCTCAGTAGCCCAGTAAACATGCGGTATGGCTGTTGAAGCGACAAACCTTTTAATCCACTGTCGTTTATGCTCTCTATGTTCAAGAGTCCAGCCCAAGCTAATAATCAGATCAGGTTTGAACTGCCTGAGCAGACGAGGAAGATTTTCTCTAGTCAGAGGTCCCGATATTTTCACGGTATGTCCTGCATCCCGAAACCCATTGGGAAGTCCGTGAATCCACATCGGATGGGACTCTAGAAACAATATTTTCATGATTGGCCCTCCGCGAATTGAATATTCTACCTTGACCTTATCCTTTTTTTTAAAAATGAAGAATATTTCATGGGATTAATCCCCTATCCCTTAAGGTGGACAACATGAACTGGGCGCGTGTGGTGTAATTATGCTTGGCAATAGCCCGTCGTCCGTTTCTCCTGATTCGCTCCCTTTCTTTCTCATTGTCCAAATAGTAACGAACCTTCTTCAAGGTCTCTTGTGGGCTCGAGCTGACTACCACGTCATGCCCCGGTCTCAGAATCCCTCTGACAGCAGGTGTATCGTTCGTCAGGAAAAAGCTTTCTGAGCCAAGGGTTTCGTAGGTTCTTTGCGTCACCATATCCGTATAGTTTTGCAAACCCAGCACAATCTTGGCCGAGCTGAACACTTTATTGGCAGCTTTGTATGGAATAGTACCTTTGATTGATTTCTTAGGAATCGAGCACCCAAGAAAAGACTTCATACGTGTCCAATCCCGACCGTAAAAGTCAACTCTGTATCCGTTCCTTAACAATGGTCGAACCAGAATACGAATCGATTGATTGCGATAGTGCTTCGGGTATTTACGCAGAACATCAGGGTAGGCATTGGCAACAACGACAATATCCGCTTGATATTTCTTTTTCGCTTCGGTTCTGTAGTGTACTTGGGGATGAAAGGCATACTCCAGATGCGCAGCGTGAAAACCCATTTCCTGGAATCTAATAGCCGTTTTAGCAGAAATGGTAAAGGTATAGTCCGGTTTCATACGTCTAAGCAGCGGAAGGGTGAAAACCTCAGTGAAGTTAGGATCTTCTGTGGACCAATAGACCAGTGGAATTTGATATTGGGTAGCAAGGCTCCTCACTAAGCGCTGCTTGGCTGGTGTATGATCTTGCCCCCAGCCTACGGATACGAGCAGATCAGGTTTGTAAGACGACAGCTGACGGATAAGCTTGCGTTTGTGCACAGGACCCGATGCACGCACCTCGTGCCCGAGGTCTCTTAATCCGTCAGGCAGCCCGTATGACCACAGCTTTCCTCGTTCCAAAAACAATATTTTCAATGTGCACCACCATCCTGTAGTAGCTAAGACAGTCGCATAACCAATTTATCGCGGTTGACATATATATGTGGGAAAGAGGCGGCATTCGGGTGAAGTCATTGTTTGAAACGGTATATCGTGTCCGTACGAAAAAGAAATGCATAGCTCTAACCTTCGATATTGGTTGGGGCAGCAAGGTACCCTCACCCGTTCTTGATGTCCTGTCAGTGAATGGAGTAAACAAGGCAATCGCATTTTTCTTCAGGTGGAACCATTATATTCATGACTCTCGCAGTTGAATAGGCTGCAACCTAACACATCCTTGTTTTCTTTGGCCGCTCGGTCAGAGCAAGTATATCCAGACTACAGCGCTTCTTCAGATCACGAGCCTTTACAGGTCCTTTCTGTAGTACAAGGGCACGTTCCCCGTGACCATCTTGAACACCCGGCCGAAATGCGTCACACTTCCAAAGCCAACCTTCTTGGCGATTAGGTTCACCTTCAGGGAGGTGTTCTCAAGCAGCCTCTTGGCTTCCTTGATCCGGACGCTATTCACGTACTCGACAAACGCGAAGCCTGTCGCCTCTTTAAAGACTCTGCTCAAATAATAGGGGCTGATAAAAAACTTGTCCGCTACTAGATGAAGCGATAATTCCTCCCTATAGTTCTCGTTAATAAAGCGGACGATTTCCGAAATTCTGTCATGCATAGGATTTGCCGATACGGGGAGCTCCGAATCATTCTGCTTGAAGTGCCTGCAGCAATGGATGAGCAGCTGTACAGCGAGTGTTTGCGAATATAATTCGTAGCCGCTGTCGCATTCCTGCATCTCCTGAATAATCGCTCTGGAAAGCGATTCGATCCACTCTCTGCTGCGTAAGGAGCTGTTAACGATCAAGTAATCTCGTTCCAGCAATGGCTGAAGCACTTCCTTGTGGGACCCATCCTGTGAAAAATACTGCTCGTGCATATTAATGATGAGCCGCTCATGCTTCGGCCGCTCCGCATTAGTCGTGCGATGCAGAATATTCGGAGCAATGATGACGATATCACCTTCGTTGATAGCTAATGTCCGGTCCTGAATAAAAAACTCCCGCTTGCCGGACAGCAAATAATAGATTTCGTAAGTACTGTGAAAATGACTGGACGGCATATGGTGGCTTAGCGCTTTCCGATGTGACACCAGGAATGTCCCTGTGTCGTTTGCATAATAAAGATCTCCCAACTCTCCAGCCTCCTTCCCGTTCTGCTGCTTATTATATCGCAAAATATAAGAAGAAAAGAGATAAATCCGCAAAACATGTACATATCCTGCTGGTAGAATATGAATACAAACCAAAAGGAGGAAGGACCTGTGCAAACAACATCATCCCTTATGACTCCCATTCAATGGGCACAAAAAGCCTGCGAAGCGTTAATGGTCAAATTCGAACCGGAGAATCTTCCACCAGACCGATTCCACTATCATCAAGGTGTCTTTCTGTCTGGTATGGAAAAATGCTGGCGGCAAACAGGAGAACACAAGCTGTATGACTACATGAAACGGTGGGTGGATAGCCAGGTCCTCGAGGACGGCAGCATCAAAAAGTTCAAATCTGACGAGCTCGACGATATTCAACCCGGCGTGCTTCTCTTCACCCTCTATGAGCAGACAGGAGACGAGCGGTATAAAAAGGCGTTGCATACGTTAGTGCCTCTGCTAAAGTCATGGCCGACGAACCCGTCAGGCGGCTTCTGGCACAAGGCCCATTATCCGAATCAGATGTGGCTTGACGGCTTGTACATGGCTGGTCCGATTGCAACGCAATTTGCCAAGACATTCGGCGACAGCCATTATTTCGACATGATGACCTATCAGGCACTGCTTATGGAAACGCATACGAAAGATCCGGTCACCGGCTTGCTCTATCACGGCTGGGACGAAACCAAGGAAGCCGCTTGGGCCGATCCCGCCACAGGCCGTGCACCAGAATTCTGGGGACGTGCCATTGGCTGGTATCCCGTCGCCTTGCTGGAAATGTTCGAATACCTCCCAGAGGCTCATCCGGATAAAGCAAAGCTCGTAACCATCCTGCAGGATCTGCTTATCGCTCTGACGAAGTATCAGGACCCCGCTACCGGCCTATGGTATCAAGTCATAGACAAAGGGGATCGCCCGGACAACTGGTTGGAAAGCTCTTGCACAGCGTTGTTTATCCATGCCATTGCCAAAGCCGTCCGGCTCGGTTATTTGGATACCACATACATCAAATATGCCTTGAAAGGCTACCAGGGCGTTATCGATACGTTGAAGCTCGATCAGAACGGCAACGTAGTGATCGGCAATATCTGTATAGGCACCGGAATCGGCGACTACGCTCATTATATCGCCCGCCCAACCAGCGAGAATGACCTTCATGGCGCAGGCGCCTTTATCCTCATGTGCGCAGAGATGAATCTGGCTGCACAATAATTAATGTGCTACAAGAACAAAAGACTTTCTGAAAGGCATGAAGCTCGCTAGAGAGATAGCTTGCTTCAAACTGAAAGTTAGGAACTTAGAAAAAATAGCAGTACAGGGTGCCATTCCTGTACTGCTATTTTTCTAATTCTAAGCGGGAACTTGGGAGTGGCGCTTCTCTCTCGATTCAAAAAGGCCAATAAGGTCCGCAGAGTTAATAAGCTCTGCGCATCATTAATTTCAATATGTAAAATCCCATGGTATTGTAAATGTAAACATAGACACTTTTAAGGAAGAGTCCCATGGAAATTATAATTTTTATTTTGCTTGTTGTTATTATTGCAATTTTACTTCATATGAACAGCAAACTCCCTTCTCGGGACTATGTTAATGAGGCATTAGATCGAGACAAAAAAACAAAAAAAGTTTAGGGGCAGGCTTGGGCCTATCCATCACAAGGAATATCGAGCGGGTCTCTGTGTTTTTTACAGATCTCCTAACATTGAAGAGGGTGCCTCTAAAGCCTAATGGCTTTTGGGACACCCTCTTTATGATTATACCTATGGAGAATTGGAGCTTAGAAGGACAGGAATGCTACTGCAGCTGCGATCAACAGATTCAACAAGGCCGGTATCACTTTTCCGATCGGATCTTTGACTCTGACATGTGAGAAGACCGCCACTAACATCATAATGCCTATCCCTATTCCAGTCCATGCGGCAACCACCGGATACCAGTAACCGATAATGAGTCCTATACCTCCAGCAGTTTGAACATAGCCCGTAATGACGCGGAACCATTGAGGAAGCTTAATCGAATCAAACAGCTCGACCTGATGCTTGGCTCCTGTAATCTTGGTTACACCAAAGAACGCCATGGAGAACAGCAGCCAGCTTTGAAGAATAATCGTTAGTATAAACATTTGGATTCCCCTTTTCTTTTCGATTCATTAATATCCGACACCATTAAGTGTCCTATTCATAAATCAATAATATAACACCATAAGGTGTCCTGTAAAGCAATATTTTGAAGAAGCTGCTGGGAGCCTTACCCCTCAGAAATGTTGGAGCAATCATTGACACCCAACTCCTTCAATGATATATTGTGCATACACAACATACACAATTTGGAGTGGAGGCTACGCTATGCTGGCATTAGATATAAAGAATGTAAATAAGAAATATGAGCATTTTCAATTAAAGGACGTATCTTTTCAACTGGAAAAGGGCTATATCATGGGGTTTATCGGAGCCAATGGCGCAGGAAAAACAACGACCATCAAAGCAATTTTGAATTTAATTCGTATGGATAGCGGCCAGATCCATATTTTGGGCAAGAACATGGCTGAGCACGAAGTCGAATTAAAACAAGAAATTGGATCAGCATTTGGAGACATCAACTTCTATACACGCAGCAAAATCAAAACGTTAACGAATGTGATCAAATCATTCTATCGGAATTGGGATGATGAAACCTATTACAAGTATTTGAATAAATTCAACTTGATTGAAGACAAGAAAATAGCCGAATTATCAACCGGAATGAGAGTGAAATACAGCCTGGCCCTTGCTTTGTCACACGGCGCAAAGCTTCTTATTCTGGATGAACCAACAAGCGGACTTGATCCGGCCGCTAGAGATAATCTACTGGATATTTTTCAGGAGTTGGTGGAGGATGGTGAAATCAGTATTCTTTTCTCAACACACATCACTTCCGACTTGGAGAAATGTGCAGATTATATTACCTATATCCATAACGGACAAATCATCAACAGTGGTGAGAAAGAAGATTTTATCGATACGTATCGCTTGTTGAATGGTAAGCAAGAGCAATTGGATATGGTCAAAAACCAGTTAATTGCCTACAAAACAAATTCCTTCGGCTTTACAGGGCTGATTCATACCAAAGACTTTGATCCAGCTCTAGATATCAAAGCTGCCGTGCCTAATCTTGAGGAGATCATGATCTACTTCTCGAAAAAGGAGAATATCTATGTATAACTTATTAATGAAGGAATTAAAGTTAAGTGTGCATCCTTTCTTTTATGTCCTGCCCTTTTTGACAGGCGCCTTAATGTTAATTCCGGGATGGCTTTATTTCCTTGTAATCTTATACTTTTGTTTTATGACCATACCGAATATGTTTGCAGGATACAAAACTCAGAACGATCTAATGTTCACGACCATGATGCCTGTAACGAAAAAAGACATGGTTAAAGCAAAGGTATCCTTTATTGTCATTCTAGAGCTGCTGCATGTAATTGTTGCCGTTATTTACGGCATAATTAGTGTCCGCTTGTATCCCAATCTGACCTACTATTTCTTTGCACCATCTTTAGGCTTCTGGGGACTATGCTTCGTCATGCTGGCGATTTTCAATATCATCTTTATATCCATGTATTACAAGACGGCGTATAAATACGGGGCAGCATCAATTGCTTCCATCACAGCTGCTATCCTTTTCGCTGGGGGAGCAGAATGGCTTGGCATACAGAATTCGTTCGTGCATGATCTTTTCAAGGGGACTGGTGCTGACAATTGGGCCACTCAACTATTCCTCCTGATTGCAGGCATCGTAATATTTGCAATATTTACGATTATCGCTTATCATATTGCTCACAAACGGTTTGAGAAAGTGGAAATGTAATGAACATTGCAATATCGAATACATCTGAGAAGCCTATTTATCAACAGCTTTTTGAACAAATCAGTGCACAGATTCTCAAGGGTGAGCTAGAAAGCGGGTATTGTTTACCGCCCATACGACAAGCTGCTACGGAGCTTCGAGTCAGTATCATTACCGTGAAAAAAGCTTGGGAAGAGCTCGAGCGAAGTGGTTTGATTTATACCGTTACCGGCAAAGGATGTTTTGTGACCGAGCTATCATTCGAACAAATGCATCACAAACGCAATGAAATGATCCTAACACAGATGGCTATTGACACCTCCTATTACAAATCCTTTGGCCTCACGATAGAAGAGGTTATTGCGCTTTTGAAGGAAGTTTATTGATGGGTGTGGTTATCGTATAACACATAGGAGCCATACAAAAAACGCATCCGAATTGGCTGCGTTTTGTTTTTATCACAGGAGTGTAATTGGATCAGCTTCCAAGGAAGTCTTTCTGCCGTAGAATATCACTTGTATCCTTCCACAATTTACTTTGCATCACTTTATCTCCCCCAGGGTGCACGGGTACGATCGAATCTCCGGTTCCCACATTGTAATATCCCCCTGTCATCCCCTTATACTTCGGATCAGTCATTAATCGAATAATAATATCGGCTCCTCTACGCGGATCGCCAATACGGCAGAGATTCAATACACGCTCGAGCAGCGAGGCGAAACAAAGCTCTCGTCCGAGACCTGTAACATTAAATCCCGGATTCAGCGCATGAACATTGATTCCCGTTCCAGCCCATTGACGAGCAAGTTCGGCAGTAAACATAATATTTAACAATTTGGTTTTGCCGTATACCTCAGACGACCCTCTAGGGGTAAAAGGAGCTGTAGCAAGCAAATCCTCCGGCAGTTGAAGTTTCTCATGACGGCGAGAAGCTTCAGAAGCCACATTAACAACGGTTGCACTTCCCGCTTTTTGCAAGGAATGACGTAAGGAATGTGTCAATAACCATGGCGCAAAATAGTTCACAGCCATCATTTCAGCAAATCCGTCTGAAGTTATCCTCTGTTCAAATGCATGGAGGCCTGCGTTATTTAATAGCACGTCTATCTTGGGAAATTCGTCTGTTATTTCTTGACCTAAACGTCTGACATCCTTCATGGAGGACAAATCCCCATAGAAAAAGCTAATTTGGGCTGCAGGCACCAGCCCCTTGATCATTTGTTCCGTTGCTTCTGCTCGACTCTTACTCCTCGCTGTTAGAATCAGCTGAGCGCCTCGCTTAGCCATTTCAAGTGCAACGAGCTGCCCCAAACCACTTGTAGCGCCAGTAATTACAATTATCGGATTGGCCATCATATCATTCTCCTTTAACTCGGACGTATGTCTTGCTGTGCGGGCATTTTGACATCTTATTGTTGAACTTATATAATTGATATATATCAACTATATAATAGGTAATTGATATATGTCAATTATATAGCGTTTGTGATCTCTTTTTAAAAAATATAGGTTAGGTGGTAGTTATAATGAATGTCGAACGCAAAGACACGTTGAGAGGACAATTAGAGCTCAAGCTCGGCGAACAGATTAATGCCCTCATTAGCGCCGCGCATGCACTAAATGTCCGAACAGCTGCCTATTTCGATTCCTCTATACAGCCCGCAGCTTTCCATATCGTCCGCTGGCTGTACTCTCACGGCCCAACAAGCGCTTCTGCATTAGCAGAATCAACGGCAATGGACCGAAGCTCAATCAGTCGTCTCATCAAACAACTTGAGGTTTTGGGTTATGTTAGAAGAGAAGGCACTCTCAATGATCGTCGCGCCATACTTCTTACTCTCACAGAGCTTGGACGACAAAAAACATTTGACGCTCTGCAAGAAAAGGAAAATGTTTTTTATGACCGCATTTCCCAATGGGATAATCAACAGCTCGAAGCATTTATAGACATGCTTAAGGCCATGAATGGGTTTGAGCATACGCATGAACAGTTTTGAAGTAGGATGTGCACTTCATTATGTCCGAGCGGATTGACCCCCGGAGTTTCCTCCTTGCTAGACTCCACCAAACAATAAAAAACCTACTTCGGATGAAGTAGGTTAATTTATTGTTTGGTGGAGCCTAAGGCATTCAAATCCCTGACCGCTTCGCTGCCAGCGACACACTCTACCGCCATGGCCGGTTTCACTACCCTAATTTATCATTGGACGTGAATAATCATTTCTTCACATTAAACCTTAACACCGTTTTCAGCTTTTCCGATTTCGTCTTTCGAGGGTCTGACAAATAGATCTCCCTATGTATTTTACTGGTACGGATATAACCATTCTTTTCACAGAACGCTTCCATTCGAGCAAAGCTTTCCGGTTCATCGTCAAAGCTACCGATGTGCATCATTTGACAACACAATCCTTCTACCACATACTCAAACCGGACTTTCTCAAGAAATGGGTTAGGCTTTTTCTTTTTCGTCTGTTCTTGAAACCGTATAAACCATTTTTCTGTCAAAAAATCGGGTTGGCGTATCATGATCGTATACTTCAAATTGCTTTTGTCTGTCGCTGGCTTCGCCCGATCAAGCAAGTCCCACACACCCTCAAGCGGAAAAACCGTATATTCGTAGTATCCAGCCGGCACATCATCACTTTTGAAAGACATTCTCACCGCATAACTCATACTGTACAAAGCTTCTACCGCCCTGACAAATTCCTCGCCGTTAGGGTCTCCAGAACCACTGACCATAAAAAACGGCATCCTCGGTACTTCCAAAACTTCCGGCAACATTTTCGGCAAATAGAGTTGTTTAAAATCTTTCTTATAATCAATCTTTTTACTCAAAGCCTGTCCTCCTTTTCAATGGTCTTTGTATATTTTAACCTTTCAAGTTTGACAGCAGTATGTCTTATTTAAAACGTTTATGTTTACTCCGTTACCAAGTCGAGAGCCGGGTTCGAAGAACAAACGGAAACTTAATTCTTGAAGTAAGCTAAAACGCAATGCTATACTTAGAACTACGGACATGAAGCACATGCCGCTTTGATACTTAATTGTATCGAAGCGGCATTTTTTATTTTATTTGGGAAAGGGGTCAGTTGCATGTTTAAGAAAGAATATGAGTTGTGGATGCAGAAGCAAATTGAGCAGGAAAAGAACCATCGAAGACGAGAGTTGCTGCAAAAAGGTCTCAGCCATGGAACTGTTGAGTTGTTACGCTCGATCTGGTATCCGGTTGTCGGTAACTTCGATCATTTGTATCCGGAGTGGGAGGTACGTGATTTGAACAGCTGATATCGATATCTTGACTTGGCTTTTATGCCCGGAGATGTTAAAGGAGATATTGAGGTTCAAGATTACGGTTCCCATGCCAGAGACTTGGATACGCGTCGGTTCAAGGACTTGTGTCGCAGACAAGGTTTATTATCGCTTGATGATTGGATCTATATGCCGATTGCGTATTTGTCGATTCGGGATGAACCGGAGTTTTGCAAGCAATTGGTCTTAACGTTTATAGGGAAGTTTCTCTCGTTAAATGTGGATGCTCGGTTAAATTGTATGGAGGCGGAAACTGTGCGATATGCGCGTCGACTTTTGAGTCCATTTACACCAATGGAGCTTGCAAGTCATCTGCGGGTGACAGATCGTTACGCTCGAAAGGTATTACACGGATTGGTTGAGAGCCAACATTTAGTTGTAGTTGGAGGGAATTTAAGATACCGGACATATCAGTTGAGTGTTGCTAGAAGTTTGAGGGAATTTGGAAAATAATGAGGAGAAGCTTACGGAACTAAAGGATGTTATTCGGCAGAAAAGCGGCGTAATTCAAAACTAGCGGAACTCAGTGACACTATTGCCAGAAATTTGTGATTGTTTGCCATTGAAATGTGCGAATAATGTTGCTGAGTTCTGTTAGTATTGCGATATTGGTAAAATTATTGAAATAAGGTCGCTGAATTCCATTGTAATCACTACTAAAGCCATGTCTTTCATTTGCTCCCTGTTCGCGGGCGAACCTTTAGGGGTAATCGCTGCCAGTGATGCACTCTCCCACGGATAGAATCCCACGTCCATTGGATGAGGTTAATTTGTTCATTAAAATGGAGCCAAAAAGCTCCGACTAAGCCCCGCTCGTCACAGAGGACGCCGTCTCCTATATTACCGTGTCTATTTCAATATGATCGGTCATTGCAAGGACATATCGCACCGTTGACCAAACGCATGGATACTTTGTTATACTTATTAATAGCTTTCTTTATAGAAATCAGAGGTTTTCGAATACTAGGAGGTTCACTCTATGGAGTTTAATATATTTGTAGTTGAAGATGATGATGCGTTATTTGAAGCGTTGAAGACAGGGCTGGAAGCCTGGGCGTTTCGGGTTACAAGACCGAGTGATTTTGACGAGATCATGCGTTCGTTTCTCGACCAACAACCTCATCTCGTTATTATGGACATCACGCTCCCTAAATTTGATGGTTTCCATTGGTGCAGAGAGATTCGCTCCGTATCCGAGGTACCTATTGTTTTCTTATCCTCTCGCGATCACCCCTTAGATATGGTCATGGCGCTTAATTTGGGTGCGGATGATTTCGTCCAGAAGCCATTTCACACGAATGTGCTATATGCCAAAATTCAAGCTATTCTTCGCAGAACTTATGCTTATGGGGAAGGCCAGACAGATATTCTGGAATGGAACGGTGCCTTGATTGATTTAAAACGATGCCTTATCCGAAAATCGGTCGAGGAAGTAGAATTGACAAAAAACGAATTTTTTTTGTTGATCGCGCTCGTGAAGGCAAACCATGTCGTTATCTCACGTCATGACTTGATACGTAAGCTATGGGAAGACGATCAGTTCGTGAACGATAATACTCTTACAGCCAATATCACCCGTTTGCGACAAAAATTAGAGCCGCTTGGACTTTCAGACGCGATTGTGACAAAGAAAGGGATGGGTTATATGGCCATCACTTTGTAGGAGGAATATATGCTATGTTAATCCGTTACATCTTTTCAAGAAAAAGCTGGATTTTTCTTTTTGTCAGCTTGTTAGGTTTGACCGATTTACTTATCCTTTTGGAACAAGGGTTGAGTGTTGAATTAACATCTCTTCTCTATTTAAATACTTTATATATTATTTTATTTCTTGTATTTTTCATATGGCGTTACAAAAAAGAAACTAAATATATAGCATCGATTGCCAAGCTGCAAGAAGCCATGGCAATGGATTGGATTGAGAGTCTTCCCGAACCGGGAAATGAACTAGATAAGATAACGAGTAATGTATTAAGAGCGGCCTCTTTCCAATTCAAACGTAAGCTTTCTCAGGTTAAGGAAGCCCAACTGATAGAAAATGATTTTGCTGCCTCTTGGATTCATGAAATTAAGACTCCTCTTACCGCAATGAAACTGATTTTGGACGCACGACAGAGTGATCCTGACATACGTAAAATAGAAACAGAATGGCTGCGGGTCCATTTACTTGTAGATCGTCAGTTATATATGACACGTCTGCCCGCCTTGGAGTCAGACTACGTCCTTGAACGAGTCTCCTTACATCGTCTTGCTGCAGAAGAAATACGAGAACTGGCTCCCTGGTGTATGGAGAAAAATTTAGCAGTCAGCATGGAAGGAACTAATGCCATGGTCGTTACGGATCGCAAATGGTGCCGATTCATCATTCGGCAATTGTTGACCAATGCCATTAAATACAGCCCCTCTGACAAGGCTCTTATATTCGTGACAGATGTGACGGAGACAGGGAATGTCATCTTAGATTTGATTGACGAAGGTCCGGGGATACAGCCGCATGAGCTGCCACGTATTTTTGATAAAGGATTCACAGGCGAGAATGGAAGAATTCATAACGCCGCTACTGGACTCGGGCTCTATCTAGCCCAGACTGTAGCAGGTAAAATAGGGATTACACTCCATGTCCAGCCTAGTCATTCGCAAGGTACAACGATGCGAATGATCTTCACTGATCTTAATGCATTCGAAACGGTTAGAAGAGGAAGAGAATATCCCGTTATAAACAGCCAAGATTAATCTTGACTGTTTTTTTATGCATTCGTTTCTACTGCACAAAATCAAACATGACAATTTTGTCACCTACCTATTCGACCTGTCACCCAAAACGTGCGACAAGACGGGGAAATCAAATGTACACTTAAGCAGCAATCAAATTTGGGAGGTTCAATATGAATGATTTGAATGAACAGCATACCGTTTTATACGCTCGAAATGTTCACAAAACTTATGGTTCAAAGGGCGGAGCCCAACATGTTCTAAAAGGAATAGATTTACGTGTCCTCCGCCAAGAATTTGTTGGGATTATGGGTCCCTCCGGTTCTGGAAAGACAACATTACTCAACGTACTTGCGACTATTGACCGAACAACGGATGGATCGATTTTAATCGAAAACGAAGATATATCGATCATGAGGGATTCCGCTCTATCCGCATTTCGCCGAAACAAGCTTGGATTCATCTTTCAGGATTACAATCTTCTTGACACATTGACGGTGAAGGAAAACATACTCCTGCCAATATCCCTTAGCAAAATAAGCAAGCAGCGGGCAGAGCGCGAGTTCACATCAATTGCAAATGTTCTTGGCATCCATGAATTATCTCATAAATACCCCTATGAAATTTCAGGTGGGCAAAAACAACGCACTGCCGCTGGACGTGCCCTTATCCACCAGCCTTCCATCGTCTTTGCAGACGAGCCTACTGGTGCATTAGATTCCAAATCCGCTTCATCGTTATTGTCCGTCATGGAAGAGGTTAATCAGCAAAGAAAGGTCACGATAATCATGGTCACGCATGATCCAATCGCATCCAGCTACTGTAACCGTGTGGTGTTTCTAAAAGACGGGAAGCTTTATTCCGAACTGTACCGAGGAGAGAAATCTAGACAGTCGTTCTTTAAAGAAATCATCGATGTGCAGGCTGTATTAGGGGGCAACCATGTTGACGGTTTTTGACTTAGCACTTCGTAGCATGCGACAAAATGTGAAGCATTACTATTTGTATTTCTTCGCTCTCATCTTCAGTATGAGTCTGTTCTTTGTCTTCGCTTCCCTGCAGCATGATCAGCAGGTTCAGACAATGATGGATTCAAGTGTTAACTTTCTTGCAGCTTTTCAGTCTGCCGCAATACTGCTTATTGTAATTATAGGAATCTTCACCGTCTCATCTAACCGTATATTTCTACGTCGACGCAGTCGTGAAATCGGATTGTATCAACTCATCGGTCTATCCAAGAGCTGGGTTGCCCGTTATTTAATCATTGAGAATGTACTTCTCGGCTTAGGTGCACTAATAGCAGGAATTATCTGTGGAGCACTGGTATCACGTCTATTTGTCCTGATTTTAATGAATTTGCTTAAATTGGATGGCGTGCCTGCCATCAACTTCTCCGTACATGCAGCCTTTGGAACGGCAATGGTCTTTATTTTCATTATTGCCATTACTTCCGTTCAGATGATATGGATGATTTATCGCAGTACTCTATTAAACTTATTCCAAGCAGATCAGCAGCCTGACCTTTCTAGTCGGCCTCCCTCTTTTTTTACGGCTATTGTTGCCGTACTTGGTGCTGTGCTTATTGGATACGGCTATGAATTATCGGGTCGTATGGTAGATGATCAATTAGTCTTCAATGCGCTGTTGGTCCTTGCATCTACTGTAACAGGAACCTATATATTGTTTCGTGTGACGATTAGATGGTGCTTCTCTTGGCTTCGCAAACGGAAAAATGGACATCTTAGCTTGTACGATAGCCTGTCATTTGCTTCGCTGATGCACCGAATGAAAGCTAACGCCAACTCGCTTACCTTGATTACTGTGTTATCAGCTTTAACTATTACACTTGTTACCATGGCATATTCTTTTTTCTACTCCGCAGAGCAAGACACCCGCATGGCGATGCCTTATGATTTTACTTTTGAGAATAAGCAGCAAGATGCACAGTTGTTTAAAACCGAGCTGGAGAGCGAAGGAATTAACTTCGACTACAACACGATCAAGGCCATTCGAACAACTGGCGTTATCCTTAATCCACTTCAAGAATCTAGTTATAGAGAGGGAAGCTTTTTATGGCTCTCAGCCGAACAGCTTCAGAGAGCAGGGGCGAAACTATCCGTGCCTTCCTATGGCGAAGCAGTAGAATACAATGCCTGGGCATCGAATGCATACGACGATATTGACGTCTCAAAGCGTTATCCAACAATGATCGAGCTGCAGGCAGATGGACAGACTGACAGCTATCGGCTGAATGAACTAGTCGTGGAAAATCTCGTGAATTTCAATATACTAGGCAGCCAGGTTCTAGTGTCTGAAACTACTTTGAAAGATATCGAGGACAGAATGTTCAATACTGCCGATTTTGAGGTGGTACACATAGATACTTATCGTATTTCAGACAAAGCAGGGCTTGCTCTAGCTGCCTCCCTTTACGAGAATTATAGAAATGGAGACCGTTTCTTGAACGATTTCTATACAGAATATAAAAAAACACTTCAAACTTCCGGATTACTTATTTTCATAGCTGCCTTTCTAGGGCTTGCCTTTCTTGTCTCTACCGGCAGCATCCTATATTTCAAACAAATGACCGAGGCAGAACAGGAAAGACAGAGCTTCAAGACGCTGCGTCAGCTCGGGTTCGACGTGAAGATGATTATGAAGGGCATATTGCGAAAGCAGATCGTTGTGTTCCTTCTCCCCTTAGCTATCGGGGTTCTGCATTCGTTTTTTGCAGTAAGAGCTGCTTCTTTCATGATTATTTCGGACATTACCATTCCAACGATTATTTCGGTAGGAGTCTATGCCGCCATCTATTTTCTATTCGCACTGTTCACTCTTGGTTACTATCGAAAAATCGTTAAAAACGCTTTGTTATAATAACCAATTGCAGGAGGTACATTTATATGAAAAAAGCAGGCATTTTTATTCTTATTGCTGTAGTTATTTGCTCAGGCATGTATATAACATTCAAACGGGATTTTGATCAGTTCAACCCATTATATAAGCAGGAATACATTTATGCAGTAATCAATAAGCCTGCTAAACTTGAGGATAAAAAAACCCGCTACAGATATAATCTGACTGGTTACACAGAGCAGGGTCAAAAGAAAAAGATTACGTTCTCTTCAAGCAGAGAACTAGAACAAAATATTTATGTGAGAGTGCTTGCTAAGGGAGCATATACAAAGGAATGGATTGTCATACAAAAAGAAGATATTCCAAATGATACGATGCGTCCCCAACTTTTAGCGATAAATTCAGACGCAGTGCTCCTACATTAAAAGCACTTCATTGAAGTACACACCTCATTACCAGCAGCTATAACCTTTACCAGGATGAGGTTATCCCAAATTAGTAAAAGCATTCTTGAGGGATGCTTTTATGTATTAGATATGTGAAGTCAAAGGTGATACTCGCGATTGTTTCGGCTTCTGTCCAGCGTAATTGAGGAATAAACATGCCAATGCGAATACAGCCATAAAAACAAATCCTAAAGTGTATTGGCCGGTCGAATCAACGACGATACCGAGTACAATTGGCGGGAAAAATCCACCAATGCCCCCTGCTGCACCAACAACTCCCGTAACCGTCCCTGTATTGCCGGAAGATACTTCAGGCACCATTTTGAACACGGCTCCATTGCCTAATCCTAGAAGCAAGGAAAGCAATATACATACTAAGCTGAAATCCAATAAGTTCTCAAGCGTTATAGACAACACGAGCGCAGCAGCCAATATTCCGAAGAATACGATAGTTAATACTTTCTTGCTTCCGAATCGGTCTGCCAAATAACCGCCCGCCGGCCGAATTAACGTAGCTGCTAATACAAAGCCTGCTGTTCCTATCCCCGCATCAAAAGCGCCTAGCTGAAACAAATCTTTAAGAAGAGTAGGCAAGTAAACACTAAAGGCAACAAACCCGCCAAAGGTTAGAAAATAATAGATAGACAAGTGCCAAGTTGCTTTGTATTTCAAAACAGACAACGATTGTTTCAAGGTCTTCGGTTCGGCTAGCTTCGGCGGATCCTTAGTAAAGATATGGAATACGCCTGCCATAACCGCAATTCCAATTGCCAGGCCGAAAAACACCCAAGAAATCCCAAACGAAGATGACACGGAAGGAATCAGAAAGTTCGCTCCTGCGCTCCCCAAATTGCCAAGTCCAGCTATCCCCAATATGAATCCCTGACGTTCCGGCGGATACCATCTGGATACAAAAGCTATAGAGATAGCAAATGTGGAACCAGCCATACCAATAAATAGGGCGCATACCAGCATCAATGGGAATGAATCAACGAATCCGGCAATTACCATAGGCAGGATCAAGAACAGCATCGTAAGCGTAAATACTCTTTTGCCGCCAAAACGATCTGTCAGAATGCCCATCGGAATCCGCATGATCGATCCAAGCAATACGGGGGTTGCAACTAGAATACTCTTCTCAAGCGTGCTGAGGTTGAATAGCTCTTGAATTTGACCCGCAATGGGCGGGAACACCGACCAAATCATAAAAGAAATGGCCATTGCAACTGTTGAAAAAATAAGTGCTTTCGTTTGATTCATTGTCATTACTCCAATTCTGTGTGGGTACGTTATTAAATCTATCATAATCTAATCAGATTATATCTTTTCACCACTTACCTTTAAAAAGATCAATAACACACTCCTTATTTCGAGTCATTTATGTTCACATTCGCTAGTTAATCAACGTTTATTAATTATTCAATGTTATATATTATAACATTGAATAATACAAATGATATATCGTGCAGGTAAAAACGTCAATAGTAGCCAAATGTTCAACAAACAAAAAAAGGTCAACCAGTAATCACTGGTTGACCTACACATTCTAAGAAATTATCCCTTCTTCCACTCTCCCGCATTGGCTGATTTCACTGCCCTTTGAATACTAAATGCAGCTTATAAATCATTTATCAACAGTCTGAGCAATTCCATTTATGCCGTCATGCTCTGCTTCGCCGATCTTCTTCACAAATTCGACGTGCTTATATCCCCATCCGCACATGTCAATCAATACCTGGCTTAACGTTTTTCCATGCTCCGAAAGATTATATTCGACTTTAGGAGGAATTTCCTGATATACACGGCGTTCAATTAATTTATCCCGTTCCATTTCGCGGAGTTGATTGGTCAGCATCCCTTGAGTAATGTTAGGAAGCATACGTCGCAATTCCCCAAAACGCTTAGTACCTTCATGCAATAGAATGAATAAAATGAGCGGCTTCCATTTCCCGCCGATAACATGTAGCGTAGCCACTATCCCATCAGTTTCAACAGACTGGTCATTTTCTATCTTCATGTTCCATCTCCTTGAGTACACCGTTCAAGCATCCTCCTCTATCACTTTATCATGGTATCTCATTTTGCAAAAGCACTAACATTTTTCGTACTTAGTATGATATTTGATACTATTATTTGCTCGAGGCTGACTACGTCTACAGTATGTTTTTAAGGACTTAGTATGAAAAAACTGCGTAATTTACAAGTAGTTAATACTCGATAATAATGAAGAATGTCATCGCGATGACACTAATATGTAGAAGAGGTGTCTGTCATGAAAACTATGGTAATTGTAGCGCATCCTCAATTAAATACTTCACGGGCTAACCAAGCCTTCGTTCAAGAGCTTAAAAAGCATCCTAACGTGATGATTCGTGATCTTTACGAAGAATATCCGGACTGGAATATTGAAGTAGAGAGAGAACAGCAATTACTGCTGGAGTTTGACCGGATTGTATTTCAATTTCCCTTCTACTGGTACAGCTCTCCGCCATTGCTGAAAAAGTGGTTTGACGATGTGTTGTGCTATGGATGGGCTTATGGACCGGGGGGCGATCATTTACTGGGCAAAGAATTTGTACTTGCAACGACAACAGGAGGTTCGGAATACAGCTACCGATCGGGTGGTCACAACTGGTTTACGATCAGCGAGTTATTAAGACCTATTCAAAGCACGCTTATCAGGTGTAAGGGTACTTTTCTTCCGGTTTTTGTTACATTCAGCGCTCCGGAACTTTCGGACAGCTATCTCTCGCTTGAGGCCAAGAGATTTGTTGATTATATCCAATCTTCGGCGACCGCACTTAGTCAGTAATTTCACTCGTTGCTTCATGTTTATCTGATATGACTACAACAGCAACTTCCATTAACCTTTTTATTGATTCATGACACGAACTTCCTTGCACCAAATAATACTAGTAATTCATCATCAACTTTAATGTCATTGACAGGAAATTTATCCCATGATACTATACCAACTAGTAGGTATGAATGGGAGCTGCATTAATTAATGGAACAATACAATGAGGAATACCCGTTAACAAAGAAAAAGCTGCTTGAGGCAGCACTGCAACTCATGATCGCCAAAGGATATCATGCAACTACAGTCGATGAGATTTGCGCTGAAGCCAAAGTAACCAAAGGCAGCTTTTTTCATTATTTCAAGACCAAAGAAGCAGCCGCTAAAGCGACAGTCAATTATTTCGAGAAGTTCCAGTCAAGTACAATCCAAGCCGCAGGGCTAGATCAAATAAGTGACCCATGGATAAAGTTGCATAAGTATATTGACTATTTCGTACTTCTAGCGAATCAAGCCGACTTCCCAAAGAGCTGCCTAACTGCGATTATTACCCAGGAATTGGCAGATACGCATGCGGATTTCCGTGAACTCTGCTCGGAGAAGTTTTCAAGTAATGCTAAGCCACTTAAGGATATTCTTGATGAGGTCATCATTCACTATCCAACTAGTAGACCTATCGACAGTCAGCAATTGGCGGATTATTTTCTGTCAGTTTACCAAGGTTCGCTCATTCTAGCCAAAGCAAAACAAAGCAGTGCAGTGCTTGAAGAGAATGTGGAACATTTCAGGAGATACATCATATCCTTGTTTAATATGGCATATGTGCTTAAATAAAAATATCCGGTGCGCAATAAATGCGCCCTTTATTTATAGATCATAACATACCAACTAGTTGGTTTATAGTTTTCCGAAGAGAGAGGGATACCAATGAAGTTAATGGCAGGACAACAAGCACCTATGTTTGTAACCGAGGATGTATTCGGAAATACGATCGATTTGAAAGATTACGCAGGACAGAAATTGCTAATTTCTTTCTATCGTTTCTCTTCTTGCCCTTTTTGCAATCTAAGAGTCCAAAGGATCCTCGGACAATATCACAAATTCGAAGAAAACGGTCTAAAGATGATAAGCTTTTGGCAGTCTCCCAAGGATTCCATTCTTGAGCATGTTGGTCAGCAGCAAGCGCCCTTCCCGATGATTCCCGATCCTTCCAAAGACTTATACCGCCTTTATCACGTTGAGAACTCATGGATGGGCGCCCTTAAGGTGATGCGGGATCCTAGTTTGGTCATGAGCGCGTTGAAGGGCGGGTTCAATCCGACTGCTGCGGACGGGGATATGAATCAATTGCCGGCCGACTTTCTCATTAATCCCGATTTAACGATTCATCAAGCTTTTTATGGCAAGCATATTGGCGATCACATTGACTTTGCTGTGATCGAAAGATTTTTAAATACAGAAGTGACTGGTTAGATAAAACATCAATACGAAAGGGAATCATGACTACCTTCAGATTCCATCTCATGATGGAATCCTTGCTTTAAGCTATGACAACTACTACCTTCGACTTTTAGCGGTAGATTCAGACGCCGTGCTCCTGCATTTGAGGCTTTTCATCGAAGCCTTTACACATCATTACGTCCGCGCGGGCGAACCCCGGGGTTCGCCCCGGGGCAATCCACCAAATAAAAAACGCAACCCTTATCAGGTTGCGTGAATGTTTTATATTGGTGGAGCCTAGGGGGATCGAACCACTGACCTCACCGCTGCAAGGCAAAGCGCTCTCCCACCGTTGTCAATTCCACTGCCCCTAACTCTGTCTAACTTCTATCAAGCATATACGGTTGGTTTAATAGCAGGGTCATGATTGGCTAGAGCTGCCACACAATCTTCCCTCTGGGCAAAGCATTGTACCCATTTCAACGATTCGTTCGCTTGTTCCTGACTAGTCATCACGCCGGGTAGCAGAAACTCCTTCCAGGAACGCTCCGAATATCCTACATCTGATGCAAGCAATAGCCACCCCATCTCCAATCGAACGAGAATAGAGACTTGCCCCATTGTGTGCCCCGGCGTAAACACCAAATAGATAAGACCATCGCCGAACACATCTTTCCCTAATCCATAAGGCCCATGGGGGATCGATGTGAATTCAAAGGTTTCCAACGGCAGTCCTTCATACCACATCTTTTTGTACGCTTTCACATGCTTGAACTCAATCTCACTAACATAGAACCGCTTCGCTCCGGTAAGCAACTTCAAACCACTAATATGATCAACGTCCATATGTGACACAACTACGAGATCAATATCCCGAGGAGATAGCCCCCTGGACGCGAGCTGCTCTTTAATAGACGCCCCCGGAGAGAGTTGGTATTCTACAAATTGAGCAGCAGCCCCCAGATGCTCCAGAGGGTTCGTCCGCACCTCTTCATGCCATCCTGCATCAACGACGATTCTGCCCTTCGGATGCTCGATCAAGTAAGAGGAAATCGGCAGCCATACCTGAAAGTGCTCCCCTCTCGTATTGACGGGAGGCACCTCGCTTAATTCCCTATAAGGCAATGCCCGGTCTACCTTCACCGCTCCCGTATGCATAACATGTACTTTCACAAGAGATTCCATATCGATCTCCACCATTCCATCAGAAATTTAAGGTTTTCATTCTGATTTCATAATAGAAGCATCACGACTCAAGATTCAAGAACGCACTTTAAAGTAGTTGACTCACTAAAAAGTAAGATAGTTCCCGACCTAACGACTCGAATCCTCGCTAGTTTCCATCACCCTGAACTTAATCCCCCACTGCTGCATCGACTTCAGAATCGGTTGAATTTCTTCCCCGAATTCGGCTAATGAGTATTCCACCCTGGGCGGTACGACCGGGTAAACTTTTCGGACAATAAGGTTATCCTTTTCCAGATCCTTTAACTGCTGGGCTAGCATTTTATCTGTAATATTAGGCAAAGTTTTCTTTAATTCGCTATAACGCTTTGTCCCTTTGTTAAGCTGCCAAAGAATCAAACCTTTCCATTTTCCCATAATTGTATTCAAGGCCAATTCCACCGGACAATTATAGGTGTATTCATTCATGCGATATTTGGACAAGTCTAGTTCCCTCCTTACTAAAAAGTGAGTCTATTACAAAATAGTGCATACTTCCATAAACCTCTGAATGCTCTTATTATACGGGTATCGAACAGGTCGAAACAATACAAAGGAGGGTAGGAGCGCTACCACGGCTCTATGTCATTCGTAAAGAGCGGCCGGTTTGATCAATCTGATCATGTTGGGAGATTTAAAATATGGAACACGAGAACGCAAAGAGAAAAGTATTAATCGTCGTTGCAAACCCATCTGTTTCAACGACCATGGGTTGGCCTACGGGGTATTGGGCATCCGAGCTGACTCATCCGTACTATGCATTCACCGAAGCCGGATTTGACGTAACGATCGCCAGTCCGCAAGGCGGCAGAGTAGAGATGGATTCCTATAGCAACCCCCAAAACGAGAACGGCTATGCGGCGGACGATATCATTACGCTAGGCTACCTGCACCACAAGCTGTTCATGAAACAACTGAACGACACGCCGAAGGTCGCGGACCTATCCCATCAGGATTTCGATGCAATTCTAGTTGCAGGCGGTCAATCCCCCATGTTCACATTCGAGCGAGAAACCGAGCTGCAAGCTTTATTCAGCCGGTTCTACGAAGAAGAGAAGGTCTGTGCAGCTTTATGCCACGGTACGGCATTACTGCTCTACTGCAAACTATCAGACGGCGAATCCATTATTCGAGACAAGCAAATGACCGGATATACAAATGAAGAAGAGGATTACTTCGACCAAATGATGGGGAAACCTGTGATGCCCTTCCGAATTGAAGATGAAGCTCAAGCATTAGGTGCGAATTTCGTCAAAAGCGCTCCTTTCACTCCGTTCGCTGTGCGGGATGGGCAACTGATTACGGGGCAACAACAATATTCCGGCCGCAAGACGAGCGAATTGGTCATTCAAGCCCTGCAGGATAGGTGAGTGAAGCTCAAGGAGCCGTCTACATGCAGCATTTTACAATGCGTCAAAAGAGAATGATCGTCCTTGCGGTGATGTGCGCCTTATTGTTCGCCGCGTTGAATCAGACCGTCATCGCAACGATCTCACCTCACATCGTTTCTGATCTGGGTGCTTTAGAAAACATTTCATGGCTATTCACATTATTCATGCTTGCCTCCACGGTAGCGACAGCGCTTGCCGGCAGGCTCTCCGACATGTATGGCCGCAAAACGTTCGTTCTCATCGGCTTAGTTCTACTGATTGTTGGATCGCTGTTCTGCGGCTTCTCGCGAACGTTCCTGTTCCTCATTTGGTTCCGAGCAGTTCAGGGCTTGGGGGTGGGTATCATCATCGCGATGTCCTTCACAATCGTAGGTGATTTATTCGCCCCTCGTGAGCGCGGCCTTTGGATAGGAGTTGTGACCTCCGTCTATGGGATCGCAAGCGTTCTCGGTCCGGTGCTTGGCGGGTATATCGCGGATCATACGGTATGGCGCATGGTGTTCTGGGTCTTCTTGCCTTTCGGGCTCGCGGCTCTGGCGTTCGTCTGGTTGGTGCTGCCTTCCCCTTATCGAATAGAACGCCGTACCATCGATTACCTTGGCACTTTATGGTTAACCCTGGCGATCATCTCGCTAGTAGTGGCTTTTACGTTAGGGGGAAAGTATGCAGCTTGGACCTCTGCAATCATCTTCGGGTTATTGGGAACGACTCTCCTATTCCTTGGCCTGTTCGTGTGGACAGAAAGAAAAGCCTCCAATCCGATCATATCCATTCATTTATTCAAAAACAGCACCTACACTCTCTCCAGTCTAATCGGACTGGCTTCAAGCGTCTGCATGTTCGGCACCATTATGTATGTGCCTCTCTTCCTTCAAGGCGTGCTAGGTACGTCTGCCGCAATGTCCGGTGCCCTAATCATGCCTTTGACCCTCTGTTTGGTCGCGGCTAATGCCCTTGCCGGATGGATCGTCTCGCGGACCGGACAATATAAGAAGCTTGCGCTCCTCGGACTGGTCATCATGACTGCCGGGATGACTTGCTTGTCCACGATAGGCGTGAGGACGGGTGAATCGACAATGGTCATGTACATTGCGATATTCGGCATGGGATTAGGCATCGTCCTCTCCGTGTTCACGATACTCTCACAAAGTGCGGTTGACGACAGTATGCTGGCTTCGGCTACCGCCTCCTTTCAGTTGTTTCGCCAACTCGGAGCTACGATCGGCTTATCCGTAATGGGTACGATCCTTCATCATCGATTGCCTCAGCCAACTACAGAAGCTGCTGTACGATTCAACAACGATACCGAGAGCTTAAGCTATGCGCTGCAAGGCGTATTTCATATCGGCTTATTTGCTTCAGGATTGGCGCTGCTCTTTGGTTTATTAATTAGGGAAGTCCCATTAAAATCAACCAAATATAGAACAAAAGCATAGGGAGGAATTCACTGTGGCGAAAGTATTATATATTACGGCAAATCCAAAGCAAGAGGAACAATCGTATTGCTTAAGTGTTGGTCGTGCATTTCTGAAAGCTTATCGCAAGGAAAAACCAAAAGATGAAATCACGGAATTAGATCTGTATCAGACCCACGTCCCCCAAATTGACGCAGATGTATTCGCGGGCTGGGATAAATTGAAACAACAAGGCGTGTCATTCAATCCATTGTCTCAAGAGGAACAATATAAAATTTCTCAGATGAATACACTCACAGAACAATTTATTGAAGCGGATAAATATATTTTTGTTACTCCCATGTGGAATTTCAACGTCCCCCCACTCATTAAGGCTTACATCGATGCAATCTGTATGAACGGAAAGACATTCATTTATACGGAGCACGGCCCTGTGGGGTTGATGACAGAAAAAAAGGCTATACACATTCAAGCACGCGGTGGTATATATTCAGGAGGGTTATTAGCGGACATGGAAAATGGGGACCGTTATCTTCATACGATTTTTAAATTTTTAGGAATTATGGATGCTCAATCCATTTATATAGAAGGGATGGGCCAAATGCCAGATGAAGTCGAACGCATCAAGCGTGAATCTATCCAATATGCTCAACGTGTAGCCATAGATTTTGCCAAGGATAACGTGAAAATGGTCTGAATGTGCTGAGGGTTTAGGGGTTCATCTCCCTTAGGCAATCCACCAAATAAAGAAACGCAACCCTTGTCAGGTTGCGTGAATGTTATATATTGGTGGAGCCTAGGGGGATACGACTCGCATAAACTCGTCTTTCTATCTTGGGATGTCCGAATCCTGATCTAATGGCTGACGAAGCCTACTCGACAAGGACCTTTAGCGGTAGATTCAGACGCCGTGCTCGTCCGTTTGAGCAATATGCTTCGATGTATTTCTACCACTCCCTGCGCGCGGACGAACCCGGGTTCGCCGCCTTTGGCTCTCCATAACGCAAAAAAGCCGATCCTTTTCAGATCGGCTTTTCTTTGCGTTATGGAGCCTAGGGGGATCGAACCCCTGACCTCATCGCTGCCAGCGATGCGCTCCCAGCTGTGGTCGGTTATACTGCCCACCAATCCGTAATAGCTAGTCCCCCGATAGCGTCGAACCCGTCTCAAGCAACTTCTTCATACTAGATAATACTATTGGCAATCCCGCTTCCAACACATTCGACGTATTCGGAGCATCCTGGAACTCGTCGTGTATTGCGGTTATTTAGCATCACACCGGTAAACTCGGCATGCGGGACGATTTCCCACGTCAAACGGGAAGGTTTCTCTTGCGCCGTTTCAGAAAGTGATAGCAACTGCCATGACATTACCAGCTTCTGAGGCGGCTCTACGACTAGAAGCTCCCCTTTTGCCTGAACCTTTCTTTGAGGACTCCATATTTCGTGAGAACAACCGGCTTCCCACTTGGCACGAATCACATCATTGCACCAATATATGGTGATAATTAAATTAACATGTATAATATCCCGACAGGCGTTGATTTTATCGCTATTCGGTTCACATTACGGCTGTGCTAATATTTTGGGGAGCATAGGAACAAGCAATGATAAGAACCGAGGCAACGGCGACGTGTATAGCCCTCACCAAACAACTGTACATTTTACCCGTGGCTTATGCCGCTGCTGAACGAAATGCATGTCATATATAGAGAGAATGGAAAGGAAAGGAAAGGAAAGGAGAGGTTCAGATGTCCATTCATTGGGCTGTCCGCAAATACAAATTCGTTGATCGAACCCGCCTACGCAACCGGAAGGCGGCTGCTCCACAACTGGTTTCGGCGGTAATGTATCCCGGCAGCAAAATGACGATACGTCCCGTAACCCAAAGAAATGGTAAAAGAAAAAAAAAAAAAAATACCGGAATAAATTCCGGCTGATACCGTGTCACTGTAAGTTTCGCAAAAAGAATAAGCATTCCCGTATTCATAGGAGAAAACTGAAAGTAATAAAATGCCCACCCTGATTGCAAGGACCTCAGGGTTTTCGAGGCTCAGACGGTCCATTAGGACCTCAATACAATATCCCTGGAGGAGCTGCCGATCAGCAGTTCGAACTCGCCTGATTCCACGTGCCAATCGCTCAGGTCGACATTATAATAAGCGAAGCTGCGTTAATCCAGCGTGAACGTTACCGTTTTCGTTTCACCAGTCGCCAGTTCAACCTTCTCAAAGCCCTTTAGCTCTTTCTCTGGACGAATGATGCTGGATTCCACATCGCGAACATACAGCTGAACTGTCTCCTTGCCGGACCGGCTGCCGGTATTCTTCACATCTATACTTCGAACGCATCCGGCATTTCTCCCGCAAGATCAGGTGCTTCATCTTGTCCGGACATGACGAATTCGAATACGCCCAGAAGGCGATTAGTTTTGGAACACTCCGTTATTTGTTAAAGCCTGTTGACATAGCCGCCTTGACGCACGCATTCCGTCGAGCAGGCGATAGCCGATATTGAGAAAGAGTGGGCCGAAATTAGCTCCTTCCAACGAATTAAGCATATGCTTCATTCCAATAAGCCACTGTTGCGCAGTCAGCTGCTTGCTGACTTGCTCCAGAACAAGCCGATCCAGGCCGACATATTGGAGGAGCGGCTTGCCATGCTTGATGTATCGTTCCGCTCGGGCGACCACTATATGCTGATGCTCATTCGGATGGTCCCAGTTTCCCGATTCCAGTAAGCTGGGAAGCAGTGGGGGGATATGCAAATGGAAGAGATTTCGACCTTGCGATTGCGTCTCGGATTCTTCAACCGTAATGAAGTAGCTTTTATTTTTTCTTACATTTCGTATAAGTGACGACACAGAGGCGCGGTATGTTTCCGATAGGTTCTCGGGGAAGCGCTCGCCAAGATCGGCCGAATTTTGTCCATCAACGAACAGGACAACGAACTTACACATGATCAATTATTTACGACATTGCTTTATCTATCCTCCTCCTTCGTAGTATCATACTCCTCCGAGGAAGAAGATGTGGAAAGTCAGCTCGGCGAAGAATTCGACCTGCTCCTTCGGAAGAAAAGCCAGTAAGGTTCGAACGTTTATCCAAGAACACCTTGCCGAAGGAATCTCCCTTCAGACAGTCGCAGACTACGTGAAGCTTCATCCTGTCTATTTATCCAAGGTGTATAAGACAGTAGCCGGCGAAACAATCGGCGATTATTTGTACCATACCCGGATGGAGCGAGCCGTTTACCTGATCCGGAACACCGATCTCAAAATCACGGAAGTTAGCGGGCAGCTCGGTTTTTTGGCCCCCCCTCATTTCATTAAAATCTTTAAAAAGCATTACGGCTGTACGCCGCAAGAATATCGTAACAAATGAATGCCTATTGCACTTAAAAGAAGAAGAGTATCCACCATCTTCCTCTACATAAAGTAGCCTTCCGGCCAGAGTTAAGCTTCCCTGAAATCCTCTACGATAAGCTCGAGAGCGCCAGTAACCAGATCAATCAAGATGTTCACCGTGCCCTTCGCCAAAGTCAATGGCAAAGCCAAATGAGGGATATCAATTGCTGGTGGCGGCAAAGGGGAGACCCACAGTATTGTGCTATATATTTGGCTATGACCACAGGAATGCTCAATGAAATGATTCTTAAGCAGATGAAAGTTGACACTTCCTATTACAAGTCCTTCGGCCTCACGATCGACGAAATTATTAACCTTTTGAAGAAGTTTATTGAAGACAACCACGCCGATTAGGCGTGGTTGTTTGTTGTGTGTACGGGATGGAGCTTAGGGGACTGCGAACCTCTGATCTAATTGCTGCCAGTGGAGTGATGGGGTTTTGTACGATAAGGTAAATGCGGGAGATTTCTGTCTCCCCCATTTAAAGCGCTTCTTTAATGATTCTTTTGTTATAAATAACAGATAATAATGCAAAGGTTGAGTATAGCGCTGAGTAAAGAACCATCACGATAATCATCGGTGTCCATATCTCTGTTTTGAAGAAGAGCGAAACGGATCGAACGGTAAAGTAGCTATAGATTAGACCGATAACTAAGGGTATTCCAAACGTAAACATCTGCTTCACTTGTATGCCTTTTAATAATTCGTCCGCAGTGAATCCCAGTTTTCTCAAGATGATATGGATAGACCTCTCATCTTCACTCTCATCCATTTGCTTGAAATATAAAATACACCCTGAAGTAATCAGAAAGATAAGTCCTAAGAAACCAACGATAAACATTGTAAGTCCCCTTGATTGCCTCTGCTCCGTTCTCATATCAGGAAGTGATTGATAAGGGGCAGCATTGTCCTTCATGGCTTCCTTGAACAGTTGATTCGCTTGCTCCACATTTTTGTTATCGATTATTTTAATTCCGAAATAAGGAACTATCTGTTCCGGGCTCGCGGGCTGAATTTCATCTGTCACCGGTATATATGTATCCTCTCCGATCAATATAAAGTCATCCCCGTTTGTTGCCCAGTTCATAAGAGTTTCCAAGTCAATTTCAAGCTCAATGATATCCAGAGCACGTTCGTTATACGCAATCGCCTCTTTATCTAACGCACTCTTATATCGCTCCGCATCTGTTAGGCTCAATATAGAAAAATGGTCGCGGGTTTCCGCTTCCCTCTTCTTTTCTACTAAAGAATAGGAGATATAGCTAAGAGACAACAAGCCAATAGATACAGCAGACGCCGTAGTAATAAGGGTTAACAGCATTGCGTTTTTTTTCATTCGAAACATAATGGATGAGAGCGACAACACATCGACCACATTCAAATATCCGCCCTTTCGCTTTCGAACCAAATACATGACAAAACTAATTGTGCTCTTGTAAAATAAATACGTTCCGATGGTGGCAACAACCGCCGCTGCCAGCATGGCCAGTATCAGATCGCCTTCTGTTTTCAAACCACCATCAAATAATTTCAATGAAATATACATGCCCGAGACCATCAATGCGATTCCGATCAAGCCCAGCAGCATCTGGAGCCACGATAGCTTTTTCAGCTTTAATTCCGTTGATGAAGTTGCACGGAACAAGGCCAAAATACTGTTTTTCTGTATGAAAACAAAATTAGATAACTGAATGAATACGTAGATCCCAACAAAAATATAGAGAGACTGCAGTAAGGCCTCAGCAGAAAACCTCAGTGTAACGATGGCTTCGATCTTCATAATGTTTAACAGCATCATTCCAATTAGTTTCGATCCAATGAATCCAATACCAATACCGATTAATGTGGAGCCAAAATATAGGATAAAGTTCTCGACGCTCAAAATGTTAAATATTCTGCCTTTCGTTAATCCAATTAGCTGAAAAAGCCCAATTTCTTTGCTTCGCCTATTCATAAATATCGAATTGGCATACAGAAGAAACACAGCAACAATACCAGTAAGAACAACTGACGCTACTTGAATGGAGGCTTTGACCTGAACGGATGCTTCTGCCTTATTCATCAGAGGATCATACTTCAGATTCACAAAAGCAAAATAAAGGGCAACACTAAAAATAAGAGCGAATACATATAAAAAGTAGGCTTTTACGTTCTTTTTCAAATTTCGAACAATGAGTTGGCTAATGCTCATGCTGTACACCTCCGATGACAGCCTGTGTTTTCATAATATCTGCTAAAAAGGATTGCCTCGACTCCTCGCCTTTCATTAATTGTGCATACATGTGACCATCCTTAATGAAGATAACTCTGCCGCAAAAGCTTGCTGCAACGGGATCATGGGTAACCATTACGATAGTCGCCCTTCGTTGTTCGTTTAATTCATTCAACTTATTAAGCAGGTCTGATGCAGATCTCGAATCTAATGCACCTGTCGGCTCGTCCGCGAAAATGATGCTTGGATCGTGAATAAAGGCTCGGGCTGCAGAGGTCCGCTGTTTCTGACCACCGGATATTTCGTTAGGGTATCGATCTTTAAGCTCATAAATGCCGAGTTCGGTAGCGATCGCTTTAAATTTAAGATCCGCCTCTTTCTTCGTCACTTTCGTAATGGACAATGGCAGAAGTATGTTTTCTTTCACCGTTAATGTATCTAATAAATGATATTCCTGAAATAGAAACCCTAGATGATTTTTGCGAAAATCGGCAAGCTGCTTTTCCTTTAGCTGCGTCATTTCTTTTCCTTCGATTTGGATTGAGCCTGTGTTCACTTGATCAATTGTGGAGAGAACATTGAGCAGAGTCGTCTTACCAGAACCCGATGCACCCATAATGCTGACGAACTCTCCTTTGTTAATACTGATGTCCAGATTGTTTAATATCACTTGTTTGTTAGAACGATTGCCATAGCTTTTATTGATTTTATTCGCTTGCAAGATCAGCATACCTTCACGCTCCTTTTGTATCCTCATTATATAAGTAAAGTGTTCTGCGATCCTTCGATTGCCCGAACAATTAACAAAAGCATGTGACATTATTGTCACATGCTTAAGAGCTGAACAAATTGATTTCTTTTGGGGAAGGTTATTGCTACAGTCGTCCCCACTCCCAATTCGGAACGAACATTGATCTGCAAGAGCAAGGGCTTCGCTGCTTTTTTGGACAAATAAAGTCCTAATCCTGTAGCAGCCTGATCTTGATGTTTGGATGTTGAAGTGAATCCCTTATCAAATATGCGAGGCATATCCCTTAGATCAATGCCGCGACCAGAGTCCTGCACTTCTAGCACCGTTTGATCATTTTGTTTGTAGCTGCTAATGCGGATATTAGATGCCTCGCTATATTTTATAGCATTGGTTAGTAGCTGTCTTAGAATAAAGGCCAGCCACTTCGCATCGCTAAGCACATGCGAGATTTCCAACTCCATATCAAATCCAATTTTTTTATGAATACACCACGATTGTAAGGTTTTGATCTCATGGAACAGCAATGTTTCGAGATCGGTTTCTTCAATGTGCAAGTCGTTCTCAATAAATTGGATACGCTTCTGATGAAGCTGCTGATCAAGCAGTAAATAAATGCGCAACCATTCATATTTGAGACGTGCTTTCATAGGTTCATCATCATTTAATCGGTCAATCATTAAATGCATGGCGGTGAGCGGTGTCTTCACTTCATGAATCCAGGACAACAGATCGTCTTTTTCCTGCTCGATCGTCAACATATTTTGTGTTATAAGCTCGTTTAATCGAGAGGATTGGTTAGCGATGCTCTTAACGACAATGTTCTCAAATGGACTGTCCGCAAGGTTGCTGCTAGTTGCATCGAGATCGTATTCCCGTTCATCAAGGGCTTTGAAAAACTTCGTTTCTTTCTGGAAGCGAAGCACTAAGAAAAAGATAAAAATAATAAAGGACAGACTTGCGAAATAAAGAACGGAAGTGAAGGGCCAAGCCACATCCATCGCTGCAACAAAAAGCATAAGAAGATGGACACTAACAAATAACATAATCCAGCTAAGTCTTTCCCTAATAAAATTCACAATCATAAATCTGCCTCTTCCACAGCGATATACCCTTGTCCCACTTTTGTTTCAATGAAACGTCCCAGTTCCAGTTCATCCAGCCTTTTTCGCAGTCGATTCAGATTAACGGTTAACGTATTGTCGCTCACAAACCGTTTGTCATCCCATAGACGATTAATAATATCTTCTCTGCTCACAATTATATTTTTCCGCTCCACAAGCAACTGTAATATAAACATTTCATTTTTGGTCAGACTAATCGTTCCGATCGGATTCGTCACCGTATTTCTGGGGAAATCCACAGTCGCGCCGCACCATTGTTTATGCTCGGCTTGTTCCGTGCTGTAATGGTAGATGCGGCGAAGAACGGCCTGTATTTTCGCAATAAGAACATCGAAGTGAAAGGGCTTCTGGATGAAATCATCTCCTCCGAGCTGCATCGACATCACCATGTCGGAAGGATGATCACGCGAAGATAAGAAAAGGATAGGAACATTCGAGAGCTTGCGTATCATGCGGCACCAATGAAATCCGTCAAACCTGGGTAATTGAATATCAATGATGACCAGATCGGGCTTAATATCCGTAAATTCTTGTATAACCCTATTAAAATCATCTATGCCATAAACCACATACGACCATTGCGATAATCTTTCTTTTATTTCAGTAAATAGTGTTTTATCATCTTCGATCAGCAATAGCTTAAACAATAATCACACCACGCTTTGTCGGATTGTTAGAGTTAAACACTCTATCCTCTGGATGCTCTTATTATACGGGTATCGAACAGGTGGAAACAATACAAAGGAGGCTAGGTTCATGCATGGAGACTTTGATTAAAAAGATTTTATTAGCAAATTTAGAGTATAAGGTACGCTCAACATCGTTACGAAGATACCAGCGGGCAGCTCTGTTTCGCCCCCTTCTTGGGCTGATTGACTCGATATTGATATGGAGGTGAATGACCCTGCTTGAATACCGTCTCCTAGAAAAAGTACCGCACGGATGCTTTAACTTTCCATTTGCCGTCTACAGCGTGCCTATTAAAACACGATTCGATACTTTCATTTACTAAAACGCTGTTGGTTACTGACAAGAAAGGTTTGTGCACGTATGCTTAAGACTTAGGACAGATCTGGTAATGTGATTATGAGGAGGATGAATTATGTATAAGGTGCTCATTGTGGATGACGAGCTTTTTGTACGCAAGGGTTTGATTGGTCTGATGGATTGGTCGTCGCTGCAATTTGAAATTTGCGGCGAAGCGGAGAACGGGGAGCAAGCGTTAAACCTTATCAATCAACTGAGCCCTGATTTAGTCATTGTAGATATACGCATGCCCGTACTTGATGGTTTGGAGCTAATCAGAAAGGTGAATACAGAGAGTGAACTTCAACCACTGTTTATCATCTTAAGCGGGTACCCTGATTTCTCTTATGCTCAGCAAGCCTTCCGTTACAATGTGTCAGATTATATCCTAAAGCCCGTTGATGAACACGAGCTTACAGCTGCCTTAAAAAACATAGCTATTACGTTGAATCAAAAACAGCTTTTATCGATGACAAAAGAAAAGCCGCTTGTCGAAATCGTTATCGAATGCTTGCTGCAGGCTGAACCAGATGAGCAGGTAATGGCGCAAATTGCCCATACGCTGGAGCTTCCCCTCTCCTCTACCTATACATATGTCATTGCAGAAATACAGGATAAGCGGCCTCATGGAGAAATCGACTATTTGCTCGCACTGCAAACGTCACTCCAGCGATATTTCCATCACGAGGGAAAGTCTTTACTCATCCATGTACGCACATACAACCAATATGGCTTTATCGTGCCCCCATTGTGGCTCGACGAGCAGATCGAAGCTGACCGAACGAACTACGCCAAGCTGCTTGATATTCTGGAGAGGGATCTAGCAACTACGATAGCTTTGTTTATAGGCCATGATGTCAAACATTTGAAACAAATCGTTCATTCCCGCACCAGTGCCGACGAAAGCCTGAACTATCGTTTTTCCGCAGGCAGTAATGGCTTATTTATAGCATCGGAACTGCTAAAGCTGCCATTATATTATTTTGATGTTGATGAAGAACTGCATGGTAAGCTGATTTATGAGGTTGAAGCCAATCAAAGGGAAGGTTATAGGAGCGCTATTGATGCGATTTTCATTGCCTTCCAGGAGCGGCATTTCGCTCCCGGTGCAGTTACTAATACCATAAGGCGCAGTATGATTGCCATCATCAATATTATTAGGCAGCTGGACGGAGACGAGAAAGATCTTCGGTGGTTGGACGAGCTGCTTAATTGGCAGACACAATACCGTAATCTGAGTCAGCTAAGATATGTTTTCTTGAATTTTATTGAGGAAGCTGCCAAATATATCGCGGAAAAACGAGGAGAAAAAGGCGAAGGTAATATCGAAAAAGTAAAAAAATTTATTGATGGTCACTACAGAGAAAATATTTATCTGAAGGGCATTGCTATCGAATTCCAAATGAACCCGGTTTATCTTGGACAGCTGTTTCGCAAAAAATACGGTGTATATTTCAATGAATATGTTCTGTCCCTTCGCATCGAGGAGGCGAAGCGATTGCTGCGGCAAACGAAAAAACGTATGTACGAGATTGCAGAGATGGTAGGTTTTCATAACGCAGATTACTTTGCCACCCAATTTGAGAAACTGGAGAACATGACGCCAACGGATTATCGCAATAAAATGATCGATCAAAAATAAGGAGGATCCCGTGTGCTCAACTTTCGATTGCATCATTTGAAGCTCCGAAGCAAGCTGATCGTCATCTATGTCGTATGTGTGTTCATACCGATTGTGCTCACAAACGTGATGTTCTATCATGTGACAACCATTAACATAAAAAAACAGAAGACGACGGATGCTGACCAAGCGATTACCTTATTGCAGGCCGAATTAGGAGCACTTATTGACGATGCTGCTGGCATTTCTTATTTATATTCAATTGACAGTCAGCTCAATAATCATCTGAATATGGAGTATAAATCATACGATCTCTATGTGGAATCCCTGAGTGCTATATCGAGTCTGTTTAATAGCGCTGACAAGGAGTACAAATCCATAAGCTCTGTCACGATAATGAGTGACAATCCGACGATTCTAGCCTCGGCTCATATTATCAGACTCGAGGATGAAATACGGAACACTGATTGGTATAACCAAATCAAAAATTATAATAATACTTATCCGCATCTGTATGTAACGCACGACAGCATCAGCGTTATACAAAAGCTGTCTGATCGCCGATTCGAAGCCTATGAAAATATAGTAAAAATCGATTTAAATAACAACTACATTACGCAAATGCTCGATTTATCCAGTTTTGAAGGAGATATTTACTTTTTAGATCCGTCTAATCAGGCGCGGTATGGCCGTTTAGCGAGCGGTCAGCCAAGCGGGCTAATCACTGCAGAGCGGATATTGAGCCTCGATGAGATACCTAGTCCGAATAAGGCAATAGTCATAGGCAAGCAATATCAGACTAATCGACATCTCGAAGGCTGGACCGTATACGGAGTTCTGGACGAAGAGAAAATCTTGTATGATGTCAGGAAATCAGGGCAATTTATCCTTTGGTTTGCAGTACTTAATTTCCTTGTGCCTACAATCGTAATCTTAATTTTCTCCCGCTCGATCCATACGCGCATCCAAGATATCCTGAAGCACATGAAATCAGTAAAGGGTAAAAACTTTGAACGAATTCCCTATAATCGGGAACGGGATGAAGTAGGAGAACTTGCAATGGAGTTCAACCGGATGAGCGAGCGGATTGAAAACTTGATCAATGATGTGTATGTAGCTGAGATACAGAAGAAAGAGCTGGAGTTGCAACAACGGCAAGCCCAGCTACACGCGCTCCATAGTCAGATCAATCCTCATTTTTTATTTAATGCACTAGAAACAATCCGGATGCGAAGTCTAATGAAGGGCGAATTACAGACGGCCAAGACCATTCAGAATATGGCAAAAATCTTTCGCAAATCTATTCTTTGGAAGCGAAGCTTCGTTACGATTCGCGAGGAACTGGAGTTGATCGAAAGCTTCCTGGAAATTCAGAAGTATCGATTCGACAGCAAGCTGGAGTATCATATCGAGGTCGATCAATCCCTTATGGATATTGAAATTCCGAAGATGACATTTTTGCCATTCGTGGAAAATGCGAGTATTCATGGCATCGAGAATATACCGGGCATTGGATATATTTCGATTCAGATTGCACAGGAGCAGGAACAGATCGTCTTCGTCATCTCGGATAATGGGGTAGGCATGGATCAAGCGAAAATCAGAGAGCTGCAATGTTACTTCCAAGAGGATGCTGCCATGGGCGATTCTATAGGCATGAAAAATGTCATTACTCGTCTGAAAATATGTTATGGAGAATCGTTCACCTACACAATTACCAGTGATCAAGGTAAAGGATCACGAATCACTCTGCGTCTGCCGATAGGACAAGAAGGATTAAATCCACAAAACAACTTCTTAACTATTCAAAGACCGATCTAAGGTTTACTATATAACAATTATTTACTCTTTCTTCTATACTGAAAGTGCTTACATTACTTCCATAGACGAAAGGGGATTTAGTAATGCAAATGAAAAAATGGCTGCAATCTAGCCTGGCCGTAATAACGGCGGCAACACTCCTCCTTGCAGGTTGCTCGAACAATGATGCAGTAGTCAGCAACTCCGAGACAGGAGGAAAGAATGGCGAGACCAGCACAGACCCGGTCACCTTTGAGTATTTCGGCTTCGGAACGAATAAAGATGTGCTTGCCAGCGATACGACAATCGGTAAAATTTTAAAGGACCAAACAGGTGTCGATTGGAAGATGGAATATGTTGTAGGGGATGCGAGCACTAAGGCTGGCGTTATGATTGCCGGCGGCGATTATCCCGATGTCATCTCCCCAGTAGGCGAGCTTTCTAAGCTCTTGGATGCAGGCGCTTACATCCCTCTTAATGATCTAATTGAGAAGTATGGTCCTAATATCAAGCGTGTCTACGGTGATTATATGGACAAAATTACAAATGAGGATGGAAACATCTATATCCTGCCTTTCACTGCCAATGTAGGCGGCTACTTGATGGAACCGGATGCGTCCAGTACATTTTGGATGCAACGCAGCGTGCTGAAAGAATTTGGCTATCCGGAAGTAAAAACACTGGATCAATATTTTGAATTGATCGAGAAATATAAGGCCAAATATCCTTCCATAGATGGAAAAGATTCTATTGGTTTCGTTACATTCGCCGGCACACCTGGTGAGTTTTACACAATAACCAATGCGCCAATGCATTTAGCTGGGTATCCGAACGAAGGCAACGTTCTGGTTGACCTGAAGACTCATGAAGCCAAGCTGTATATGGGAACTGATTACGAGAAGCAATGGCTAAAGAAATTAAATGAGATGAATGCAAAAGGCTTGATTGATCCAGAGACTTTTACCGCTAACAAAGACCAATACTTGGCCAAGCTGACTTCCGGCCGCGTGCTCGGATTTGTCAACTATTCCTGGCAGATCGGCGATGCCACCAACAACTTGAAAGCGGCTGGCAATGACGATCTGCGTTATGTGGCCCTTCCCATTGTTTTTGACGAAAACACCACAGATGCCTATATAGAACCTCCTTCCTTCGTCAACAACCGTGGACTCGGAATTACCGTAAGCGCAAAGGATCCGGTACGTATTATTAAATATTGGGATAATATGCTGACCGAAGAGAACCAGAAGCTCACCCAATGGGGCGAGGAAGGTGTCACCTATTCTGTGAATGAAGACGGCCGTTTCGTCATGAGCGAAGAACAATTGGCCAATAAAAATGATAACGAATTCAGACGTAAATACGGCTGGGCATATTTCGATTATGAGTGGCCACGATACGGCAACAACTCGATATACGAGGACGGTAACGCTCATTTCCCTACCAGCCAGCCGGAAGTAGCGGCTGTCAATTATACGGAAGGCGATCTAGCTTTGCTTAAAGCTTATGGTCTGGAAACCTTCTCCGGTTTCTATGATGAGCCGGTGGAACGCCCATGGTACCCTGCTTGGAGTATCGAGAAGGAACAGGGTTCACCTGAAAATATCTTTAATCAGAAGTCCGGAGATCTCCAGCAGAAATACTATCCAAAGATTGTGTTTGCTTCCGAAGCCCAATTCGAGTCGGTCTGGAATGAATATATTGCAGCTTTCAATAAGTTAGATGCTGCGGGCTTTGAAGCATTTATGACCAAGAGAATCAAGGAACGGGTTGCAGGAAAGTGGTAATTAGCTGCCGCTGAATAAAGACAATATCTAGGGAAAAGTGAATACCTTCACTTTTCCCTCCTAAACCTGCTGGAGAGAGACTAGTTTGAGCTGGAAGGAGACGGATCGAGTGAAACATGCAGGACATATGGTAGGATCGACCTCTGGCGATTCGCGCCTGAAAGCCTTATTCAAAACATTATCTAGACAGAAAATGCTGATGCTAATGTCGTTACCTTTTCTCATATGGGTCATTATATTTAAATATCTTCCCCTCTGGGGATGGACAATCGCCTTTCAAAAATACAAATTGGCAAAAGATCTTTTTGACCAAACCTGGATCGGTTTAGATAATTTCAAGCTTTTGTTTCAGGAACAACAGTTTTACTTGGTCTTGCGCAATACGCTCGTCATGAGCTCCATTAATCTTGTGCTGGGTTTTATGACAGCTATTATATTAGCATTATTGCTGAACGAAATACGCAAAGTTTATATCAAGCGAACGGTACAGACGATCAGTTACTTGCCGCATTTCATTTCATGGGTAGTTGCCGCTAATATCGTTCAAACAGCACTGGCTCCGGAAGGTATCGTCAATGTATTGCTGCTCCGCATGCATATCATTGATCAGCCTATTTTGTGGCTGGGAATCGGAGAGTATTTCTGGGGGATTCTTGGAGTAACAGAAGTCTGGAAGAACGTCGGCTGGAACACGATTATATATTTGGCTGCCATTACCACGATTGACCCCACCCAGTACGAAGCTGCCGAGATAGATGGCGCATCGCGCCTTCGACGGATGTGGCATATTACACTTCCAGGCATGAAGTCAGTCATTGTCATCTTGCTGATTATGAATCTGGGCAATATTCTGGAGTCAGGATTCGAGGCGCAGTACTTACTTGGCAACGGTATGAATGTTGAATTTTCGGAAAATCTTGATATATTCGTCTTGAAATACGGGATGCAAATGAATAACTTTGGCTTGGCAACCGCAGCCGGTATGTTTAAGACCGTGGTCAGCTTCATCTTCCTGATCGCTGCCAACAACCTTGCCAAGCGGATGGGCGAAAGCAGATTGTACTAGATGAAAGGAGGCGAAGGCTATGGAAAAAGCCAAATCAGCTCGAAATTCTTCGATAGGCGATAGAATATTCGATTTGTGTAATTACATTTTCATGATTATTCTGGTCATTATCACCCTGTATCCCTTCTTAAATATGTTTGCCTTATCGTTTAACGATGCGAATGATTCGATTCGTGGCAGCATTTATATTTGGCCGCGTGAATGGACTCTGAGAAACTTTGAGTATGTGTTTAACGAATCCAATGTGTTTTATGCGACCTTCATTTCCGCAGCACGGACTATCATCGGGACGATCGTCTCCGTGTTTTGTACAGCGATGCTGGCCTATACAATCAGCCGCCCTGAATATGCATTGAAGAAATTTGTATCCATTACTTTCATTTTTACGATGTATTTCAGCGGCGGCTTGATTCCGACCTACCTGCTCACTAAAGAGCTTGGCATGCTGAACAGCTTCTGGGTATACATTATTCCGGGCATTATCGGAGTGTTCAATATGATTGTCATTCGCTCTTTTATAGAAGGCTTGCCAGACGGCATTATGGAATCAGCTAAAATCGATGGCGCCGGAGACTTTAGCACATTTGTGCGTATTGTGCTTCCGCTTACCGTACCTGCTCTTGCCACGGTATCTCTATTCGTAGCGGTATCCCAGTGGAACTCCTGGTTTGACGTATTCTTGTACAACTCTTCACGGCATGACTTAAGTACATTGCAGTATGAGCTGATGAAGGTGCTGTCCACATCAAACACGACGACCAGTTCAGGCGGCTCGGCGGCTGACGCCTATGCCAACGCGCAAGGAAATGTAACGGCGGTTACGCCAACATCAGTTCGCGCAACGATGACTATCGTTGCCAGTGTGCCGATTATTATGGTCTATCCGTTTCTGCAGAAATATTTCGTCAAAGGTATGATCGTTGGCGGTGTGAAAGGCTAGGACAAGGAACGCAGAATACGAACAGGACTCTCTCACCAATCTGGTTCGTGGGCGGACGTACCGGATGTCGATGTGATTCGATCAAGATATTCATATTATAGATAGGCAGAAGCATGCACATGAGCTTTTGAGAAAACCATCTAAAATTGATGCACCGATATGCCCATAATAACCTTAAATCATAAACGCCAGCTAAACGGCGTCGATAGGAGTAGATGATCATATTATGAGGAAACAAGGCGTAAACCCTTACTTACCATCATGGGAGTATATTCCTGATGGCGAACCTCATGTTTTTCAGGACAGAGTCTATGTATACGGCTCGCATGACCGTTATAATGGGCATGTCTTTTGTATGAACGATTATGTTTGTTGGTCGGCACCCGCTGATAATCTGGCGGACTGGCGGTATGAAGGTGTCATATACGAGAAGACGGATGATCCGCTGAATTCGGACGGGCGCATGTGTCTTTATGCACCTGACGTCACCCTCGGTCCGGATGGGCGTTATTATTTATACTATGTACTGGACAAAGTGCCCGTCGTCTCGGTCGCGGTCTGCGATACGCCTGCCGGCAAGTACGAGTTCTACGGATATGTGCAGTATTCAGATGGGACGCGCTTGGGAGAGCGCGAGGGCGACCAGCCACAGTTCGACCCAGGTGTCTTAACGGAAGGAAACCGCACTTACCTGTATACCGGGTTCTGCGCCATAGGCGATCTGTCGCGCAAGGGCGCGATGGCCACCGTGATCGGACCGGATATGCTTACAATTATGGAAGAACCGGTCTTCATTATACCAAGCGAGCCCTACAGCATAGGAACCGGCTTCGAAGGCTACGAATTCTTTGAAGCACCTTCCATCCGAAAACGAGGCGATACTTACTATCTCATCTATTCTTCGATCGCCATGCACGAGTTATGCTATGCGACCAGTCAACATCCAACGAAAGACTTCAAATACCATGGCGTTATCGTCAGTAACAACGACTTGCATATCGACACCTACAAGCCGGCAGATAAGCCTATGTATTATGGAGGCAACAACCATGGCGGTATAGTCGAGGCAAATGGTCAATGGTACATATTCTATCACCGGCACACAAACGGGACGAGTTATAGCCGTCAGGGCTGCATCGAACCGATTGCCTTCTTGGAGGACGGTACTATACCGCAAGTGGAAATCACCACAAGTGGTCCGAACGGTGGTCCACTTATCGGCCAAGGTGAATATCCGGCATACTTGGCCTGCCATCTGTTCACAAACACCGATGAACGGTATACTGGTTCGTTCGGCGCTTGGATGGACGGTCGATTCCCGAAGATTACACAAGACGGTAAGGACGGCGATGAGGAGATTGGTTACATCGCCAATATGCAGGATTCCGCTGTTGCGGGGTTCAAGTACTTCCAATGCAATGGGGTAAAACGTGTCGAGATTAAGGTTCGCGGCTATGCCCACGGAAGCTTTGAGGTCAAGACAGTTTGGAACGGTCCGCCGCTCGGATCGATTCCGGTCGACTTCACAAACATATGGACGACGTATGCAGCAGATATCGCCATTCCGGATGGTGTTCATGCCTTATATTTTCAGTATACAGGGATTGGCAGCGCAAGTCTGGCATCGTTCACGCTGGAATCGTAGATTCCTGGGAAGACGTCCATCCACTCTGTCTGCAAGGGACAGACCCTTCGGGTTCTCTCCATTAAAGGACCGTAAATACGAAAAGTCGACCTAAAGGTCGACTTTTTGTATTTATGGAGCCTAGAGGGATCGAATCCTTAACCTCATCGCTGCTAGTAATGCTCTCTCCCACAACTGAATATTTAACTACCCTGAGTTCTGGATATGATTGAATAGAGGTATAAAGGTATATTTACTTATGTGCGCTTCATCGACCACGATAACATAGCACTCGATTATCTTTCGATACACTCTCCTTGCGTGAACGTATCTTATCTTTGTGTCGCTGACGGGCTCCGCCCTTCTGAGTACCCTCGCGTATTCACCGCTACTTTCCTCAGATAAGTCCCTTCAAAAAAATGAGATTGTCTGCTTTCTATGCCATCCTCGAAAGCCCTTCTACAGGCTATTGCATGACGAAAGAAGCTAAGGACAGCTTCCTTATCCTTGAGCTAAGTATTAAAAATGAGGATAAAAAAGCTATTACTATCGACTCCTCATTCTTCAAGTTAAGAATCGATGATGTGGAGTATGATATTGACGGTGATGCTGATAAGTATATTAATACTGTCTACCACTCGATGTTCTCACATAAAATTATCCCTGGTGCAGAGCTAAAAGGAAAAATTGTATTTGATATTCCTGCTGATGAAGTAAATTCACCGGAACTTTTGCTAAATGTTCATACGGGATCTAGTGCTGCTGAACAGGGTATTATTGTTCTTAAGTAATATAGCTTGGGATTATACAATTCGATAACTTTAGATCATAGTTCTACTCGCATAACGCTGGATATCTATTTAACTACGCAAAGAAAAAAGCCATTAAACACTCGGAATCCCTTGTGTTTAATGGCTTTTTCAAGTATGGAGCCTAGGGGATACGACTCGCATAAGCTCGTCTATCATTTTTGGATGTCCGAATCTTTGATCGAATGGCTGACGAAACTTACTCGGGTGAAGACTTTTAGCGGTAGATTCAGACGCCGTGCTCCTCCATTAGGAGTATTCCTTCGAAGCCTTTTCACTTCATTGCGTCCGCGCGGACGAATTGCCCCTAGCATTCCATACTCTCTTCTAGCGATTACTGAGGAGTTCAATTCTTATCCTGGCGTATGATGCGGAACGGTAATTTGGTTTAGAAAACAAGGTCAATTCTGTAATTATTGCATTAAAACGGATACAAAAATTTATTATTATACTTACATAAGTTGGTTTTTATTCTAATTCCAGCAGGTAACTAATGATGAGAGGGATGGGCTATGAAGATTCTGTATATTAGCGATACATTAGGCTACGGGGAAACCCCAACCTCAGAAGCAAAACCTAATGTACTTTTGTCTGTAGTTTCTTTAGCTATAGCAATAGGATTTGCTATTTCATTTATCATTTTAAAGCTTAAACATAGAAAAGAAAATGTTCAAATATGATGAATGCGCATACTAAACAATTAAAGGCAAGCATGTTAGCCATATTGTTGCTTTCGTTATTTCTCATGTCCCTTATCTTATCTAGTTGTTCAAATAAATCTGTGCTTTCATTAAGTGGCGATGAGCGCAAGGCTGCTGATTTCATAGAATCCAGGGGTTATAGCATCATTTCCCCGTTAGGTGAGTCAGAAGACTATCTGCTGAGCAAGGAGAAGCTTATTCAGCCTCCCTATATGAATATTTGGTCTGTACAAGAGGCAGAGCCGGAGCAGTATATCGGGAAATCCATTGCTTCTTATAGCTTTGTGGTGTCGGGACATCCATTAGAGCATATGTATGCCTCCGCGGATCACAGCTCAGAGTACGAGATTCATATCGACGTCTCGCTGTCTGATGAGGAAGTGATAGGCGGATACTCATATCCGGTAAGAAAGGATAGTGCTTTGTTAATGGGAGGCGTTTATTCCATTGATGGTAAGACTCAAGAGGAGCTGACTGGACTAAGCTATAGTGAATGGCTAGTGCAATGGAAGAAGAAATATAGTGAATAATGCTAACTTGGTGGGGTCTGTCAATAATTCTGTGTAAACTCATTTATAAGGAATCCCCCGAGGGGGGATTTTCCTTTTAGCGTAGATGCTTACCAACCCGTTCCGGGAAGAAAACGGAGAGTTGAAGCAGCATTTGTCCCCAGTTCTGGACTCGACCCGTCCATTTTCGGACGACATCCATGGTTGAGAGGTAGAGCATTTTGAGCAGCGCTTCATCCGAAGGAAAGATACTTTTACCCTTTGTGACCTTGCGGAGTTGGCGGTGGTAGCTCTCAATGATGTTGGTTGTGTAGATCAGCCTTCGAATCTCAGGCGGGTATTTAAAGAAGATCGCCAGCTCGTCCCAGTTATTGCGCCAGGAACGGACGATGAGAGGGTACTTCGCAACCCAGAGCTCCTCGAATCGATCAAGCTCAGAACTGGCGGTTTTGTGTTATTTATTAAGCTCCTCATTCATGATGTCGATTTTATCGGTCAGCTCTTCAAGACCTTCTCGTCCTGCGCTATTCAACTCACGAATCAGAGTATCTAGATCATTTCTTCTCAACACAATCTCCTTAGAGACAACCTTGTTGAGGAAAGCAAACATAAACTCAAAATCACCGCTGTGAGCGATTAACCTGAAGAAGGCATCGTTCCACCAGATCTTCTCCAATAGCTCATGAAACACCTCATTGCTAGATAGCAGACGCTCCTGAAACAGCTTAAGGCTCGCTTTGAGTGGCATAAAGCGTTCCCGTATTAATGTCTCAGCATCTCGGGACGCAAACCCATAACCTGCTGCCTTATAAATGGCACAAATCAACTCGACATGGTCTTCATAAGTGATGTGGTCGAAGATCGGCGCTTTCCATTCTAACAACAGATTGATACCTGCATTTTGGTCATTGAAGTATCCGCTTTTAATTATTTCAAGGATCTTACGGAAACATAGCCGATGCAATTTGGCATCAGCAAACTCTCTCGAAGGAGCAAGGAACGCCTTAAGTTTCGCACTGTCTGCCGAGGAAGCATTACCTGTTAGCGCGAACCTAAGCTGAGATATTTGTCCCATTAGTTCCTCTGCATCAACATTCACTGCCTGATCGAGTCTCCTGAACAACATCGATGCAAAGTATAGCTGCTCTAGCGCTTCCTGTTCCGACGGGTGTATCGAATGGTCATGTGCTAAGATGTTCCGAACCCCCATCACAGCGCCAGAGAATAACCACATCGCTCCTAGCTGCGAGTCATCACCACCAGCTACCTTAAGAATAGTTGCCTTCTCATTAGTTCCCTTCTTATTATTGATGGTAAAAGCTTTTTGCATTAGCTCTGTACCATCATGTTGTAGCCTGCTTTTGCGCCGAACATCATTATCCAACGCTACATACGTATCGAGAACAGCTGAACGATAATGCCCATCTTGGAAAAGCTTTTGGGCGACCCCCAATACTCTCGGATGCAAACCATCCAACTTACTTGGTTGAGCGGCGACTGGAGTCGGTTCTTCGATCAGAGGAGCTTGAGGTGCTGACGTTGGAGCTTCGGGAGCTGCTGGGGCTGCTTGATCCCTCAAGCGCGAGTAGCCCTTTTCCGTTACCGTAAGCTGAGTCGGGAACTTTACCTCACCTGTAACCAAGCCTTCTTCGACCAACGTCCTCATCATCATCAGGCTCGGCTGCTCTTCGTTTACCTCAGGAAAGAATACGGAGTAGTCCTTGCGATCAATCGCCACCGTATCGCCCCAATATTTCGAAAGACCCTGAAGATTCTGCAGTGCTTTCAATTTTCGTTCCGGTACGGAAGGGAACTGATCAACGAGTTGCTGAATCGTATACCCCTCTGTATAGCCGTTAGGATTACCAATGAATAGTGTTGCTACCGGCTCTTTGTTGATCGTTCGGCATCGGGTGAATGCCGATACCTTCATCAACTGGGGCAAAAGTTTACGCTCGACGGGCAAATCCTCCAAGCACTCGCGAGTAATCTGGAAGTCACCACAACTTGGGCAATTTATTAGATAAACCTCTGACCTGTCTCTCATTTGTACTGCTTCGTTATCGCAAAGCGGACAATTAATCTTGGATGTCATACCGATCACTCCATACGTTGAATTCACATGCATTGGCACATGTAAATATTCACCAGAGAGGGACTTAACTCCTGCTCCGAAAGCACGAATCGACAAAAACCCCGTTCGGGGAAAATAAAAATGCGGCTACCTGTTTAGGTTAGCCGCTTGTTATGAATATCTAACACTTCATTTCTCATAATGAGGGAGCTACTCCGCGACAATTGAGTTGTCAAAAAAAGAGCAGTTTTGAAAACACCCTCATACAGAAATCCCGTTACTAGGCTGCCTGTGTCAGCGTTCTTTCGCGATAAGTAGCTGGGGGCAAGCCCCTGGATTAGAGGTGTGAATTCGCCGTCTGTTGTAGTAGACCATGATGTATCCGAAGATGGTCGATTAATATAGGCCATCAGGTAACTCTCTGTGTTAATTTTGTACAGCTTCTCTTTCTTTAGCGTAGCAAAAAAGCTTCCCATCCATGCGTTGTCATTACGCTTAAAGGGGTGTCTAAGGTATTGACGCGGCTAGGTTTCAGCTATACAAAAGCCACCTACACCTTGTCGCGCGCAAACGAAAAAGAGCAAGAGCATTTCCGTGAATCGACACTCCCTGCGCTTAAAGAGCAATTAAGCCAAGGTAACATCGATCATTTGCTGTTTGAGGATGAGTCGTCTATACGAGCGTATATGGCCCTGCAATACAATTGGTTTCCGAAGGGACAACAACGCAAAATTTCAACTTACGGACAGCATAAAGGAGCTAAACTCTTCGCTGCCATTGATTATGCAACTGGACATGTCGTCCATCAAGAGGAAGAGGAGTTGGATACAGGAGCCTTTCAACGGTTTTTGGTAGATATCTTGGAGACCTTCTCAGGTCAAATTGTCATGGTGTTAGATAATGCCCGCATCCATCACGCGAAAATGATTCAACCCTTTCTTAAGAAACATCCGAGATTTCAATTTTCTGCCAAAGTATAGTCCGGAACTGAATCCTATAGAAGGTTTATGGAAGCGGTTGACACATGATGTCGTGAACAACGTGTTTTTCCAAAAGTTTAACGTTATTCGCTCCTATGTGGCCAAGTTCATGAAGCATATCAACGCAACACCTCAAGTCATTATTGATCGCTTGCTTCTTCAGGTATAAAGTTTTTCAGTTCAATCTATATAGCTACAAACTTTAAGTGTATTACCTGCTAGCGATATAATAAATTGTAAAATTAGCATAAGAATCTAAGTAGCAGATCCCTATGCTAATTATAGTTACCATGCGATGGCTGGCAACGAAAAACATTACTCTTATTAATTTAAATGATATTGGCGAAAGCTGTACTGCACGGTTTGCGTTACTTTTTCATGGCCGCGCTCTGACACAAAATCGAGTTTGTAAAACATCGGAAACCGTTTGCTAACTTCGGTCTTGATGAGCTCAGGAGGTGAGACAAAAATAAGCTGGAATTTGAGCTTTTTTGCTACCTCAAAAATTGGGTCCAAAACATGTGCCGATACCGCTTGTCCAAGCGGATTGTCGCAAATGAGAGTCGTCCAGTGTTGGTCGGTCTGGGCTTTCATCGAAAGAAGCATCATCATTACAATCGTGCGTGCCGCCAGTTTTTGTCCGCCGCTACCATCTGCTTTTGTTTCCGAACCTTGGTTAATGGTTTTCCAACTACTATAATACTCACGCTTTGGTGTGCCATAAGTAAGCGCATTGTCGGTTGTCATATTGTATACGAGAAGCGTCGGGTAGGAGCGCCCTAAAGCCGCAAACAATATCTCTGCATCTGCCGCGCGCTCTTTAATAAGATCCTGCAATCTCTTATTGTTCTCATCGAGCTGATCAAACTGCTTCACGATATGTGCGATGCTTGTTGCAAAATGATCTTTGAGCTGTGGCTCAACATCTTCGGCCCGCCGCGGCAAGATATCCCGCTCCATTTTCACCAGCGGAAATAGACCATGATCGTTTTTGATCCCCATTTTGCTTATCATATGACGGATATTATCCGAAATAGAGACGACTTTCATCGCAGCGCGGTTCGCCCATTGTGCCTGAGCCTTTTCGGCCTGTGCCTTATCCTCTTTAAGTTGTTCTAAAGAGCTTTCTGAAAAGCGAATCATTCCACTCAGCGTCTCTTCGATCATCGCGCTCGGACGCTGCTCCAATGCAGTCAACGAGGCTAGAACGTCCCGTTTGTACGATGCGTCCCAATCTCTCTCCTCCACCTTGTCGCGCAATAGTCGAACTTTACGTCCGAATTGCGTCCGCAGAGTTTTTTGCTCTTCCTCTTGCGCAAATCTCCTCTGGCGCCAGGCGCGGGTTTCACGCTCAGGGTTTTCCCTTGTGAGAGATAACATCTCTACCGAAAAGGCGCCTAGCGGCAGGTCTAACCCCAACACGCCTGTAAGTACAGATGCATTATTTTTATATTTGTACAGTTGTTCTTCAGCATTTTCTTTCTCTGCTTCGAGCTCATGAATTGTTTCGCGGCAATCGTGTAAACGTGCTCTCACTTCTTTGACTTTGGCCGTCAAATCCACTTGTGGCCATGGATCAGCCTCGCGAGTCGGAAATGCATCTTTGATCTGTTCGGCAAGACGATTAACTTCATCCATTTTTGTTGTCAAGGATGCACGAAGCGATACCATTTTTTCTTTCTGTCCTTCGAGCGCTTGCTCCGACTGACGTCTCTTTAAATGTTTAGTAGTAGCCATCTCTTCTAAAAGGTTGAGCGGCTCTTGATAAAGTGGTATATCCCGCCAGTTTTGATCGAGCTTTGTTAGCTGTCCATCATATTCATTCTGCATCCGCACATGTCCGTCCCTTGTCGCTTTCAGAGTCGCTAAATCACGCTCTCTTGCAGCTTCTTCTTTTTGAAGAGACGATGCTTGTGCGACTAGGGTAAGGCAATCCTCATATGCATCAAATAAAAACTGCGGCACCGTGCTTACTTCTTCGCCAGAACTGATCTGTGCGGTTGGAAGCCTGACGTCTTTAACCACTTCGGCGATCGATTTGAGATGTTCTTTGTTTTGAGACATCCACGTTCGATACGCATCATCCCACTGCTCGCGTCGGCTCGACATATCTCTTCCTTCTTGATAAAGCACCGCAACTCGCGCCTCGAGGGGTTCTTTTGCAGCTTCCAACCAATTAAGACGCTCCTCACGCGCCTTGTGCAATTGGTACTCCTCATAAAAAGCACGCACCTCATTTAAGGCTCTTTCTTGCGCCAAAAAGAACGTCTCTGCCTCTTTTTCACGACTTTTGGACAGGCGTTGGGCTTCTTCTGTGCGGTCTTTCTCAGAAAGAAGATTTGCGTGTTCCCGTTCTAATTTCGAAAGTGCAATTTCGGCTTCGTCAGCTTTATCGTACAACTCTTCGACAAAATCGCCTGTGCAAAGCATCAGTAGAGCCGTATGAATCTCACGTGTTTGTTTCAAGGTAGTTTCGGCTTCTTTTACCACTTGAGCAGCTTCGTCGAACGTTTCCTTTGCAGTGTCTCGCCACCGCCGAAAATCTTCAGGTGAGAGCGCTAGTGTATCCGCATGGCCGCTTGCCACAACGTATGCGCCTGTATCAGACTTATCCATTGCCTCTCGCAAAAACACAGGGACTGGCGACTGCAGAGCACCGCCCAACTCTTCAATGCGGAGGCCAGACGAGTTAAGGTCTTTTTGTGATATGACGAGTCCAAATGGTAAGAGCGGGTGTTTGACCAGCATTTCATGCTGCTCATCATCCGAGAACGTACGTAAGAAGGCGGTACCGTAAAAGACATCGACACGAGCGGACAATTCTTCATACAGCCGCTTGAGATCCGCGTTTGCAACCCAGTGCTCAGCGTCGGAGAGAGAAAGATCAAGTTGCTTTTGCCAGAACGATTCTTGTGCCGCCTCCAAAGTTAAGGTCTGATCGCGCATCATCACTTCCAATTTGGTAACATGGCGCGTGGCATCGACCCCATTTAATGCCAACAAGTCTTCTTGGAGGATACGTGAAAGGTCCCGTTTTACCCGCTCTTCATCTGCTTCGCGCGTTGAAATGTTCTTTTCAAGCTCACGTACTTTCTCGCTAGCAGCCTGCTGACGCGCGAGGGACTCGGAAAGCCGCGCATTCACACTCGACACCTGAAGCGCTGCTTCTTCGACATTATCACGTGCTTCTTCTTTTTTCTCCCAGGCATCGCTTCGCTTGCGTGTCGCATCATTTAGCAGTTTTGAAGCTTCTTTTGTTAGGTAGGCTTCGTAGCGACGCTCATACGCCTCATTTTGCCTTCTGAGTTCTGCGATCTCAGCCTTGTTTTGTTCGATTTCGCGTACAGCCGTCCGCTCTTTATCATCGTGCTCAAGTTGACGTTCTCGAAGTTTCGAGCTTAATGTCTCGTAACGTCCCATCTCTTCGGATATGTGATCGCGGAGCACTTTCCAGGCAGTTTTTGCGGCTTCTTCCGCTTGGTGTAACTGCGCTGCACCATCCCCTTTTTGCGCAGCGAGAACACGCAGCGCATCAATTTGCTGATCCAACTGATTTATAGCTGACATTTCATCCTGCCATTTTCGTGCTAGCACCGATAGTTTGGCTATTTTTTCTTCGCTTCTTGAAGCCTCACAATCCTGATTAATTTCTGCAAAGAGCAATTTACCTTTTTCAATGTCTGTGTTAATCTGCTCCATTTCACGATGCTGCTTGGCATAGATAACGTTATCTTTTTCGTAGCGAAGCTCATCCTCCGCCTTTTTTTCCTCTACAATTCGGACAGCGATTTTAGCCAGTGTATCCTCTTCTTCTTGTTGCAGATGAAGAAGTGCGCTATGCAGCTTATGTCCTTTCAGTTCTAGTTCTTTTTGCATGTGTTCCTGCCCTTTAAGCGCACCAGCTTCCTCCTTCAAAGGTCGAATGGCACTTAAAAACTCATGATGCGCCCCTTCGCGAGTTAACAATATCGGCAAGTTTTTAGCTATCGAAAGGTTACTTTTAAAAATCTCAACCAAATCGTCCATACCTGGTTGCTGGTTTAACCTTAAGCTCACTGCAGGCACGATTTTATAGCGCCATAAATTTGAGTCATCTTCAGCTTTTTCAAAATATTTTCCAATGCCGCCTTCGTTCTTATTGATTTCCTTTAGAATGTCCCAGTCTTTTTGATCAATCCCATAGGAAAGAAGCAGCTCAATATAGCGCTTGAGTCGCTCGTACGTTTCAAAACCAGCTTCTTTGAGCCTCTTTACCGTCACCTCATAATCTGTAAGATCCAGCAAAGGAAACAAGCCCACGTCATCGATGTCGCACAATTTGGTGTACATGGTGTATTTAGGAACAACGTTTGCCTGACGCTCTTCATCATCGCTTAATACCGTTTGCCGCTCTGCTGAAAACAAACCGCCTGAAATGAGGTACCCAGCGCCGCTGTCAAGCTCCCATTCCACAAGTACATGGAATACATAAGGAACGAATTTTTCTTTGTCGTTATAGAAGAACTGCTGGTACAATCGGTTGTTCTTTTCGCCCCACGAAGTGCCAGGCATCATTATTTGAAAGAGGGATTGAAGAAGTACTCCTTTCCCGCCGCCATTCATAAACGCAATCAGTGTGTTAACGGCTTCCTGACCGTCATTAAATTCAAAAGTTTGATCGTCGTACCGTTTACGCATCCCGTCGTATCGGAGCCCTGCAATGCGAAGGCGGTTGATCCTAGGCATGGACATCGGCCTCCTCTTTACTGAGCTCTTCTTCCCGCGTTAAAAACGAGATGACCTCTTGGTAACGATCATCATCACTGTAGGCGAAATCAATGCGATCAAACAGCTCTTGTCGGGGGTAGACATGTGCCACTGCTTCGTTTGCCACATAGATAAGCCCTTCTTCTTCTAAAAGTTTAAAAGCTGTGCGGATGAGACCGATGCGAGTACGGATGTTTGGACGTGTTTGGGTCGCGATGTCGGTGTCTACTTCAAGACCGTTCCATAGGGTCACCATTTCACCTGTTGCAAGGCCGCTACGCTCATCAGGTGCAAGGTCTGTCTCCCATTTACTCACCAAGGAATCAACCGTGCGCTCCATAGCATAATAGGTTACGCCTTCGCGGCGAGCTTTCAGTTTGACCGCTTGGTTTCTCGCGATACTAGCTAGATACACCATAAGGATGATGGAGATCGCATAAAAATACTTGCGGGTTTTCACGTCCGCGTATTTGCTCTTTAAGTGCGTAAGGTGCGTAGCAAAGACCGAACCATCTGCTCTAGCCACTAGATGGAGGCGCTTTGGTGTTTCTATCACTTGCGTGCCCGACTGCCTTGCCAAAAGATGAACGGCATTGCGCACGCCTTCTTCGTAATATCGGCTAAACGTCCCGCTGACTTCTTCCACCACTTTGTGTTTTAAAAGGTCAAAATACACCTCGGATGCTTTTTGGACGATTTCAAGGCTCAAAGAATAGCCCTCCTTAAATTCTTTATGTTAGGGTAAGCAAAAATGGAGTCATCGTCACATTGCCCCACAAAAGCGGCGGCGCCTTCGGGTCATAGTCGCTGATCAGCTTTTTACCGAGCAGAGCTTTTAAGGTTCCATTTTTTTGCATCAGCAGAGACAAAAGCACTTCTCGCTCGTCATCACCTGCTTGGAGCGTCTCAGACCGATGTGAAAACGTCTCAATCGTTATTGGCTCCCGTGTAAAGAGCATCCACAGCTCGCGCGATGCCTCTTCAGCCACCCAAAGCGCTTGTACGCTTTCGCTCAATTCAGGAAGCTGAGAAAGCGAAAACGAGCCGTTTTCAAGAAGGGACAAAAAGACAGGCTCCCACGCTGTTGTGACTAGTGGCCAATTGACGGTGCGCTTTAGCACCTCACCGCGATCTTCTTCATCCGTCTCTTCTTCCTCTTCAATAAGCGTCTCCTCCTCATCTTGTTCTTCCCATAGCCACGGAAGTGGTAGCATAAACTCGGGGAGCGGCGAAAAAAGTGAAGATAGCAGATAATAGGCCGATTCGTTGGATTGCATTCGCCCGCTTATCACATAGGGCTCATACAAATGCTCCGTAAAGCTGAGAACTCCTCGATCCCAAAATAGTGCAGGATTCTCGCTTTTAAGCCATATTTCCATTGCAATGCTATGAATGACAAGCCTAGCAAACTGATCGTGAACAGCGCGCGTTCGCTCCACCATCTCGCGAAGTAACGGCAGATCGTGCTCGTGATCCATATGATCAGAGGCGGCCTGAAGCCGATCGATAAGTGCCAAAATGTTCCGAAACTCTTTTTTCTCCGATTCGAACTGTTTTTCGATAGCTTCTTTGTTTTCTTCTCGCTGCTTATTTTCACTAAGCACTAATACTTTGGGGTCGTTCGCAATCTCCTGCTGGAACGCCTTTTCTTCAGAAATAAGTCGGCGGACTCGCGAGAGAAGCACTTCGAGGCTTCGTGTTGCTTTTTTGTAGTTTTTATTTTTAATGAGCTGTAAGCTGTAAAGTTGCTCAACCGTGATGGAGAACGCTTCGGAAATTTCGCGGCTTATAAAAATCATCTCTTGGGCTTCATCGGTGAGTTTGTAGACGATGCCGCCGCCTTGCGCCAGATCCGAAAAGAGCGGATCCATCGTAACATACCGAAATTCGGTGGTCTCCCATGCTTTTTTACTCTCGTTAAAATAAATTGAGTCAAACGGCTTGTTAAGTAGCTCGCTTCCTTGATATAGCAGACCACTCGCAATTCGCTGAATTTGCGCTTCATTAGCGGTAAGACCCATTGCGTGAATTGTCGCAGAGGCCATTTCCTCGATGTCAATGCGCCTTCGATCTTCACGGTCGTTCAGTTCGCGGTAGAAAAGTTCCAAAATGATACGAAATAAGATCCCTTGTACGTACGGGTTTAACTCGGCTCCCATTTCCATTCCCCGGCCGAGCGAGAAATAGGGGTTTAGCCGAAGCATACGTCGGCCAAATCCATCCCAAGCCTCATGTAACATGCGATTCCTCCCAATTTTCTACTGTCAGCACTTCTTGCGCAAGCCGATATCTTTTCGGCCACATTTCCATTACCAATTCTGATGCCGCACTGCTACCAAGCAAACCTATAAACACATCGCGGTCAGCTGCGTTATCCTTCTGTTCCTCTTCGATTGAGGAAGCTTTGGTGCCAAAAGCAGCCATGGCCTCATATATTCTATATGCGGGCACAATGTTCACATCTGGGTAACGCTCACACAGACGTGCAAAAATGCTATAGCCTTCAGGATCCAAGTCCCCTGCATATTCCACCATCGGTGTGTTGCCAGGAAACATTTCCTCAAAAAAACCAAAGCTGTTCTCAATTTTTTTACCTTGGCCGTAAATAATAAGGTCTGCCTGACTTTTGGAAATAGCTGTATGATAGAATGATAAGTTTTCGCTAATGAGCACTCGTTTTATAGCATTTGGACTAATTCCTGGTCGCAAATATGAAACAAACGGTTCTCCTCGGCGCTTTGCTTTTAACTGTTCTAATGAGATACCAAATTGGTTCAGTACTTTAATACCGCCACGAGTAAGAAACTTCTCCTTTTCGAATAGCTCAAGAGAGCGTTCTTCCACGCTGACAATCATCCGATTTGGCGCTTTTTGTAAAAAGCCGTGAAGCTTGAGAGCGATCTTCCAGTCGCGGTCCGTTTGCAGTTCAGGATTTCTCTTGTAGTATGAAAAATCCAAATGATCTGAAAGCTGAAGCATTTCCAGCTTGTCCCACTTAGGAAATACGGACTTTGGCAAGAGCCAATAACAGGCATGAAGTGATGGTGTACGACCGTTTGTGGACTTCGATTTAATCGCCTGAATGATACCTTCTTGTTCCAATTCGCAGATCGCTTTCCAGAACTGTATATAAGTATACTCATCTTGTTTCTGATAGACTTTTTCCAATAACTTGACATCTAATTTTATTTTTCGAGTGTTAGACTGTCTTATTAATACGTCTGTTTTAATCTCCATGGGGGTGATCATTGATATCCTCCAATAATTACGAATATTCTAATTATAACATCAAAAAGTAAAGGCAGGGGCATAAAGACTTAGCAGAATAGGAAAAAAGTAACATTCGCCTGAATCACTTAATATGGATAGCTCGGCCCATTCACAATCCCTAATAGTTCAATGGTTTGGTTGTTTTTTGAACAAAATGCTAAACGTGTTTTCCTTGTTGTTAAACTCGATTATGCCGCTTCACATATTCTGATTGAGTGGATTGTCTTCGTAATGACAATGACATTTATAACCTGCCATTGTTCAGAACTTATGGCTAGTAACTCAAAATATTATCATCTGAAACTACTAGGTGTGAAATTATACAACCTAACTTTTACTTAAAGAATCGATTTACAAATTCCCTGCATCCCATTTCAATTGTTCAAATTCCTAGCTTATTTTCAAATGAAAGGGACTTTACCAATTACCACGCTTAAAATTCAACAAAAAAACACCTCCTTTCACATATCTCGGGATATACCCTAGAGCCGTTAAGGAGGATTTATGCATTTATTTAACCCTATGATGTTGTAAAGAATAAATCAGACTGACAGGACCAAGCGATTTATGAGTTTTATGAGTTTGATGAATGATGCCTCTAAAAATTGAAGTGGACAGGAATTGCCACCTAAGGTACTCAACAAGTCAGTTTCACAAACACATTTATATGATATTTAAATCCTCAAGTGTTTTGGAAGTTTGTTGAATTAACTGATTCTTCAATGTCAATTTTGAAGCCAAATACAATTCTTTTTCTACGATCTTTGAAATAAAGAAGTCTGAAATGAATATGTCTTTTAGAATCTCAACCCTATCGTTAATATAAGCAATTAAACCAATGTTTACTTCACTTAATTGTTTAAAGTTTAAAAGATCTGTGGTAGTGGGATCCGAATGATGAATTAATTGAGAATATTCGTTATATAACCCATCTAATTCAGTTTTTTTATTTAACTTACCTATCAATCTTTCACCCATTTTTCTTCTTTCATGTTTCCTTATTGATGACTCAGCGAGGTGAGAATGAAAATGAGCATATAAAATTCTATACAATTTTTCAATTAATAATCTCAAAAGAGAATCTACTAAATACTTATCGTTAATTGGCACTATTAATAGCAATCTGCTTATATAACTTTTAAATTCATTTAATAGATTATAAAAATTTGCACTTTCATACTCTTTCTGTTTAAAGCAACTACACATAACGTAGAAATCATTTACTGAGAAGTATAGTTTCTTAAGTTTATCTAAATCATCCTCAGTTAGACTTTTGAAATATTTAGGAAAGCTCGTTTCTATATATTCTATATAATTGTTTACTATCCATGAGTTATTCATTTTTTTCTTCCTTAACATTCCTAGAGTATTTATTAATAATATTAGTTACATCATTAGTATGTATTAGTTCTTTTTGTTCTAATAAGCTTAGAGTAATGTCTTTAAATGATCTAACATTGTATTCTAATTCTTCTTCGGAATTCAACTGTACTTCCCTAATAATTCTTGCCAATAAAGCTGTTCTACTATCATATAAATATTCTTTAATACTCGTTTTCAATTTTAATTTATCAATAAGTTCCTTTATTTCACGATTATTTTTAAATATCTCTCTTGATAGCAACGTTGGGATTAGTACAGCATATAAATCCATTCTAGTTTGGTTAGGGTCTCGTCTTACTTCTAGCAATTTAATTCGTTTCCACAGCGTCATCATTTCCCATCACCTCCACCCTTCTAATAAATTCATCACATATTTTAGTCATCATTTCATCTAAGCTTTTATCATTTCTATCTACAATACTCTTATCGAAAGTCGAAGTAGATAATTTATTAGATTCATAAAAAATATTATCAAAGATATGGATCTTGTTATTTATAATAACCTCAGCTGTTTCTAGACCTTGCATAAAATCTGCCTGCTTGGGTTTTGATGTTAGTTGTACTCTAGTCCACATTACACCTAAATTTTTAGGTTGTGAATTTTTAAATACAGTATTCCTTTGAGAATAAACAATATCTTTAACAACTCTTTCCAACAAATCAACACCTAAAACAGAATATGCGTCAGGTACAGCTGGAACGAAATAGTAATCACTCGTATAAAACGACATTTCTGTGTAAACAGAATATGTAGGCGGGCAATCTAAAAAAATATAATCATATTGGTTTCTCAACTCTTTATCTATGATATAATCCATAAGTTTATTAGGAGTACTTGGATTTTGCTGTCTTTGCAAAAAAATTGTTTCTAATTCGCCAGGAATTAAATCGAGATTCTCGTTAAGTTCTAATATTACATGTTTTCTGTCCATACCTACCATTTCTTGTTTAAATATATTATCTACTGAACACTTATAATCAACATCTCCATTTTCTTTATAGAACGTCGTTTCTTTGCTGAATCGCTCTAATAAAGATTGTGTTAGATTTGCTTGAGGGTCTATATCAACTAACAACACTCTAGCAGCCTTCCCATCATTATGCGAATAGCGTTCTGATAAGTAGAGTGCAATTTCTCTACATAAGGTCGTTTTTCCAACTCCCCCTTTCATATTAATAAATGAAATGACCTTAGCTTGTCTATCCATTTGTAAATCCCCCTGTACAGTAATGTACATTTTAATGCTTCTAAACAACTGACTTTCTTGTGACATTATACCTATTTCATTCGACTAAAGTCATCATTTTTCCTGCTTTTCTCATGAATTACTGCAACAGAGCTAATCCAATGAACAAACGAGAAAGAAAAGGACTGAAGTTCAATCCAATGCGGATCATCGCTCGAGTTACACAGTGGAGAAGATGTACAACGTTGGAGGTTTAGAGTATTACAGATGGGAGCAAGTGTTACACATTGAAAATAGCTACCGACGTAGCGTAATAAATTGCTGCCGGTATTGTTGATGGTGGCTGTTCTTCGACACCACACCATCGATACCGGCAGCCCGAAGATTACGTTGCTACTACGAAGCTATGGAACAGTATCCACGCGACTAATAAGCAAAATCATGAGCGGGAACAGCTTGTGTTCCCTGTGTATCCAGGAAGTTTAAAATGACCCCCACGAACTTGAATCACAGAAACCCAATTGCGCTTAACGTGCTCAATCAGAGGTTTGTCGCTACCGCGCCCAGCTAGAATGTTCTGGTTGGCCTTTCTTTATGGTTATTATTCGATGACTGTTGCCGGGAGAAAGTTGTGACTTTAGGAGCAAAAGCCCACACACAACTACCTGTTGTACCGCAATAGGACGAAACGTTTACAGAGCTGAAGCAAGTAACCAGGCATCATTAGTTTGTGACATTAATGTTCGTCCAAGCGCAAAGTTAAACGCAAGAGCATTGCTCGAACAGGTCTTTTTAGCTTATGAGGAGATCTTGTATGCTCTGCTCTCTGTAACGTCGCTAAATGTGCAAAAGCATTAGGATCTTGTTGGAAACGCTTCAAGCCTGCTCTGGAAAATCCTAATTTGGACGTTGGGTTGATGAGAAAGCAAGACGACTGCGAGAGATTTTGTAACATTTGCGAGCGAAGCCTAGCAGCCAATCTCAGACTTCAATCTTAAGCAACACGGTATCGTTATTCCTTTCATTCATGGAGCCTTTAAGCGATCTTGAGAAACAGATAAATGAACTCTGCATCTGATTTACCTGAGGTAGAATTGTTGAAAAGCATACCTGGCATCGGGGATAAACTGCTGCTGCGTTATCGCGGAAGTCGGAAACGTTCGACAGTTAGAAAGCTCTAAACAGCTTGTGCGTTTGGCGCAGACCCTGGGATCTTTAGCACGAAGAAGTTTACTGCCACAAGTTCACGAATTACAAAGTAGGGTTCAAAGAGACTCCGTCGATCGTTGTATTTAGCTGTGCTATGCGGAATCCGGGGAAGTACTAACAAGTTGAAAGATGTTGGTTACGCTTTTCTAGAGAATTGAATTATCGATGTAGGAATATGCAAATTGATCACAACATTCAAAGTGTACTTATCAAAAAAACTTATTCATAAATTCGTCCCCAATCTCGTCCCCAAGATCAAAAATTCTGCTTGATGAGCATATGTTCTGATAAAATTACAAATAAAAAAACCCTTGCTCCGCAAGGGTTTCAACGATTTTAAGTTTGGTGGAGCCTAGGGGGATCGAACCCCTGACCTCATCGCTGCCAGCGATGCGCTCTCCCACCTAGGGGTGTTACACTACCATATTTTTATCACAAGCCTTTGATTACATAAGTTACAGTTGATCAATTAGGTATGAATCCTGTGCGCTCTAGTTCTTTATTTCCTGTGGAATTATAATATGTAATACATTCCAAATCTTTTAGTCGAATTTCATTATTCTTAGTGTTCTCTGTATTTCTCATGGAAGCCGAAACTGTTCGGTTTACTCGTTGACTTTTCGTCCTATAACACCTTTAGAATTTGTAAAACACCTTCGGGTGAGTGACAGACATGTTAGACGTTAAAACCTTAAACATTTATAGACTGATTACGGTCTAATCTGTAGCTGATAAATGTCAGCAATGAGGCAGCAATCGCAATAATCCCCCCGAACCAAGACACATCAATCAATTCCTTGTGCGTCGTAACAACTCCCCCAAGAGCTGATCCAAATGCTATTCCGACGTTTATGGATACAGGAGTCAATGATGAAGCCAAATCCTTCGCAGTCGGAAAATATTTATCAGCCAAATCAATGAAATACAGCTGCATAGTAGAGTTCATTATATAAACGATAAGAGCAATGAATGATATGCTAATCAACCCCGTAGCAATCGAGTTGAAGGAGACATAGAGCGATGCGAGAATGACCGCTTGAATAAGAAACACATACCTGAGCTTTCTAATCCCGTTGCGATTTGCCAATCTCCCACCAATTAAAGTACTGAACACGGATACAACTCCGTAAAGTAAAAATACAAGACTAATATACTGGTTAGGGACAAAAAGTACTTCTTGCATCAGAGGAGTTAAGTACGTATATACGGTATATGTCGCTCCAATACTTAACGCAGGAATAGAGAATGCTATTATAATACGCGAATTGGTTAATAATTCGAGTTGTTTTTTTAATGAACTTTGAAGCCCTTTAAGTCCTTTGGGAATTGTCGCCGCGCTTGCGATCAGAGAAATAATTCCTAACAAAGTAGTAAACCAAAAGGCCAATTGCCAACCACCCCATTGTCCAATATAGGTACCAAGAGGGACTCCGACTACACTAGCGATTGTAAAGCCCATAAAGACGATTGAAATCGCTATACCCCTCTTCTCGGCGGACACTGTTTCGCTGGCAACCGCCATTGCAAGTGCGATCAAAACTCCGGTCACAATAGCAGTTATTATTCTGGAAATAAGGAGCAGCGCGTACGAACCGGATATAGCGGTTATGATATTACCTATAATAAATACCCCAATCAAAGAGAGCATAAGCGGGTACTTGGAGAACCGACTGAATATAGCCGTTAATATGGGGGTACATATTGCAAAAGATATGGCAAATGCTGATACTAGAGCCCCCGCTGTTGAAATAGAAATGTTCAAGTCGGTTGATACTTCAGCCAACAGTCCGACAATGACAAATTCACTTGTTCCTAAGACGAAGGTCAATAAAAATAAATTTAAGGTCAGAATCTTTTGATGTTTACTCAAAGATGAATCTCCTTTCCATGTAATCTTCTTCAAACTCTTTCGACAGCAATCTGGACTTCAGCAATGTAAGTTTCCGGATCGCCTAATTTTTCATGAGGAAGACAAATTTCTCGACGGGGCTCATTCCCCTTTATGCGGAAACCGTTTCGTTCAATCCAAAATGCTAATTCTGTGCTCGCCATACATGAGCTCCTCGTCCGACAAACATGGACAAGCGTAGCCATCGTCGTAACTTTAGGCAATCGTGTTACCATGAAGGGAGGGCTGCTCGGGATTTCGTGAGTTAGCGGACGAGCCACTTCGATATCTATCTCGTCCTCACTTTCTTCACAGCCGTGCCAAAGCACAATTTGAGATGATGAAGACAGACCTAATTTCCCTAAATGATCGTCCAGTAGTTTAAATAACTCAGGTATCTGCCTATACGAAGTTCTACAGCGGTAAGAAATCACAAACTTAGGCTCAACTTCCTTTAAAATGACATCGTGTGACGTTTGGTTTTCCCCCTCATTCTCGAGGTAACACAGACGTTCTTTGATTCGAGTGAGTCTATCCTGTTCCTTATCTAGGGTGGACTGAATTTCATTTTGTTTGATCCGAAACATCCCCCTAATTTGTTCAATCGGGACTTGCTCGCACATCATTTGACGAATTTGTTCCAAAGAGAAACCCAATTCTTTATATGCCAAAATACGATTGAGTTGAAACATTTGGTCAGCCGTATAATAACGATATCCTGTAAATTTGTCAGTGTGAGCTGGTGTGAGCAAGTTCAATTGGTCGTAGTAACGAAGTGTTTTGACAGACACTTGACTAATCTTCGAAAACTCACTGATTTTAAACATCGTTACACTTCCCTTTCATGAATATTTTCAATTCTCTCCTTGTCTTTACCAAGTATAACTATCCTGTCAAGGGGAGAGTCAAGTGAGATTTAATATCCTTAATTTTGCAAATAAGCAGTGTTATAATACATCACAAAAATCTTGATATCGTGTTCCTACGATAAAGCTCTAAGTGCAGTGTCTACCACCCAAACAATAAAAAAACCCACTTCGAATGAAGTGGGTTTTTTTATTGTATGGTGGAGCCTAGGGGGATATAGCTCGTCTAACTCGCTTACCCACTATGGGATGTATGAATCTTGATCTAATGGCTGACGAAGCGTACACGACGAGGACTTTTAGCGGTAGATTCAGACGCCGTGCTCCTCCATTTGAAGCATTTTCTTCGAAGCATAATCTTCCATTCCGTCCGCGCGGACTGAACCCCGGGGTTCGCCCCTGGGCAATTCCACCAAATAAACAGAAAACCACGTCCTCTGGACGTGGTTTGAATTGTTTATTTGGTGGAGCCTAGGGGGATCGAACCCCTGACCTCTTGCATGCCATGCAAGCGCTCTACCGCCTAGGGGTATTACACTACCATATTTTTATCACAAGTCATTGATTCCTTAATCTACTGATGATCAGTTAGGTATGAATCCTGTGCGTTCTAATTCTTTATTTCCCGTGAAGTGATAATATGTAATGGCTTCAGCGTCTTTTGGTGGAATTTCATTATCAAAAATAATAATCTGATAGTCGCTGGAAAAGGCAGCTAACTGCTTAAAAAAGGATTCCTTAATACTATGATTGACCTCTTCATTTTTCCCATTTTGCTCTTTGTCACGTTCTTTATACGTGGTTAATGGAGAGTCTAAGATCACGAACCCAGGATGAGGAAGTCCACGGCTAAAACAATATTCCATTATGGATAAAATAAACGCTGAATTTATTATTGCTCTAGCACCTTTTCCATACGATGCTTTTGTTTTTTCAGCAACGATAACATCATTCGTTTTTTTATTAAATACGACTTCATCTTTATTGTCGATTAAGCCCCAATTTTCAAGGAATATCTTAATAAGATCGCAGAATTCAGACATCAAATCATCCGATAGTTTTTTGATTTCAAATTTATTAGTATCTGATTTTGTGTTGTTAATTTTGTCGGTAAGTTCCACAATACGATTTGTCATATCAGTTACCTTATCTTTACTTTTTTGAATTTCTTTAATATCGTCTCTAATTTCTAGATACTTTTCATAATCAGATATCATACTAGAAATAAAGGTTGATTGTTCACTCAATAGTCTTTCCAATTGTTCGATATCTTTTTGTTTATTCTGTATTACTCCAACGTATTCTAATAAATCATTGTCAAAGTCTAGAATAGTATCATCTAAATCAGAAAGGTGAGCTTTTAATTTTTGCTTTTCTTTATCTATAGCTATAAAGTAAATCTCCTTTGTTCTATCATTATCTTCATTATCCATTGAAGAATTACACACTGGGCATTTAATATTGACTAGTTGATCAATGTAGTTGTGTGACTGATCTATAAAATCCAGTCTTTCGATGTCTGATTCATAGTTCTTTTTTAACAAACGGAATTTTGATAAGTTATCCTTTATTCTTGATTTTTCAATCTCCAGCAGTCTATATTCATCTAGTACTAATTTGTGATTTTTCTCATATATTTCAATTTGTAATTTATATTCCTTAATAACAAGTTCCATTTCAGTTAATTTATCATTAACATTTCCAACATTACTATCTGCTACTGACTTTTCCATCTGAACAACCTTAATCTTTAATTCATTGCATAGTAAGGAGAGTTCTTCAATTCTACCTCTAAGCTGAGCCTTTTTTACTTCTATGCTTTCAGATTTATCATGTTTTTTATAATCAATGCCTGATAATATTGTGAAAAAAACCGCTATTTCTTTAGACGCATTTGAATCACGTTTTGTATCCCCAAGAAATATCGGTGAATTACGTTGGGCAATCCTTGAATCATTTAACATCGTCAAAGAGACAAATTTTCTAAATGTAAAAGCCTCTGTTTCCCCTTTAGATGTTGATTTCAATATGTATTCATAACTACAATCACATAAACTCATAAGCTTTGATGATAAACTATTTTTAGCCTTAGAATCACTTGAAAGAATTTCCTCTGACACAGTGCTAATATGATAAATATCAGAAATATAATAGTATATCTTTGTTTTTTTATTCTCATCCAGACTTCTTTTCAATGTAATATCTTGACCTGACTTTTTATCAATGAACTCTAAAAGTACAATATCATAGCCAATGGACTCTTTCGGCTTTTCAGGGACATCAGTACCACCCAAAATATAATTGATACACTCGTAGGCAAAGGATTTCCCTGTATCAGATGCCCCTGCAACAACGTTTAACCCCTTGTTAAAGGTTAATATGGCATCTTCTTTTCCAGGACCTTGCAGTACTAATTTTTTTATAATTATTCCAAACTTATTCAACCTTAGCACCCCCTGAATTATATTCTTTTTCAAATTCTCCCTTCCATGAGCCTATGTGTTTATTAATATATTTATAAATTTGGACATCGGAAAAATCAGAAAACTTTTCGTTTACCACAGAGATATTTCTCTTCAAATGTTCGACATATCCATTGAAAAATAGTTTCACAAAAGGATCTGTTATTTCATTCTTTTTATAATAAATCCCACTTTTTGTGTATTTAATATCCAATAACCCTTTAGAAACCAACAACGTCAGCCCATTATTAATAATATTTCTTCGAATTGCTATTTCAGAAGAATGATTTGGATTATCTGGATGCAAGCTGATGTATTCGTTATCAATATCGCCTAAATGCAAAATAAAGTAATCGTAATACATTATTCTCTGTGAACTCATTCGTTTGTTGCATATTGATAGAATAAATAATATTCTTGTACCAACTTCTTCAGGTGAATTAAATATATTATTCTTGGCTGTTATCATATATCCAATTCATCTCCCCATCATTAACCAGCTCATGACATATTCCACTTTTCTCCAGTACATTAATGGCTCCTAATTCAGAACTGCTAATGGGGAGAATCTGAGATCTTGATATGGTTTCATCGACACGTTTCAAGTCACTCTCATGTTTTGTCTCACACGTTGATATGACTCCGTGAAACACTTGATTTTTAACACTATTATAGATATCATCATTTATTAATTCATCACGAGCAAATCTTTTTAAAGCTTGTGAATTATGAAAACACTCTCTCTGCCGCTTAAAATGACTATGCAAATTTCTCATTGTTTTAAGGTTATCTATATCCTTAATAGGCATGTTCTCTTCATTAGAGTAAACCTGCAATAATTGGTCGACATATTTCATTCTTAACTCATCAGCTTCAAGATCCTCTTGGGGTTTATCAACTTTAGGACGTTTCTTCAACCCACCACCAAAATGATATTTGTACCAGCCGGTTTTAGCAAACTGCTCAAGCAGAGTTACAGGAGCGATTTCAGCGACTATAGAAAAATCAAAATCTTGTATATATGTCTTCAATTCAGGAGACAAAGGTAATCCAGAAGATAATATTTTTCTTTTTCCTGCACAGTATTTACCCCAAGTATCAATCAACTCTTTATTTATTTTAGTTGGATGTTCGACTAAATCTCTTAGATCTTGCCCAATACCATTGCTCGCGACAATAAAGTATTTTCGGGGTTTATTGTATTTTCCAATCATTGTGTAATAGCAGAGCTTTCCAAATTCACTCATGTAAACTGACGGAGAAAGAGGATCTTTATATCTCTTACACTGAAAAATATCAAATTTTTGCATGGAATCATCAAGATAAGCAACAATATCACGTCCTGAATCTTTAGAACCACCTATTTGAGCAACACTTTTATAGTTATCAAATTGAGTTAAGTAGCCAGATGCCCATTCGCATGCTATATCTTCAAACTCACCAGCTTCAATAATTCTCAGGCGAACCAGTGGATCAATTGTAGTATCAAATATTCGACTAGTATCCCTAAGCTTGTCTGGAATTGACACAGGAAATGTTTCCATACAGAAGTTATTCCACTCCTTTTAGATCAAAATTGATATAAAAGATTAAAATCAAGCATCTATTTAACGGTCTCTAATAACCTCGTAACTAAGTCTATTTTCCTAATATTAGCACATTATGACATTGGAGTCTTCCACAGTTAAATAAATCAAGAAGGAACGCCTTTTTTGTCGAACAAGTCCCCATCATCATTATTTTTAGCATTCAATGATAATTAAATAAAAAAAGCTCATGCCACGAATTTGGCATAAGCATATTAATGAAGTTTGTTTAATGTGACAGTATTGTTAGTTAACACTCTATTTGTATCAACGTTCATGAAGTTCTCATTTAACATGTTGATACCCATGATACCAACAAACTGACTGATCCGCAGTTTGAAATCAATTTCAAGCCGATCCCGAAGACACCCACCATAATTTAACATTGAATTATTGGCTATCCTGCGTTTGCGGCTTGAGTATGGTGTGTTAACACCCTGCCCGTATCAACCTGCAAATACTTATCTGTCAACATGTTCATACCCATCACACCTACGAATTGACTGATCCGCAACTTGAAGTCAATTTCAATCTTATCCAGATGAACGGTTACTCGATTAATGATTGTACTAAGCATCATCTTCTGCTTAGCGTAAGACGCTTGCTCAAACACCTCACGCCATACTGGGACATACTGCTGAAGAACTTCAATTTCGGCTTGTTCTACTTTTTTAGATTGAACTTCTCTTTCAGCACGATCAATATTCTGCTGAATTTCTATCATCTTCGTTTTGGAGTTTTCTATTGCTTCATTTAATGTTTCATCTGAAAATCTACTCTCGCCATTGAGTACCTTGATAACCTCGGCTTTGTACTTCGACAATTTTACTTGCTCAGTATCAAGATCCTTCTTGAGCTTCTGAAGCACCTTAATCTCATTACCTGAATTTTTCTTCATCATCTCTTGGATCTTACTGGAGAGATCAACCGTCTGGAGTTGGTTCAGATAAGCGAATACTTCATCTAGCACGATTTCTTCCAGCTTTTTCTGTGCGTATGTCGTTTGACCGCTACACTTGACCTTTTGCAAGCCTTTTCCAGAACATCGATACTTAGGGTAGTTTTGCACTATTTTTGTACCGTCTTTAAGCTGATATTTCTTTTTGTTCCAAGTCGTTGTGAGCGGGTTTCCACAACAACCGCAATTAATCTTACCGACTAGGATCAATGAACCCTTGGTGTTCATAATCACTTTAGTAACTTCATTATTTTTGGTATTCTCTGGGTTTCTTGATTTACGGACTTCTTGAACTCGTTCCCACTTAGCCTCGTCAACGATAACCATTTCAGGTATTTGATTCTTTGACATCACTTCTTTATTAGTACCCCTGCCATAAGACATATAGCCCTTATATATGGGATTCCGAAGGACGAAACTAACCGTGTTTGATGCCCAAGGCTTACCTGTACTGGTCTTAATGCCTTTCTCATTGAGGTACTGCGGTATTCGATACTGACCATAACCTTCTAGATCGACCAAATTGTACATTAATTTTACAACCTCTGCTGCCTCAGGGTCTACAATAACCTTTAGCAATTCCTTGCCTTTCTTATTGAAATTACCAGATGGAGTAGTCTTGTAACCGAATGGAACTGTTCCGCCTCGAAAAACACCTTCTTCGACCATTTGTCGATGCTTCTCATTAACCCTATGAGAAGTGTTCACACTTTCAGTATTTGCACTCCAGAACCTAAGGTAGTTCATCAACTTGTCCATCTGACCTTCAATTTTTTGTTGACCATCCTTCACCGACCACATTTCGATCCCTTGTTTCACGAACCACTCCAGAACAAATGGTGTTTCATCATCGATTCGACCAAGACGGTCAAACATAAACACTAACAAAACATCGAACTTCCCTTGAAGAGCATCCTCTTTTGCCTGTTGAATGACGTCTCTATCTTTTGCACGAGTCTTAAAACCTGAGACACCTTTTTCATAGTACTCACATTCCTCAACTAATACCCAGTCGGCTTTGCTGTTAATAAACTCTCTACATGCCTTTCTTTGAGTCGGAATATCTCCGCCGTTCTCAGATGGATTTAACTGATTTTTAGTAGAAACTCGATAGAGTGTTGCAACCCTAATCACACGCCGTGTTGACGCAACAAGATTCATCGTGGCTTGAAATTGATTCCTAATCGGTTCCATATTTACAACATTCATGTTCTCTACTGTTACAATACTTTTCTCATTCGTTACACCAGATTTTTCTACCATTTTGGCTGCCATCCTTTCGAGATACATATTGGTTAATTTCACAACCGTGTTGTTGTAATACCATGTTCCGAGCACTTGTTCAACTTGTTCTTTAGAATGGAGCAGTCTGCTTTGTTGTCGCAAACTGCTCCATTCTAAACTAAACATATGTGTTTACTTATATTTATAGCAAACTAACCCGAAGCTCATCCCAACGGATTACGCAACGATCTACTATCTAGTTTTACGATCAGAAAGAAGATGCTGCGCTTCCGCCCAAACGCCATCCGCCACAATTGCCAAATCCTCGAGGTAATCCGACATTACCTCGTTTGGCTTACCACGATTTATGACCATGTATCCTTTATAGAGCGGATTTCGGAGTATTGCCCTCACAGAACTTGAAGTCCAGTAGCCACAACCACTCGTTCTACAACCAGCCTCATTTAATATCCGAGCAATATCAGTCGTCGGATAACCCTCCTCAATGTACAAATCGAACATCAGAGCAACGAGAATCGCATCGTGGAACTCAATCTCAATTTTCAACAAGCGAACACGGCGCTTGTTTTGAACCCCTGACTCCACCAACTTATAGCCATATGGAACGCTACCCCCACGATACAAACCTTTACGAATCATATCCCTCATCGCTTCCCGTGTTCGCAACGAGGTCATATAACTAATTTCATTAGCCATGTGATGACGCAGATAATTAACATGAGCATCCATATGTGTTTTTCCTGAACTAGCAGGACGATTAAACAAAGCCAAAGTAACCACTCCTATTTTTTATATTAAGCAAAACCTAGATTAGAGAGCAGAGGAAGACACCTGCTCGTCTAAATATGCCGACTCCAGTAAAGCTAGTAATTCTTCTGATGCATTCGAATCCTCAACAACAAATCGCAATTCTACCCATATCTTATGCCTCGAATTGAACCTTTTAAGTCCGACAACAACCCCCTCAGATAAAATGACCTCGTACTCCTGACCGCCAACTACTACTGAATTTACTGTGGACATTCACTATCACTCCTGCATCAAGCTCAGAGCCGATTTGCTCCTGCCCACCTATTAGAAGTATCAGTAAAAATGTCCCAAAGTCGAAAGGATCTCATAGCGAATTAATAACCCTACAACCTAGACACAATCCCCCAACATAATAAACCCAATACCATGCGCTTCGAATACCCCCAGCAAATGATCAACAAAGTTCGTATCACGACTTAACCTTGAGAAGTCTACAGCGAGGATCGTATTGAAACACCCACGTGACCCGTCAACAAGCAACTGGATCAGTGCCTCACGATCATGCCGACATACACACTCCGTATCGATATAAACATCGAACACCCCAAGAGCAAGATCATGTGCGAGCTCAAACAACATTTTCTGCTCAAACAAAGCCATCTCACCACCTGTATTTCTGATATAAATCGCCGCCAACTTTGGATTACTACTTTTAAGTGCCATACCTATTCCTCCACGCTCATATTAGTAGGGAACTAAACCTACAAAGACATAAGCTGTATTCCAAAAAATATGTATAAATTCATGCATGTCCGACCACAACCAACCCTATTGATACCCCAGCAGGAAGGAAGCAGAATAAAAAGGACAGATACGAGCTATGACGCTATGAACGAGCGTCTTCGCCGTATCTGTCCTTACAAAAAGCCACACCACCCACTAAGCAATACTTTGCACACACTACAAGGCATAGACCATTATACCAAGCTTCGAAATTTACTTATAAGGAATCCGCAGGAGGATTAATGTTACCCGCTGAAAAATTAGCTGCATTTTTTATCGACTTTATCTTAGCCAACTGTTCCAAGTCCTTATGCCTATTTATTTCTCGATACAGGGTAGACTTGGATATCCCTGCAATCTGGCATATCTCTCGCAAAGAATGCGTCTCAGCACCTAACAGCTTTACCGCCTTTTCTAAAGCCTTCTTGTCCACTTTCGGTCTACCTCCGATCCGACCTCTGGCTCTGGCGGCTGCAAGCCCCTCATTCACCCGATCTCTCAGCGTATCCCTTTCAAATTCGGATAGAGCCGAAAGCATGCTGAGCATAAACTTCCCAGTTGTCGTACTGAAATCGAGTCTTTCCTTATGAGAGATAAATGTGATCCCACGATCCTGCCAGTCAGCCAATAGAACGAGCAGGTCGGCATTAGAGCGAGATACTCGGCTTAATGACTCAACGACTACCGTATCGCTCTCTCTGAGCACTTGCTGAAGCTGATTGAGAGCTGGTCTGTCAGACTTGGCACCGCTGATCTTATCGCAAAAAATATCAACCTTAGCAACCCCATGTTCCTTCATTAAAAGATCAACCTGACGGTCTTCATTCTGCTCTGTTTTACTAACGCGAACATATCCCCAAAGTTTAGAACCCATCTCAACTACACCCCATTCCCATTGATTAGACCAAATGAACTGATCATTGAATATAGAAATAGATGCGTCCCACAAACCACCGTTATTAAAAATAGATAGGTTTTTGGAATATACCAAAAAGATAGATTTATGAATCCTCTCAATTGATACTATTTTTGAAACCAATTTTTTAGCCGAAACCGCCACTAACCATGCGGCTTTCAACCGATCGCAAAAACGATAGTTTTTGAAACCACCTTATGATTAAGAAAATACCCTTATTGGGAGTCCCAGACTCACAATAAGGGCATGCGATGGAGAAGCACCATAAACCTATATTAATGCGGCATTAGCAACGCTCAATCTTCTCAATGTGAAGGATCGGCACTGATACAAACTGTCCACGTTGTGAAAGGTCTGGAAGCGACATGTACCCCATAGAAGCACTGCTGCTCCAATCCGCCCATTTTGCCATCTCAGCCTTCGACGGAGAGGAACCCAGCCAAGCAGCCACAACCGCAGTGTTGAGTGTCGTTACTAGAGGAGGACACAAGCCTCCAGCATCACGAAAGGTTATGCGCACTCTCTGACGGCTTAAGATGTCTTTGAGCCGTAAAGCAAAGCGGTTCACCGCATAATAGGGAAACAAGTGCTTCGAACTACTCGTCCCTAAAGTCCGCTTGCTAAGAATGATACCATCCACATCCGCAAACATTCGAACTGCGGAATAAGAGCCGCTACTCAGCTCTTTATAAGAGGTTGAAAGCTGTTGGGAGAATCGATCTAACCCCTTTCCCCTAGCCGCAGAAGCAAACCCAGACTCATGCGCCTTCAAAATCTCAGGACTCTTAGTAACTAAAATGTACTCCCACTGCCCACCCGACCTCACCTCAGCAACACATAGGCTGGATGATAACAAATAAGAACTAACTAGAGATTCACGATGATCATGTACAAAACCAGCAGGTAAATGGATACCTTCCTGAGCTAAGAACGCTGCTTGCCATTTAGCGATCCAGCTATCAATAGGATACCCATCCAACCCCAGACTCCTGACATCCTCAGAAGCAATCAGCGGATACGGATGTGGGCAGTTAAACTTATAAAGCCGATCAAGCTCAAGCCCCTTACCTATTAAATAGCCGTGAAGTTGATTACCAACACATACCCCAGGCATAAACACTTCTGCGCCTTTATAGGCGAAACTAGACGGATGTGAATTTAATTTGACGACCATACGATCACTCCTCAACATTGGTATTTTTACAACTGATGCTAATCGACAGATAGTTTCGGTGCGGCATAAATGTAGCCATCTTGCAAATGAGCTAACGCCTCGACAGGCTCTAACTCTCCTTCTAAACAACGAAAGAGATAACCACGTTCTGTCATGTAACTGCGATCATTTTGAGAAAGAATGTATAACAGATGCTCTAGTTTCATCCGATCCAAAGATTCTAGTACCAAAGAGAAATTACTACGTGTAAAATGAGCCAGAAATCTAAGCTCCTTCTCGCAAGTGCCTATGTCTACCCCAGCATCTTTAACTGGAGTGAACCGATCATGAATCGCACTGATAAACAAATCAGTGCTTAAAGCACCCGTACCAAGAGCAAACTCACGCTCAGCGGAAGGAATGTCTCCAGCCTTCAATAATTCAAGTGCGCTACCGATGCGTTTTTTTAACCGACCAGACCCATACGAGACAGTCACATGTAATGACTTGACCGATACTCCGAATTTTTCGGCTGCCTCTTGGTAGTCATAACGACTTTGCAAGAAATGCTTGAGCTTACTGCGAGACTTACCATGTGCCAGCCATACGAAGCTGTTGATATAAGCAATCATGCGCAGGAGCAAATCCAGCCTTTGTTCATCAAGAGCAGTGTCAGCCTCTTCACCCCAAACCGCCAAACGATCTCGAACCTCACGAGCCTCTTCTTCAACTTCCTTAAATACCAACATTCTCTGACCCTCCTTCCCCGCCATTGGCGAGCTAACTGATGAAGTCCCTCCAAAGGAGCAGAATCCTCACCCCTGACAGCCATTACAGGAGAGAGATGAGGACTCCGAAAATAACTGAAAGAATACTACCAAAAAACAGCCACAATTTTTGTAAACGATTATTATTTTCAGAAAAACCCAGTGATACCAAGGCATACAGCCTTTGCGAAAAAATACCGAGAAAGAAAATATACTTTTTGAGGGAGTATCCTTTCAGAGAAATGTAAAACTGCCTTCCATTTTAGGTGCATGGCGAGCTAAAGTTTTCTTAAAGCAGAGAACCCCTTCAAAACAAAAAACAATCTGAGTGCAGAATCGCTCGATCTGCATTCAGATTGTACTTTTCTTTTGATATCTTATGAGACTGATCCATCAAAACCAGCAGTCGTCCTGTAGGCGACTTTGCTTGGGGATTACAAACCCTCTCGTACCTAGCCGCCAGACCAAGTCCTGCTGCATTCGATACCCCTCAAGGAATACAGGCAGGGAAACGATGTGCAGACTGCACCAATGACCGACTATTTAAGACCTCCTATTTCAGGCAGACCACCAAACAATCATGATACGTTTCTTAACTCTGAAATTTACCGATGCTTTGCCCGCAACAAGTGTGTGGGAAAGTGAACTGTGGGTTCAAGTCTTGCCAACGGTGGAGCATTGTGTGATTTGGCGAGTGGCTCCGACTGCAAACCGATGGATGCTGTGTGATGGGCTGTACTTTCGGGATCTTGGAGGGGAACAGGTGGAAAGTGGGACAAGTGTGAGGGAGAGAAGCGAGTTGCTCGAGTTGAGATGACCTAACCGATCTGAGCAAATCATGTTGCCTCTACTTGGGTATCCAATTTGAGTAGTTCTTGCCTTGAACGTATATTCTATGTCGTTCGTACTATGCAAAAATTCAACGCATTTGCAGAATTAGAAAATAATTGTGCCCTCCGCAGTTGATACCGCAGAAGGCACTTGAACGTAGGTAATGAAGGTAATGAAGGTAATAGAATTGAAACGTAGGTAATACCAACCGCATCGAAGGTTTTAGAACCATTACAGGCTACCACTGGCTGTAGTCTATATGGCAGACCTGCTCCACTAATGAAACAGGAATGTCGAAGTTTATCCAGAGGTATTCGTCATTCCTGCGCCCAGCTGTCGCACTTGAAGATACAAATACATTTTTAAGATAAAGCTTCTTCCAGCCAGCCGCTACAAGGCGATCATAGCACTCATTGTCGTAACCACTAAGTGCCACTTTCATGTCTGTAGCGAGTAGCTTGTCGACTAGACTAACATGATCCTCCAATGTCCAAGAACGATCTCCATAATGATTCTCTTGAACCATACTTTCGGGTGTGTACGGTGGATCGATATATGCGAATGCTGAGCCATTCTCACCGACCAAATCCAATAATTCGAGTACTCCTCCATGCGTGACCTCAACGTCCGCCAAAGTTGGGTAGAAATGATCTAGATCCCGTACTCGCTTAAAATAACTGCGGAGCCGCTTCTTATCACTGACCCTAGAAGTATCGAATGTTGTCATATCCGCCGCCCACGATTGCATGGCAAGGATAAACGTGTTTGCCGCAGAATGGATCATGTTTAACTTAAAATCCGAGCCATGCGCCCTCATCCGATCTTCGTACTCCTTCGCATGCTTAGCACGTAGAAACACATCTTCACCACAACCTAAGCTTTCCAGCAACGCCATAAGTTCATACAGATAAGCCTTATCCCCAAGACAAGCGAACATCCTGCACAAGCCCAAGTCCATGTCATTATAGGAGCGGTGTTTGAAAAGCTCAGGCGGCAGGTTTAAGAGCATCCTCGCACCACCACCGCACATCTCGTAGTAGCTACTCAGACCGTAAGCTGTTGCTGCGTATTCGATTACAGGTACTATATTTTTTATTAGGGCGGATTTCCCTCCGATGTACGAGATAATGCTCTTTCCATGCCCGTTATCATAGCCTAAACCGCCAGGTCGCCTTATCGCACCCATCTATACCCCTCCCAGTGGCTACTCTTGACCAAGTGCATCGATCTTGAAGATGTAAAACCGCTTATACTCTGCGGAGCTAATATTGGGCTTAACAGGCTCTTGTATGCGAGATTGGCGACTCACCTTGAGAAGGAATTTCTGCTCAAGCCAGCCACGAGTGATCTCCATAAAACGAACGCTCTTAGTGCTACAGTCAAGATCCAGAATCTCCATCAAAGCCTCGGTGGTAATACCAACAGCATTTTCACCGTACTTTTCGAGATACTGCTCAGAGTCAAGAATTACCCCTGAACTAATATTATGCTTATACAAATCTGAACTGATGGTCGGAAACGCCTCAGGATCGCTTAGAATAGCATCTGATACCATTTCAAATAACTCTTGGCTCTCATCATCGCTGGCAGAACCCTCTATTACCGAGAGCAAGTTCGGCACTCTTCTGAAGATACCGTTAATTTTAAGGTACTTCACGTAATCGATGACTTTATGTAGCTCGGCTTTCTCTAAGCTCCCAAAAACATTCAAATCTCTGAGATACTCATCAAACCGATCACGCAGATCGATAACCAAAAAGCACTTCGATGCATTACCCTCAAGTCGTGTCGTGAAATTAACTGCATATGTAAGTTCCGTATAGGCAGGGTGTTTTCCATACAAAAGCTCGATTCTCCACAAGTTTTCAACTGGATTCACGACATCTTTCAATTCCTTGCTAGACGCAGTAACACTGCCACGTTCTTTCACTACCTTCAACATCCTGAAAACCCCTCTCTAAGATGGATGCACTACCCCTAGCACGATCAGAGGAATGCGACATAAAATGACAATCTTAGATACCATTCTATCAAATCCCATGTGATCTGGGTATCCATATTTTATGAGTGAAGTGAAGGTGGTCTAAATGCAAAAGACGACCCGCTACCCTCGAGTCGTCTTTACGCCAAGTGCTACTGAGCTATCTAAGTCGCAAACCTAGCGCTTAAACTGCACAAAAAAATACCCCTTATTGAATACAAGTATGAGAGCAATGGAGGATCGATGCGCCGAGCTACCTCCATGAAAATCTTGTTAACTGTAGTATTTTGAGTTGAATCCCTTACCTAACTGCAACCTTAGATTAAATATACGCAACAGGGCTTCTTAGCTCTCATTTTTATTGAAGGAGCGTAGCAGTTCAAACCTGCTTTAACCATTTAGCCATATTGTCGACCCAAACAGGGAAGCAGTCAAATCCGAAGCCCCTCTCAAAGCCAAAATAAAAAGACAATGACCGTTGAAGGACATTGTCTCTTAACAAGAATATGCAACTTAAAAAGTTGGTGCGGAGTAAAGATATGTTCCGCTTGCAGGGCTTGTCGAAGTAGGTAAAGTCACCTTTTGGAATGTCCCTGCCGCAGGCATGTACCAATTGCCGTCGATTTTCACAACTGCGTTGGCATGACCTGGGTTGGCTATGATTGCAGTGCTGTAACCTGCCGCATCGAAAACTGCTGATATTACCTGTGCGTCACTGTCACAATCGCTTATCAGATTTACAAGGGCATCATATGCACTGCGGGGACTGCTCCCTCTTGGTGCATCGGCTTTATTTGTTAACTTATAAGCAACTTGAGACAATTTGTATACATCTTCTGCTGTTTTAGAACTTACACCGTTATTTATCATCTCACCAAAAACAACCTCAGCTGCTTTTAAACCCCTGTGATTTTCAGATCTTTCACCATCAAGGTAAGACTTGTAATGAACTCCCATCATGTCATTGTAGTCAGAAAGACTCTTATCTGCATACCCTGTCATCGCTTTGTCTACTAGTTCCATTACCTTATCGTACTGCGCTTGGCTTGTAGAACCATAATTATGCTTACCGTACTCTACCTTGATGCCAGAAACTTGACCTGAGCCTTGATCTACTTGACCTCCACCAGCTTTAACACTAGTAATTACCGCTGTGTTTGTACTTGCTTGCCACTCAACTTTTGCACCAAGTGCCTCTGCAACGAAACGCAATGGAACCATCGTTGAACCGTTGATGACCTCCGCTTTAGCCGTTAGAGTGACGATCTTGCCGTTGACATAAGCAACAGACTCACCAACCGTCAACTTGACTACAATGTCGCCTTTTGTGGCAGTTACCGAGTGAGTGCTTTCGCTCCACAAAACCTCAGCACCCAGAGCTTCAAAGATACCCCTGAGCGGCACGAGAGTGCTGCCAGCCTTTATAACCGCAGACTGAGGGAACTCCTGAACCTTTCCGTCAATCACTACGGTAACCAGCCTGTACAGCTGTGTGGCAGACTGAACCTGCGCTGCGCCAGTTTGACCTTGTGCGGCGACTGTACCGCCTGTAGCCAACATAGACACGACTAGAGCCGCGCTGAGGGCTGCAGAAACCTTCTTCCTCTTGTGGATGACCATGAACATACCTTCGATAAATTTTTCTGTGGTGAGCGGCGAGAGACTACTGTGAGCCGAGCAGATAGGTGGGCGAGATAAGAGGGATAATCTGACCTAAACCGTGTAGTGTCCACTTGTCCAGCTCAATCTCCCTGTTGAACTATCATCGTTTTTTCCCAGACTCCATTATCTCTATGTCGTTTATCCCTCGGCGACTCCCAAATTACTTGATGTTTCTTGTAGTTTCTAAGAAAACTCCCCTATAGCCATCACCAGTTATAAAACCAAACTCGGCATAATTTCGTAGGCATCAATGGCATCGGGTGGTTTATAACTGTTTAGATAGGTTTCTCAAGCCAATACGTAGGTTTTCACCAACACAGAACGCATGTTCTATTTTAATAAATATACATTTATTCCCTTTTTGTTGGGTACTCGATCTGGTGTTTATATTATAGCGTACTGACAATGGTTGTAAAAGGAGTTTTCTCTCTTGAATGACCATTCCTTGATCATAAAACAAGTCATTGGCAAAACCATTAAAGCTATTCGCATTAAGCAGGGATTAAGTCAGGAGGATCTTGCAGGGTTATGCAATGGTGACCGAGCGTACATATCTCTTATAGAAGTCGGCAAAAACGAACCATCTGTCAGCAAGATCTTCGAACTTTGTGAAGTACTCCAAATAAAGCCTTCATCCTTTTTCAAAATTATCGAAGCCGAGTACGAGAAACTCAAAGGCTCAAGTATTGATAGTGATTAAGCCTTAGAAGCTACCAGACAGTCGCTGGTAGCTCTATTTGTTTAATTTTACCTTAGGTTTGTCGATATTTCAGTTGACTATGAGTAAAACAGATTGATTTGACCTACAACTTTAGTCCCAAAATACCGATATTTCTTTATAAAGGAATTGGTTATGTTTGGGAGGGTCTTAGCGTGGATATACGTGTGGAGTTTGGACAACGATGCAGGGAATTAAGGGCTCGGTCGGGCATCGGTCAAGAAATGCTATCCAATCGAGCTGGGCTTGATCGGAGCTACGTCAGCTCGTTAGAATCAGGAAATCGAAACATTAGCATTATGAATATTCAAAAGATTGCTGCTGCACTTAATATCTCCATTGAATACATGTTCTCAAGTGAACGATTTTCGGCTACCCTTGCGTATCAACAGAGGGACTTCACAGAACCGTTTCTCAAGCGGTTTCAATATCATGTCGATCCTGAGACTAGCGTATTGGCTTTTTCCGTGAAAGGTCTTCTGACCCCTGAAAATGTTGAATACATGGATAGAACCTTGATCGGAATTTGCAACGGTTTTGGTATCGGGGAATTGAACGTACTCGTGGATCACCGCGACATGCTAGCCGCCGATGGGGAACCTGTAGTATATTCACCAGAAGTTGCTGAGAAAGCAGTTGCGTTTCAGCAGAAACTCTTAAGGTCAACTAAAAAAGTCGCCGTCCTATGCAACTCTGAGTTTATGGTGCATAACCTTCGGCATGTAACAAAAGAGAGCGGCATTTATGATCATTCCAATCCGCTGTTTGGGAAAGACAAAGACATGGTACAGCAAGCCTATGAACTTCTCGGCATTAACGGAAATGATCTAATTAAAGAGAAGAAGCATTAGAGCCGCCAAGGATTAACTGGCGGCTCCATTCGGTGTTTGAGTCAATTCTTGACGTTGAGGTTGTTCAGAAGATGCTTCCAAATGGAAAGTCCATCTTCAACCCCTGAATAATACATCGATTCTTTTTCAAGTGTGTTACGATGGTTTAAGACTTCTTCCCATTCAAGGATAAGTTGATACAACTGCGGATCTAACTTGACTTTCAACTGCTTCTCCAGTTCAATTTGCCTAAGCCGTAACGGTTGAATCTCAGGTGATTTCCCAGCTACTCTAGCCTGTTCAATAAAGCGCAAATCAAATGCTGGTTTGAACCATTCTGGTAACGAGTGTAGCTCCAAAATAAAATCCCCTTCCAAGGTAAAAGTTCGTTGATCTTACCGTAGAAGGGGATTGTTTTCAATATGCAGTTTTGGTTAACAATCTTTGTCACGAGACATGTTCGATTTTTTGCGATGCTTCTAATTGCTCGATAAGAGCATGCCTTGCCGACCGTAAGCTCTGAATTTCTTTGATGATTTCGCGCCGCCGAGCTATTGTAGTAATTGCTTTGCCATGTTCAAGGGCAAGCTTGCAATGGAGTCTTGCCATTTCTAATAATTGCGCAGATGTCGCATCGTCCACCACTAGTCCGATCAAGGAATAGCGATTTTGTGTTGCGGGTTTAACGGCGGGCTTCGAAGCTGTCATTACGGTCGTAGCGTTCATGAATAAAATCCTCCAAGTCATCAAGTTTTGTTGATGTTAACTTGGACAGGAGGATTCAGCAAGTGTCAGAGTTAGTTGAATGAGCGATCGATTTCCTTCAAAATCTAGTCGTTACGAAGATTAATATCGTATTGTCTATACTTGTAGGAGTTGCTTCGCTTAACCTTATCAGGATCTTTTTTCATTTGTTCCACAATTATTTCCTTCTGCTTTTCTGAGATCTCATGGTTCGAGTATTCCTTCATATATTCCATAACCTCACCCATTAATGGGCTTTTGACATACTGAGGGGAAATCATACTACCCTTACTGGAATTAATTAAAGTATTTTCCCACTCATCCTCATTGCTCATTTTGACAATGGTACAGATTAATATCCCCGCAAGATTCGAGTAAATATAATATCCCTCTCCATATCCGTAAGTTATATAAGTGTATCCATATGAGCTCGTTCTAAAAAACACATGAGGATTGTGAGAGGTGATTTCATCAGTTGTACTTTCAATTGTATCAAAGAAGAAAATATGGTTTTCGATTTCACCAATATCATTTCTTTTTCCGAGTAAAAAGTCCTTAAGGATTCTTTCTGCTGCTATTATTTTCTCAAGTGCATATACAGGAATGTCCCCATTACTAACAAAATCAAGTATGTCTAAATAAAGGTTCCTCCAATTTACCGAGCTCACAAAATAATTCAGCCAACTATCATATTCAAAGTCCGTAACTGAACTGTTTTGGAAAGGATGGAACACCTTATTTGCAAAGGCAGTTTCATTCTTAGAAAATATGTCCTCACATTCACCACACAATAAAGGACGTTTTTCGCCGTCCTGTATTCTTCTGTTTACGTTCGAGGTACTTCGCATATAGCCTGTTGCTGAGTTCTTTAGAATATACCTGAAAACGAATTTGGAAATAATATGGCTATTTTCAAGTTCAGCTTCTTTATCACATAAAGCACACTTCGGCATACATATTCTCCATTCTCATAATCAACACTTGTCTGAGTGATCAAAAACAAATATAAAAAAAACGGCATCTCTGCCGTTCTGAAGGTAAGGTTGGTGGAGACTAGCGGGATCGAACCGCTGACCTCTTGCATGCCATGCAAGCGCTCTCCCAGCTGAGCTAAGCCCCCACGATAAATCAACTTGCAATTTCTATGGTAGTGTAACCACCCATACTTGGACTCCCAGCTGAGCTAAGGCCCCGTATGTACAAACTGCAACAAAATTGATAGTAGCATATTGTCTTAAATGTTGTCAATGCGACAACTAGAAAAAAATATTTTTTAACTCTCCTTCACAACCTAGACTGCAGCCACCTTACAGGTACGCCGCTCCGCATCTCGAGAGCTATCAACTCCCCCTATCATCGGGAAGGCGACAACATGCGGTTGTATCCTAAATAGAATCCTTAAATAGTCATAGCAAAGAATGCGAATGTGCATTTATTTACCTAGTCTTTAGCCAATTAGGAAGGTATACAAGCCATAATGCAGTTATTAAATCTGATTGCTTCTATTAGAAGAAATGACCTATGAATATAATGTAAAATCGCAGGTCTTTCTGCTCACAGGCGTATCACGACAATAAAGAATGCACTTTCGCAGATCATTCTTGTCACCCTCACTGCGCTCGATGCTTAGCCAGCCAAATTATCGTGGTCGAGCCTCTTTCACACTACCCCACAACATAAATACCTCACGAACCAATCAGCTATCAACGACGACCCTATAATGTAAAAAACAGTACAGGATAGCCGGGACTGGAACAACCCTGCAAATTCCTATACTGCTTTTTTCCTGACCTGATTCACTCATTCACTTACTCTCGTCACTAGCTAAACTGCTACTTCCAGACAACCTCTTCGCCATAATTTTTGCCCCAATCGTACATGAGGCGAAGAACAGGCATGAGGCTCACGCCATAATCGGTCAATGAATATTCGACGCGAGGAGGTACCTCAGCGTATACTTTGCGCGCGACGAGCAGATCCTCTTCGAGCTCACGCAGCTGATTCGTCAGCATCTTCTGGGTAATATGGGGAATCATCTTCTTCAGCTCGCTGAACCGCTTCGTTCCTTCCAAGCCGAGATGCCACAATATAATAAGCTTCCATTTGCCGCCGATCACCGCAAGTGTCAGTTCCTTCTCGCAATTGATTTCCCGCAGATTAATTCTTTCCTTCAGTTCTTGTGCCATCTTAAGACTTCCCCCTTCCTTACCTAGTATACATGACGAACCATGCGACTTCTATCTATTCGAGATTAGCATGACTGCCGTACATCGTTCCCGAATTCAAGCCCTTCATCTCCATCAGCCGTAGAATGACTGCATCATAGAACAGCAGCAGACCCTGCTCGAACAAGGAAGCCATCGGCTGTATCGTCCCGCGAACCCCGTCATTCACTTCTTTCGGCGAAGCCGGCAACTCAATAGTAATATCTGCAGCCTGTCCAAGTGTGGAGTCCGGCTTCGTCGTTACGACGGCCACCGTGCCTCCTTCAAGCTTCGACGCCTTAGCAGCCATCGCAATCAGGCTTCCCGTCTCACCCGAGCCAGAGCCCAAGATAAGAACATCTCCTGCCCCATATCCTGGTGTAACGGTCTCGCCTATCACATAGGCATTGAACCCCATATGCATCAGACGCATGGCAAAAGCCTTGCCCATCAGCCCCGAGCGTCCAGCACCCGCTACGAATATCTGCTTCGCTTCCACAATCGCATTCGCTAACTGTTCAGCCGCTTCGTCTGGAACAGCCTGCAATAGCTGCTCCAGCTCACTTAGAATCGTACTTGCGAATTGTTTCGTCCACATCGCTTCGATTAACCCAATTTAATCAGACGCTGCATAGCTGCTGCAACTGCTGGTTTATCTTCTACACCTGTAATGCCGCCGCCTACGATAACGAGATCAGGACTGGCTTTGATTACTTCTTCCAATGTATCCAGCTTGATACCACCAGCTACTGCTGTTTTGGCATTAGTCACAACGCGTTTTATCGCAGCAAGCTCTTCGAAGGAGTTTTTGCCTGAAGCTTGATGATCGTAACCGGAATGTACACAAATGTAATCTACGCCGAGCGCATCGATTTCTTTGGCGCGTGCTTCAATGTCTTTCACATTAATCATGTCGACCATGACCTTCTTACCTTGCTTCGCTGCTTCTGCAACTGCACCGCTAATGGTGGAATCGTCTGCAACGCCTAGGATCGTAATAATGTCTGCACCCGCTTCCGAAGCCTTCATCACTTCATAACCGCCAGCATCCATAACTTTAAGGTCAGCAAGCACCTCCAAGGCAGGGAAAGCTTCTTTGATCGCTTTTACAGCATGCAGGCCTTCGTTAATGATGATAGGCGTACCAATCTCAACGATATCGATGAAGGACTCGACTTCTTTCACCAATACGATTGCTTCTTCAATGTTCACGAGGTCTAGTGCTAATTGTAATTTCATTTATAATATCTCTCCTTGTAATTGTATTATACCGCTGCCCTTATTCTAGGCTCCTCCTTTCCAAATAGGAAGTACGCACTTGAAAGTGGTGTAGTTACTCATAGGATACTATTGTGTGGGGCAAGGGATTTCAGCGTAATGCTTCATCACAAAAAAGGATACCCAGCAGCCATCGAGATGACTGAGGATACCCTCCATTGTGAACCTATAGCTCATGCTATTAGTTTCCTCCGCCATTAAGCGGATGCTTGGACAACAGACTGTTCAGCTCTTTCATGAACATGTCGATATCCTTGAACTGCCGATAGACCGAAGCGAATCGCACATAAGCGACTTCATCAACCGGATACAGCTGTCCCATGACGATCTCGCCAATATCTCGGCTTTCTACCTCAGCAAGAGCTGTCGTACGAAGCTCCTTCTCTACCTCAGACACGATAACTTCCAATCGTTCTACCGGGACAGGACGCTTCTCACAGGCTCTGATCAATCCGCGAAGAATTTTATCACGGCTGAACTCCTCGCGGCTGCCGTCTTTTTTAATAACAATTAGCGGTGTCTCTTCAATCATCTCGAAGGTGGTGAAGCGCCGACTGCACTTTTCACACTCACGCCGTCTGCGAATCGATTTGTTCTCATTGGCCGGACGAGAGTCCAGAACTTTCGTGCCTGCATAGTCGCAATATGGACATTTCATATTCTCACTTCCTTTCAGTACATGCTTTATATTTTTTCCAAAGGTTCCCTGTTATGAAGTTCGCAATTACGCACATAATACTGTTACCAACCGCAAGGAGGTGAACATCAATGAGCCAACGTAGCAGCAACCAATTGGTAGTACCGCAAGCAACTGCAGCACTCGACCAAATGAAATTCGAGGTTGCACAAGAGCTGGGTATTGCTATTCCACAAGACGGATATTACGGCAACTTTACAACTAAAGATGCTGGATCCATCGGTGGATACATTACTCGCCGTCTAGTGCAAATCGCTGAGCAATCTCTTGCCGGCAGCAAATAATTAATTCATCACATGTATAGAAAAGACAGAGGCTTTGGTTGTCCCGTCCTGAAGCGGCGGGCAACCAAGGCTTCTTCTATTTCATTTCCACCGTCAGAAGTTCGGATACAGCTCTTTGTACTTATTATAATAATAAACGACCCGTTGTACATAGTGCCTAGTTTCTCCATATGGGATATCATCGGTCGTATTAAGCGTGCCATCCCATTTGTTGGAATCCAGCCACTTGCGAACATTGCCTGGCCCTGCATTATAGGCTGCGATTGCCGCGATCTGATTCTGACCGAATTGCTTGTGCAGCGATTGCAAATACCAGGAGCCGACCTCGATACTGACGTCAGCGCGGCTTCGCAGAATGTCTTCTGACACTTCCTTAAATCCCGCTTGCTGAACGACCCACTTCGCGGTATCTGGCATAATTTGCATGAGGCCGAGTGCCCCTTTTTTGGATACCTTACCTGTCGTATAATTCGTTTCTGCTCGAATAATTGCTGCCACCAGATGCGGGTCAACGTCATAGTTCGAGGCGCTTGCACGTATATCCTCTTGATAGTGAATCGGGTACATCATACGTGCCAGCCAGCTTGAATTAAGAAATAATAATGCGATAAGTCCGATGAGTAAGAGCAGCAGCACTCTTTTTCTAAGAAGCCACCTCATGGCAGCCCCTGACTTTTCCAGAAGGCCTCGATCTGCTGCTTCGTCTCTTCCAGCGTACCGCTGTTGTCAATGACCCAGTCTGCTCTTGCTCTCTTGTGTTCAATACCCATCTGCAAAGCGATTCGACTTGCTGCTTCAGCCTCACTAATTGAATTGCGTATCTGCAATCGCTCCAGCTGCAGCTGCTCAGGCACATAGACAACCATAATGCCGTCATAGAGCGACTCCTGGTTAGTCTCGTAGAGCAGAGGCACATCCGCGACAATAAGCTTCTCGGGATGATCCGCAGCATAATGGCTAATACGCTCCTGCATGCGTTGTCGGACCGCTGGATGCAGAATGCTCTCTAAGTAAGCTAACAGCTCTTTATCCTTGAATACGATACTGCCAAGCGCTGAGCGTTTCAATGTTCCATCCGTATGTAATACAGCTTGTCCGAACTTAGAGGCAACAGCCTCCAAAGCGGGTTCACCGGGCATAACAACTTCTCTTGCGACCTGATCGGCATCGACCAGCAGGGCTCCGTGCTCCACAAGCATAGCAGCAACGGTGCTCTTGCCAGTCGCAATACCGCCGGTTAAACCGATCTTCATTAGCTTCACCTCGATCTCGATCTATAGCAGCTTTAATATCCCCATCACAATGAGCAGCAATCCTGGCAGTACCGATAAGGCCTGCATGCCCCTCCAATTCGAGAATCGGAAGCCGAACCGAATACCACTCAGTAGAAATAATGCGCTTGCCGCAGCAATGACTAACGCAGTCATCACGGAAGGCAGCCCTATCATCGCAGCGCCAATACCTGCGCCAAAGGCGTCGAAAGACAATGCCACGCCAAGCATTACGGCTTCAGAAGCCGATATCGTTCCTGATTTATCAACATCCGCCGCTTGCGGCGTCCGCAGTATTTGGATGACTAAGCCAAGCCGCTTCATCTCTACGATGACGATTAGCACAGGATGTGCTTTCTCAGCTGATGCCTGCTCTTGTCTATCGCTTGCCGGCAGAGGAGCAGATTCCTCTCCATCCGAATCAGCAGGTCCCCGGCTCTCACGACTTCTCCTAAGCTGCAGCAGCGCCCATCCTCCAATACCGACCAGCACGACTGCCCCAATCGATTTCGCAGCAAGCGGTGACAAATACCCTGTCATCCATGTACCTACCTGCATCGATAACCAGATGATCAATCCGGAGCAGCATGCAATAATGACGACCGATAGGAATGGAATTCGAATTCGCCGCAGCCCATAGGTCATCCCTACTCCGAAACCATCCATACTAACGGCAAGAGCAAGCACCAGCAAAGATGCCAAATGCGCGAACATGCCACGTTCCTCCCCGCATACCGAATGCTCTTAGCTGCAAGCCTCCATCGAGCTTAAGAAGCTTGAGACTAGTCATTCGCCTATTGTTCGTAACAACAACAGCATATGCGGAAGAAGGTTTACGGTGCATCTTAGGCTGCAGCAGGAAGGCTTATTCAGCAGGCTATCCTGCTCTGCGCCTAGGATTGAACAGTATTCTTGCTTACACGGGGAGCAGGCTGACAGCGTCTGCATATATGCGTACCTCTGCCGCCTACTACGAATTTCTCAATGGCATTACCACAGCTCGGACAAGGCTCATCCTTCTTCCCGTAGACGAGCAGCTGGTGCTGGAACATGCCCATCTCCCCTTGACCATTCACGTAAGATTTGATGGAAGAGCCCCCAGCTTGTACAGCCTTCTCAAGCGTTGAATGGATCGATTCGAATAATCTCTTCCACTCTGCTGGCTTCAGGGAGTCCGCTGTACGCTCAGGGTGAATTCCTGCTTGGAACAAAGCCTCATCTACATAAATATTGCCAAGCCCCACGATATATTCCTGATTCAGCAGCAGGGGCTTGATCTTGGTCGTGCGTTTGGCGAGCCTGCTGCGAAGCGTATCATAAGTAAATGCTGGATCAAGCGGTTCAATCCCCAGCTTATTCAGCGGGGGAAGCTCGAACTCCGTACCTGGCTCGAACAAATGCATCGTGCCGAATTGTCTTACATCCTTATATCTTAAGTCTGTTCCATCATCGAAATGAAACAGCACATGGGTATGAAGCTCAATCGGCTCCCTGCTGCCGAACACGCCATATCGGCCTTCCATCCTTAGATGAGATACGAGCACGAGACCGTCCAGGATGATTCGCAGAAACTTCCCGCGTCTTTCTACCGTTTGAATCGTTCTGCCAGCAAGTGCGTCAGCGAATTGCTCCGGCTCGGCCGGCCGCTGAATAATTCTCGGCAATCTTACGGTCACGGATTCAATCCGTTTCCCTGCGACTAGTTCGATTAATGTGCGTCTGACTGTTTCTACCTCTGGCAATTCAGGCATTTCTCTTCACCTCAACAACCATTATACCCGATTTAGCCCCCTAATGGGTCACTTCGCTTCATACCAATTGACACCGTAATTCACATCCGCCTTGAGCGGCACATCCAGCTTAAGTGCGCCTGCCATCACGCTTGGCACAAGCTCCTTCATCAGCTCCAGCTCATCCTCCGGCACCTCGAATACCAATTCATCGTGTACCTGGAGCAGCATCCGGCTCTTAAGCTTCCGCTCACGGAGCGTCTCATCCATTCTAACCATTGCGAGCTTAATAATATCAGCTGCGGTTCCTTGGATAGGTGTATTCATAGCTGTACGTTCAGCGAATGAACGAATGTTGAAGTTCGAGGCCTTAATCTCCGGCAAGTACCGTCTGCGCTCAAGCAAGGTCGTCACATAGCCGTCATTGCGTGCTTGCTGGACGATATCATCCATATACTTGCGTACACCCTTGAATACGTCAAAATACTGTTCAATAAATTGTCCGGCTTCTTTACGGGTAATGTTCAAGTTCTGTGACAAGCCGAAATCACTGATTCCGTATACGATTCCGAAGTTAACCGCCTTCGCAGAGCGGCGCATATTCGAATCCACTTGGTCCGCGGTTACGCCGAAGACGTCCATCGCTGTTTTCGTATGAATGTCCATATCGTTGATAAAAGCTTCCTTCAACCGGTCATCGCCTGAGATATGCGCGAGCACTCTCAGCTCGATCTGCGAATAGTCGGCTGCCAGAATGAACCAGCCCGGCTCGGATGGAACGAACGCCTTGCGAATTTTACGGCCTTCCTCCAGACGGATCGGAATGTTCTGCAGATTCGGGAACTGGCTGCTGAGCCGGCCGGTAGCTGCTATCGTCTGGCGGTAATACGTATGAATCTTGCCTGTGCTCCTCCGAATCTCTTTCAGCAGGCCTTCCACATAGGTCGATTGCAGCTTCGCCAGCGAGCGATAATGGAGAATAAGCGGCACAATCTCATGATAAGGCTCCAGCTTCTCCAGTACCTCTGCATCGGTGGAATAGCCGGTCTTCGTCTTTCTAATGATCGGCAGTCCGAGCTTATCGAACAGAATGTCGCCCAGCTGCTTCGGTGAATTAATATTGAACTCGATTCCCGCGTGCTTATAAATATCACTCATCGTAATCGCTAGATTACGTTCTAGCTCACTGCCGAGCTGCTCCAGCTCCGCCGATTCGACCTTAATGCCTTGCTGCTCCATCGCAGCAAGCACATGAGCAAGAGGCTGCTCCAACTCATAATAAAGCTCATTCATACCGCTTTTCTCCAGAGCTGCACGCTGCTCAACTACGATGCGGCGGACAGCATCCGCCTTCATTGCTAGATGACCGTACAGCCTGTCAGCATCCGGTACTTTGAACTTCGCCCCTTTGCCGTATACCGCATCATCTGATGCGACAGCAGGCTGACCATAACGGTCTGCCATACCGGTAAGCGATTGATTCGCCTCCGTCGGATCCAGCAAATACGCGGCAAGCTGCACGTCGAACTCTGCACCTTTCAGTACAATGCCTCTCCAGCCTAGAGCAAGCTCAGCCTTATGCGTGTCGAATCCGTACTTCGGCTTGTCCGCAGCAGCGAGCCAGCTGCGAAGCGGCTCCGTGAAGGGCTGCTTCAGCACCTCGAACGGAAGCACATACACCACGTCCTCCATTGCCGCTGCTAGTCCAAGAAGCTCGGCATGATGAGGGTTATCTCCGATGGCTTCGATGTACAGACCATGAGTGGCTTTATCATCCTGAAGCGCATCAACCATAGCTTGCAAGGAGGCTTCATCGTTATCCGATTGAATAGTAATCACATTCAGCTCTGCAGCAGGCTCGCCCGCCCCTGCTTCACCAGCCGTGCCCTCTGCGCTAAGATCAAGCCTTTCCATCAGCGACTTGAACTCCAGCTTACGGAACGCATCAGCAAGCTTCGCAGGCTCATAGCCGTCGTAGCGAATGTCGCTTGCTCCATGCTCAATTGGCACCTCACGATAGATCGTAGCCAGCTTTTTACTCATAATGGCGTCTTCTTTATGCTGCTCGACCTTCTCCTTTATCTTGCCCTTCAGGCTATCGGTATGAGCAAGAACTTCCTCGACAGAGCCGAATTCATGCAGCATCTTGAGCGCCGTCTTCTCTCCAACGCCCGGAATACCCGGGATATTGTCAGAAGCATCACCCATCAGCCCTTTGAGATCGATAATTTGAAGCGGTGTTAGGCCATATCTTTCTTGGATAGCTGCGGGGGAGAAATGCTCCACCTCACTAATGCCTTTGCGTGTAATCGCAATCGTGACATTAGCTGAAGCCAGCTGCAGCATATCCTTGTCGCCTGTTACCACAAGCGTCTCTACATTCTCCTCATCTGCGATTCGGGTCAATGTGCCGATAATATCATCCGCTTCGTAGCCAGACAGCTCGAACTGCGAAATCCCGAAGGCGCGAAGCAGATCCTTCATGATCGGGAATTGCTCGGACAGCTCGGATGGCGTTTTGGCACGCCCGCCTTTATATTCGGTATAGCCCTCATGGCGGAATGTGATTTTCCCTGCGTCGAATGCTACGAGCACATGAGTAGGCTTCTCGTCCTCGAGCAGCTTGAGCAGCATCGTTGTGAAGCCATATACGGCATTCGTATGTAATCCAGTTGAATTCGTCAGCGGCGGCATCGCGTAAAATGCCCTGTTAGCGATACTATTGCCATCAATTAATATCCACTTGTCCATTAAGACACCTCACCTAAACATTTCTACTGCTATCATACCACATGCGGCCCCTTACTCCGTAATGAGCAGCTTATTTGCTGTGAAATTCTCTAATCCCTGCACATTCGTCAACATTCTGATTCTATGCTCTTTGAAAATAAAACAAGCCTTCCCGAAGCCAGCTTGCTGCTCCTGAAAAGCTAAGTTCTTCCACCTGATATCATTGTGGGCTGCTGCCCAATTTGCCTGGCCTGCCAAGCAAGTAGCCTTGCGCCAGCCGCACGCCCATTTCTTGCACCCTACTCAGCTCATTAGCATTTTCGATGCCTTCGGCAATGAGCTCAATGCCCATTTTGTGAGCTAGCTGAATGAGGGTGCTAAGAATATGCTCCTTCATCTCATCCTCATCAATATTCTGAATGATCGAACGATCCACCTTGATGTAATCCGGTCGAAGCTCGACGATCGATTGCAGAGAGGAATAGCCAGCCCCCACATCGTCTATAGCGATCTGATACCCTTGCTTGCGATAATGCTCGAGCACCTTCTTGACCGCTCCGAAATCATGAATATAGCTGCGTTCCGTAATTTCAAATACAACATTATGAGGTGACAGATGCTGTCTCTCCAGCAGATTCAATGTCTGGCCTGGGGTGAAGCAGGGATCATTCATAATTTGAGCGGTCACATTAATGAACAGCTTCTGCCGCTCCTGCAGGCCAACGGAGCCGTCAATAGCCTTCTCACGCGCTAGTCGATCAAGAGAATAGACCATACCTTCCTGCTCAGCGAATTCAAAAAGCTCCATCGGCCCGTTGAACCAGGTATTATCCGTACAGCGTGTCAAAGCCTCGTAGCCGAACACGCTGCAGCTGTTGTGCTGAAGAGCCATAATGGGCTGATAGACGGGATGAATCAGCTGCTTATCGATTAGCTGCTCCAAGGCACGCAGCTTCATGCTTTTCTTCAACGCCCCATCCGTCTGACCATGAAGAATAGCCCGTTTCGACGCATCATATAAAGAATCAGCCCAATCGACGCTTGGCTCCATGATAGCTATACCCGCATGAATCCGAGCAATAGCTGCCTCTTCCAGTATTTCCTTCCGCAATTGGAGACTACTCTCCCACTTGGCTTGCTGTCTGCACACAAGCTCCAGCAGCCAATCTACCATCATTTCTTGAGGACCTTCCGGCAGGTCTACAACAAGAAATAGATCATCATGCATCCAATACCTCCTGGCAAGATAAGCGGATTCCTCCATCTCTGCCAGAACAACTTGCTCGGCGAAGCTCCTCCAATACGCTTGAAGGGCGTCTTGCTGCTGTGCCGGACTAGAGGACGAGGGAGTATAATGACAAGACAAATAGATGACCCCCTGACTCCCGCTCGACTGATCATCCATTCTGCTCATCTGTAAGGCCGCGCGTAGATGTCCGTATCCCACTTTCACATTCGTTCCTCTCCATGATGCGATGCTAGAATTGTTTCCATTACGTACACACTGCCTCTACGTGCCTTCGCCTGCTTCTTCAGCTTGGCCGAAAGGCTTGAGATTAGCTCAGGAGTAAGTGATGAACTATACTCACTGAGTATTAGCGACAACGATAGCGTTACGCCACTCTGCTCAATAATATTGCCATGTCGATCCTCTACTGCCCTTACATCAATCCCACCGTAGAAGTTCTTAACTCCCTGATCGAACCTCTCAATGAACTGTGAGCACAGCTGCTTGGCATAGGATACCTCCGTCACCAAGATGAAGTCATCGCCCCCAATATGGCCTATGAAGTCTCCAGGGGAGCCGCTGCGCTCCTTCTCCTCACGCAGAATATCTGCTAGAAAGCGGATTAAGCTATCACCCATACTGAACCCAAAGCAATCATTGAACCATTTGAAATAATCCAAATCCGCATAAATCACGGCGAATGCTCTCCCTAAGCGGATACGGCGCTGCAGCTCCAGCTGGATACCGACATTGCCCGGCAATCCAGTAAGGGGATTGGCTGCACGCGCAACCTCTGTCCGCAGCATCGTCATACACTCCAGAATCGACCGAATCGAGGCGGCTCCAATTAACCAATCATCCCGAGTGATGATGACAATATCGTAGAGCTGTGCAATATCCCTCGACATCGCGAGCTGGGATACCTGTTCCACCGGCATGTCTGCTTCTACAATAAGCGGCTGGACATTCATGATCTTCTTCACTGGCCGATTCCAATACAGCGGCAATCCGAACTGACCAGCTAATTGCTGATGGAGCTGCACCTTCATTAGCAGCCCCACTGGGCGCCCTTCATCGGCTATGATTGCCCCCTGCACCTTCGGATTCGTCTCGAACAAGTCCGCTATCTCAGATACCAAGGTCTGTGAAGAGAATACGGGGTATGGAACAGCCAGCTGACCAATACCGAATGCTTCTCCGCTATCGCTATTGGAGTCCATTCTCTCCGAATGACCAGCTACCATCACCCGCTCCACAGCATCGGCTGGCAACAGTAGCTCATGAACAGCTGCTGCCATCGCGTCCTTGATGGCCTGGAGAACCATTCCTTCCGTAGAGCGTTCTCTATCGGTCTGCACGGCAGCCATCCCTATACGGGCAGTACTCTTCCTAAGACGGCTGTGCAGCTGGTCTGCCAGCTTCTGAAGCATAGCTTCCACTGGTTCTGCTGATCCAGCTGGGTCAGCATGGTTATCGCTTCTGAACCAATACAATCGCTCATCGTCCATCTGCTGCCTCCACAGCAGCAGATGCTGACCCATTTCCCACTGACGAAGCTCGTCCTCCACAGCAGCAACAGCTTTGTGAAGCTTTATGTACACTAGCCCTACAACACCATGCTCCTCGATGGAGCGCAGCATTGTTCGATTGAACAACCCTTCTCCGACTTCAATCACTTCGATCCCCTCGATGACTGCTAATTTATCGCCTAATTTATAGGTATATTGTACCAATGATTTGTGATCAGAGTACTAACGCTGCGTAAACGAATCGTTAACACAACGGCCAAAAAAACCGAATAGCTCAGCCTTTAGCTCTGATCCCATTCGGTTTCCTATACTTGCTTATTCCATTATACGTTCAGATCTGGACGGCTGTTCGTCACCAGATAGACGACGCTCTCTCCGATGTTCGTAGCATGGTCACCGATACGTTCGATGTGGCGTGCTACGAAATTAAGCACAGATGCCTGCGTAATATTGCGAGGGTTCTCCATCATCATCGCGAGCAGCTCGCGTGAGATTTGGGCACATAGCGCATCGACCTGATCGTCGTCGCTTGCCATTTTGTAAGCAAGATCTACATTCTCTTGTACGAAGGATTGAATCGATTCATAGGTCATTGTCTGGACGATTTCCGCCATTCTGGGCAAGTCAATCAAGGGCTTAATTAAGGGCTGTCCGTCCAGTCGGATGACCAGCTTGGCAATGTTCACGCATAGATCACCCATACGTTCAAGATCAGAGGCGATTTTGAATGCAGATAGAATACGGCGTAAATCCTTGGCAACAGGCTGCTGAGTAGCGATAAGCTTAGAGCCAAGATCAGTCACCTTTTCCTCAAGTTGATTCAGATTATGGTCTTCCTCGATAATCTTCTTCGCTTTCACGCTGTCTGTCTCGCTCAGAGATTGCATCGCATCAGCAAGTGCTCCTTCTACGAAGGTACCCATTTGTACCAGCAAGTCATGAAGCTGCTCCAAGCCATGGTCGAATTCTTTTCTAGTCGTCATCATCGCAAATATCCCCCTTAGTGGTTAACCGAAGCGTCCACTGATATAGTCTTCTGTGCGTTGATCCGTCGGATTGGAGAACAGTTTCTCTGTATCCGAATACTCAACTACTTCACCATTCAAGAAAAATACCGTTTGGTTCGATACGCGAGCGGCTTGATGCATATTGTGGGTAACCATAACGATGGTATAGCGGTCTTTGAGCTCCTGCGCCAGCTCTTCAATCTTGAGTGTCGAGATTGGGTCCAGTGCAGAGGTTGCTTCATCCATGAGCAGGACATCTGGATTAACAGCAAGTGCACGCGCAATACATAGACGCTGCTGCTGTCCACCTGACAGACTGAAGGCAGAGCGCTTCAAGTGATCCTTCACTTCATCCCACAGCACAGCGGATTTGAGGCTCGTCTCCACGATCTCATCCAGCTTCTGCTTGTTGCGAATGCCGTGCAGGCGAGGTCCATAAGCAATGTTATCGTAGATGGATTTCGGAAAAGGATTCGGCTGTTGGAATACCATACCGACTTTCTTGCGCAAGGTTTCTACATCCACCTCGCTGGAGTAGATTTCCGTACCTCCAATTGCGATACCACCTTCAATCCGAGTGCCTGGAATCATGTCATTCATTCGGTTCAGTGTCCGAAGAAGAGTTGATTTGCCACAGCCGGAAGGTCCGATAAAAGCGGTAATTGCTTTCTCAGGAATGGTGAGCGTTACTTCCTTCAAGGCTTGGAATGCTCCGTAATATAAGTTAAGTTTATTGATTGTAATTAATGATTCCATGATGTTCGCTCTCCTTCGCTAATTGGAATTACACGTTTTTCTGGAATTTGTTACGAAGTAGAATAGCTGAGAAATTCATGAGCAGCAGAAGCGCCAGAAGCACAATAATACCACTCGCGGCTAGCTCCTTGAATTCAAGCTGCGGCTTGGAGATCCAGTTATAGATCTGAATAGGCATAACCGTGAACGAATCTTTGAGTCCATTTGGCAGGAACGCTACATAAGTCAGTGCTCCAATCATTACTAGCGGCGCTGTTTCACCAATTGCCCGTGACATGGCCAGAATAACACCAGTAAGAATACCTGAGATCGATGATGGAAGGACCGATCGGGATACAGTCTGCCATTTGGTCGCTCCTAGAGCGAATGACGCATCACGTCGCTGCTTCGGCACGGCGCGTATCGCCTCTTGTGCGGATACGATAATAATAGGCAGCACGAGCAGAGTCATTGTAAGAGCTCCCGCAATCAAGCTGCGATCCAGCGCCATTAGCCGGACGAAGATCGTCAGGCCGAGTATGCCGTATACGATCGACGGCACGCCAGCAAGCGTACTGATATTAAGCTGAATCAAGCGAGTGAACCGATTTTTACCGGCATATTCCTCCAGATAGATTGCTGCTCCAACTCCGAGAATGAAGGAGATCGGGAGCATGATCAGCAGCATATAAATGGTGCCGATGATTGCTGATTTCATCCCTGAGCCATCTGCTTTGCGAGAAGGGAAGTTCGTGAACAGGTCAGGCTGCAGCCTGGACACGCCATCTATCAGAATATCGATAATAAGCGCACATAAAGCTAAGACTCCGATAGACGTCGCCAGGACGAATACGAGGTGAAGGACAAAGTCTGTACGGCGCCGGTTCGCAATTTGCTTGCGATTGGCATCTTGAAAAATATTCATCTCAATACTCCTCCCGGAATCGTCTAGCGATATATTGGGCAAATATATTCAGGATGAACGTAATGACGAACAGCGTCATCCCTACGGCAAAGATTGAACCATACTCCAGTGTTCCATGAGGCGTATCCCCTAAGCTTACTTGAACGATATAAGCTGTCATCGTCTGGATGCTGTCCAGCGGATTGCCTGTAAGATTCGGTGTTGCTCCTGCAGCTACCGTAACAATCATCGTCTCCCCAATTGCACGTGAGAAGGCAAGTACGGCAGATGCTACGATACCTGAGAATGCGGCAGGCACGACGATTTTGAGTGCAACCTCGAACCTAGTCGCTCCAAGTGCATAAGCTCCGTCCCGCAGGCTGCGAGGCACAGAGGACATGGCATCCTCACTCAATGAGGAGACCATTGGGATAATCATGATACCAACGACGATACCGGCGCTTAGAGCATTGAACACTCCGGCGCTTGGGAAAATATCACGAATGAGTGGTGTAATAAGACTTAGTGCAAAATAACCATAGACGATTGTCGGCACGCCTGCCAGAACCTCAAGAATCGGCTTAATAACCTGGCGGACTTTCTTAGGTGCGTACTCCGACAAATAAATAGCACTCGCAAGCCCAAGCGGGATTGCGACTAGACAAGCGATGACCGTAATCATCAGCGTGCCGTTCAGCAGCGGCAGAATACCGTAGCTTTTTGGCGTGATCAGTGGTGACCACTTCGTACCAAATATGAAATCAAGAATGGGAACTTTTTGAAAGAATTGATAGGTTTCAGTTATAAGGGTAACTACGATTCCGATTGTCGTTAAGATGGATACTGATGCGCACAGGAACAGGATAACTGGCATGATTTTGTTCATCACGCTAACTTTACTGTTTTTGAATGAGTACTTTTCTGACTCTGCTTTGCTGATTTGCGCCTTCGCTTCCTTATGCTGCATTTCATTTTGCATGTCGGCGTCCTCTCCTTGCCTTTACAATTCGTTAACATACGTGGCGTGAAAAATGTGATGTCCCACGAGACACCACATTCTCACCGCCCTGCCTTACTTATATCGTATTTAGTATTTAGTAGTTAGAGATTAAGATTCAAGCTTAGCTGCTTCTTCTGTGTACTTCTCGTCAGGAAGAGCGATGTAGCCAACTTCGTCTGCAAGAGGTCCGATGTTGTTGATGTAGTATTTGGCGAACTCAGCAACTTCTGGACGAGCAAGCTCTTTCTTGCTTACATAGATGAAGAGCGGACGGGACAATGGTGCATAAGAACCGTCTTTAATTGTTTCATGCGATGGAGTAATAACTCCTGTACCACCATCAATTGGAACAAGCTTCAGCTTGTCTTGGTTCTCTTCGAAGTACGCGAATCCGAAGTAGCCAATGCCGCCTTTGCTGCCAGATACACCTTGTACAAGCGTGTTATCATCTTCACTGAAGCTGATTTGCTTATCATTACGGATACCTGCTTTGTCAAGGATTGCTTCGTTGAAGTAGTCGTAAGTACCGGAATCAGCACCAGGGGAGAACATGACGATTTCTTCTGCCGGCCAAGTATCACGAACATCTTTCCACGTTGTAACCGTGCTGCCTGTTACAAAGATTTTGTTCAGTTCTTCAACAGTCAGGTGGTCGATGAAGTCATTGTCTTTGCTTACTACAACGGACAGACCGTCATAAGCAACAGAAAGCTCAGTGTACTCGATGCCTGCTTCTTTACAAAGCGCTGCTTCTTCTTCTTTGATCGAACGGGATGCATCAGCAATCGCGATCTCGCCAGCACAGAACTGCTTGAAGCCGCCGCCTGTACCAGATACGCCTACAGGAACACGAACATCTGGATGCTCTTTGTTGAATTCTTCAGCTGCTGCTTCAGTAAGTGGGAACACCGTGGATGAACCGTCTACTTTCACTTCACCGGATAATGCTGCTGCTGGTGCTTCAGTTGTAGCTGGCTCTGTTGTTGCGCCAGTATTTGCTCCGTTATTAACTGTTCCGTTATTCGCGTTATTACCACAAGCTGCTACTAGTAGTAGAGATACTACCATTGTCGACATCAAGATCCCCTTAAAACCTTTACCTTTCAACAACTCAACCACTCCTCTTATTAATCTAAATTAATCTTATCTAGTATGGCCTGAACCCTACGTCTCTTATCCTACAAGTCATTTGTAAATGGGGTATTCTTCTTTTGTAAACTCCATGTTAAAAATATGATTCTAGCAATTGATCGATTTCATTCGATACCCATTCGGTTTGCTGATAGGCTTGCTCAGACAGCTTGCCGATCTGCTCGGAGCTGCTTCTATTGTTAGCTGCGGCCTTGAACAGCTGTCCGAACACACGGCCAGCCTCCACTACATAGCCTTCACTATTGACCGCTTCCTCACGGCCCTCATGAGCAAGGCTGGCAGTCTGGCCAATAGCTTCTACAATCACTCGCGTAAGCTTCGTAATCTCCTCAGCAGACTGTTTTGTGGCGCTAGCCAGCTTCATAACCTCACCTGCTACTACAGCGAAGCCTCGGCCATGCTCTCCTGCACGGGCTGCTTCAATAGAAGCATTAATGGCGAGCAGATTGCTCTGCTCTGCCAGCTCTTTAATCAGCTTCGAGACATGACTGATAGAGCCGGCTTCAGCCTGGAGCTCGCTCATTCGCTGCTCCTGAAGCATGGAATTCGAGGCAAGCTTGCTGAAGGCCGTCGTTACCTTATCCAGCTCATTCTTACCGCTGAGTGTTAGATCGACCATCTCCGATGAAGACTGCTCTCCTGTAACCGCCGATTGCCTAACAGAGTTAACCGCTTGATCAATCTCCTTCAGACGACTGCCGACCCTATGTATCGTCTCAATCTGCCCGTCCACTGCTGCCTGCTGCAGCTTCCTGGACAAGCGGAGCAGATCCGATACAGTCAATACGCCAACGGGCTTGTCATCCTTCGTTACGATGACGCAGTCATAGAGCAAGCTGTCATGTCTATTCAATGCTCGATCTATTAACTCTTGAGGATCATGCCCGCAATCTACTACTAGAGGTGCCGCATCCATCAGCTCGGCGATCGATTTGTCATAATACAGATCCACACCGAAGCGCTGGCTTAGTCGCATGAAGAAACGGTTTCTCATCATTAGTCCAACAGGCTTGCCGTTCTCCTCACATACCATGACGCATTCACTGTCTTGATTCCTTTTGAATAAAGCGATCGTCTCTTTGCAGGTCTGGGAAACTTGAGCGATTGGCGCTTCTCGCAAAAAAGAAATAATGCCGTCAATTGGGGCACTCGCATTGAGCATGGGGTTACTCTCTTGATGTGTAGAGATGGCTTCGACAACCTGCTGGCTCTTTGGTCGCTCCAGTACCGTTTCAGTCATGGAATCTCACCCTTCTTTTATATGAACTTCACTCAATATAGGTCTTTTGCATCAACTCCAATACATGGAATTGTTATCGCAATGTAAAATAACAAAAAAAGAGCGCTCCTCAAGACCAAAGTCTTGTGGAACACTCTTTGTATAACAATTAGATTTTGAATTGAGCTAATTTCTCCAGCAGCTCCTGAACCATAGAGCTTAGTGCTTCCGAAGCAGAGGATATCTCCTCCATGGAAGCCATTTGCTCCTCCGAGGCTGCGGCTACATGATGAGAATTGGCTGCTGCTTCCCCTGCAATGTTAGACAGCACCTCTACCGATGCTGCGATCTGCTCCGTGCTGGCAGTCATTTGCTCAGCTGAAGCTGAGACATCCTGAATCTGTCCATTCACCTTATCCATCTCGCTCATAATCGATTCGAACAATACCCCGCTATCCGTTACCAATCTGACGCCTTGTCCAACCTGGGCAGAGCCTTTTGCCATTGCAACTGCGGCATGATGTGTATCTGTGCGGACATCTTGAACAAGCTCAGACACAAGCTCTGCGGCTCCCTTCGTCTGCTCAGCCAGCTTGCGCACTTCTGTGGCTACTACAGCAAACCCTCTGCCGTGCTCTCCAGCGCGCGATGCCTCGATTGATGCATTCAGAGCAAGCAGGTTAGTCTGCCTGCTAATATCTGCGATCAGCCCAATAACACTGCCGATCTTCTCCGATCGCTCACTCAGACGATGAATGGCCGCTTCAGTATCCTCTACAGCAGAGCGAACCTGCTCCATTTGAACAACAGCTTCTTTGATCCGATTGTTGCCTTCGGCTGTCTGCTTGCTAACATCACTCGCAGAAGCCGAGACGCTGACCGATGATTCTGCAATGCGCCCAACACCAATAGTCATCTCGCCCATCGCTTTGGCTGTATCAGTCGCATGATGATTCTGGGTTTCCGCACCGGCTGCCACCTCCTGTATGGACTCAGCAATCGTCTCGGAAGCACGACTGGTCTGCTCAGCACTTGCTGTAAGCTGCTCAGATGTAGCTCCTACAGCCATAGACAAATCGGATACAAGCTTGAACATCCCTCTAAGCTTATCTGTCATCACATTAAAGTATTGCGCCATTCTTCCGAATTCATCATTTCCTCTGACAACCATCTTCTGCGTCAAATCTCCTTCGGCCATTAGCTGAAGCTTGGACACCAGCATCCTAAGATTGCGAAGCACCATATAGCGAATGAGTAGAATGGTTACAGCAGCCAATAGAAGCATAGCCCCTAATGCCAACAACGCCGATTGTATTCTGACTTCATAATAGGTAGACATAATAGTCTTAACCGGAACTACCGTCTGCGCATACCACTGGCCTTCCGTCCCTGGAAGGGGAATAGGCTGGAAGGTTCGCATAACAAAATCTCCTGTAGAATTCTGCGTATACCCCAGTTGTTTATTTCCTGACTTCACATCCTGCCATAATGCTTCCTTCTCCGGCGTATCTCCATATGGATTACCCAGTGATTCCGGGTCATTGGCATTAGCTGCATATGTGCCGTTCCCAGATACAATGGCTACATACCCGCCAAGCGGCTTGTAATTCAATGCATCCATTTGCAGACTATCGAGGGATAAGTCTGCTCCTACAATCCCAATAAAGTTCCCATCTTTATCTAATATCGGTTGGACGATAGACATCATCAGCATATCTTTACCTGCAACTCGGTATTTGTAAGGGTCAATGTAGGTCAGCTTCTTGCTGGCCTTCGGAAGCAGATAGAAGTCGCCTGCGCCTTCTTCGTTATAACCCTTCAGAGGTTCAGTTACCATCCCCTCGCCGCTTCGAACAATATAAGGTAGAAATCGTCCCGTAGCATCATCATAGCTATTGCGGCTTTCATATTTTACATCATTATTGTCAAAAGCATTCGGCTCCCACAGCGTATATACACCAAGCAGCTCAGGGCGATCCTTCAATAGTCGCTCCAAGAATGAGACCACTTCTTCACGAGACATACTCTGATTATTTCTTGCTTCTAGTAGAGTATCTGACAGAAGCAGCAGCGTCGATTGTACCGAAGTCAGCCTATTCTCGAACATCTGTGAGAAATCCTTCCCTGCATTCTGAGCCTCTAGCTGCCCCTTGCTTATACTTACCTTTTCCAAGGTTTGTAGATTAAGCAGAATTAGAGCTCCGAACACGACAACCAACAGTACCCCCATAGACGATACAAATTTCACAGCGAGCGGCAAGTCGCGGTACTTCTTCAACATATAACCAACCCCAATTCGACAATATAGGACATTAATCGACATTTGGAGTTCATTTCTTAATAGCCTTTTCGAATACTTCAACATTTTGTGTTGAACAGCTGATATCCATATGGAATAATCTGTTTCTCAATCCTACATTCCCCTAATTTAAGGAACGAATAGGAGCTGAATAAGTATCATTAGGCATCTATGTGATGGGACGGTGTCCGAATCGATTATTCTCAGCAAATGCAATGTATGCTACACTAAAATTATCAGTATTTACCATTTTTAACAGGATAGATTATTATTGAAGGGCTGGTTAAAGCTCGAAGTATGGTTAGAGGGGTTGATTAATTGGCCGGAAATATCTTATATATACCATATACAGCCTTGATGATGATTGGTCTGATTATTCTTATTGTCGTTACCATGGTTAAAAAAAGAAGCAAATTCGCTAGAAATTCCTTAGTTATTTCTTTACTCATTGTTCTTTTAGTTCAATTTTACTTTTGGAATTCTACATTCAATGATTATGTACAAAGCTATCTATTCTCAAGTAAAACATTTGTCTGTGAGTACGATGAACAACTAAAATCAATAGCTATTCCTCTTCCCGCAAGAACTGTATTGAAAGGAAAAGAAGACCACTGTTCTCCATTCTATTCAACCTATGTGAATGAGAAGGAGTTCGAATCCTTCTATCAGGAGGAATTAACGACACTGAAGGAAACAGGAGACGTTCAAGAATATGCTAATCTGACGGATGAGGAGCATGGTTATAAAGGATTTGAAGTCGAACTGTCCTCGGGAAATTCGCTTATCATTGCTTTTGATCATAACAGTATGATTAGAATCAAGATTGACATCATGCATTAGAGCCATTGTTTCAGTTCGATGATCGGCCTTCTGGCCGAGCTTCATTGTTGACTTTTTTGCAACATTCGGACGCGTTTCAGCCTCTATCCCGCCTAATTGTTGACTTTTTTGCAACATTATTTATTCACACTACTTCCTGCTGGATCAATGTGAAATAGGCCACCCTACGCCAAAGAAGGTGAACCTTTTGTTGAACATTTTAATAATTGCCTTTTCACTCGTCGTTTCAACGTTTGTATCTGTATCTATAGTAAGGAAAAGAAATAGCAAATGGTTGGGCATGCTGCTAGCTTTCTCAATACACACACTCATTTTGGTCATGGCAGCATGGCTCCTCTACAATCTAGATGAATCAAGAAGATTTGGCATTGATTTTGCTGGTCGCTACATTTTGATCATATCTATCCCTATCCTAATTTGGATTAACTTTTTAATACTCTCATTTGTAAAAAGCAGCAAGGCTAGAGCAAACCATTAGGCCTACTTGTTTGTGCAAAAAAAACCACGATTACAATGCGCAGTGCACATTGCAATCGTGGTTTACTTTTTATTAACGAGCCTGACGCTTCAATATCCGTACACTGTAAGCTGGGAGCTGAAGAGTCCGCTCAAGCTTACCGCCTTCAAGAAGATCTTCATATTGATCGTTCTCCAATTGAATGGACTGCTCATTCCCATTGAAGTTCTGAACGAATACGTAATCACTTACTCCGTCCGTACGCAATTGAGCCGTTACGCCATGCGGCAGCTCGGTATCAATAACCTTCTTAATCTGCTCCTGCTCAACAATTGTCTTGAAGAAGTCAGTGAAGAATGGTTCTTTGTTACGGGAAGCCACATAATAAGCTTTACCTTTGCCAAGACGATTCACAGTAAGCGCTGGACGTCCTGCATAGAAGTCTTCGCCGTACACAGCAAGCGCTTCGGCACCTTCGAGGTGAATCAGATCACACAGCTCATGCGCTTCATATTGACCGCTTAAGCCAAGAGCATTGCCTTCGGACATGATGACTTGGTTCGTCTCATCATCATGCAGAGAATCGATCTCTTCCGACCAAATACCGAGCGTTTTGCGCAGTGGTCCAGGGAAGCCTTCCAAGAAGCAGAGGTCACTCTCATTCACAATTCCAGTCCAATAGGTAGCAACGAATGTTCCACCGTTCTCAACGAACTTCTCGATGCGCTCGCCAACACCAGGACGAACCATGTACAGCATTGGAGCTACAAGCACCTTATAAGAATCGAAGGAGCATTCGGAGTCGATAATATCGACAGGAACACCTAGATCCCAGAATGGACGATAATGGCGCTTCGCCGTCTCCTCGTAATGAATACCGCCGTTACGCGGACCTTGCGAGTCTTTCACTGCCCAGCGATTCTCCCAATCATAGATCAAGGCTACTTCTGGCTTCACGGAAGTGCCGACTACTTCTGACAGCTTATCAAGCGCATTACCAACGTCGGTAACGTCATTGAATACACGTGTATGCTCATGTCCAACATGGTCTACAACTGCACCGTGAAGCTTCTCACTGGAGCCGCGGCTCTTGCGCCATTGGAAATATTGAACAGTATCTGATCCATGAGCAACGGCCTGCATGGATGACAGCAAGTGCATCCCTGGCTTCTTCAGCTTGCTGACAGGCTGCCAGTTCGTCATACTTGGCGTGCTCTCCATGAGCATGAATGGCTTGCCGCCTTTCAGTGAACGGAAGACATCATGATTGAAGCCGATCCATGCCGCTTGCTCACTGTCGTCCTTCGAATCATGCCAAGTCGGGTAAGCATCCCATGAAATAACATCGAGCAGCTCTGCGAACTTCCAATAGTTAAGCGGTTCAAAATCAAGCATGAAATTCGTTGTAATCGGCAGCTCTGGATTAATCTTGCGAAGCGGCTCCATTTCATTACGACAGAAATCAACCGTCTGATCCGTCACAAATCTTCTCCAATCCAGATTCATGCCGTGTACAGCTTTTTCACCGCGAGCTGTTGGCGTATCCACTTGGCTCCAATCCGTATACGTATGGCTCCAGAATGTTGTCCACCAAGCGTCATTCAAGCCTTCAAGCGTGCTGTATCTCTCTTTCAGCCAATCTTGGAATGCCACTTTACATAGATCGCAATGACATTCGCCTCCGAATTCATTGGAGATATGCCAGCCAATAACTGCTGGATGCTGAGAGTAACGCTCAGCCAGCTTCCTGTTCATGATCTTGACCTTCTCCCGATAGACAGGAGAGGTGAAGCAATGGTTATGACGTGCGCCATGCAGGTTGCGAATTCCATTCTCTTCTACACGCAGCACCTCTGGATATTTGTTTGACATCCATGCTGGTCTTGCACCACTTGGTGTTGCCAGCAGAGCGAAGATGCCGTTCGCTGCAAAACGATCCAGCAGCTGATCCATCCATTCAAAAGTAAATACGCCTTCCTCTGGCTCGAGCGATACCCAAGCAAAGATGCCTACTGACATCACATTGCTCTTGGACAGCTTCATGAGACGAATATCTTCTTCAAGTACATGGGGATATTTAAGCCACTGATCCGGGTTATAGTCCGCACCGTGCAGCATTTGTGGTATTTTCGGGCTAATTGGCGGGAATTTTTTAGTCATAGGATGTTTGCCTCCAATAGTAGTGTTAAAATACATAGGTTTGAATTGCTATAACGATATTCATATTATATATTTAAATCAAACCTAATAAAATCACATAATATTATTATTTATATAAAAATATGAAACAGAAGGTGTGCCAATATGGATAATATGGCTTTCCCCATCATGACGGAGACCGATCTCCATCTGCCCTTATATTTAGAAATAATAGGCCATTGGGACAACCAAGAGGCCATTGAACGTCCGCAAGGCTTTCCGAAATTCCAATGGCTGCAGGTAGCCTCCGGTGAAGGTGAGCTGTTCATTAGAGACAAGCGTTATGTTGTTAAGGCGGGGCAGGGCTTCTGTCTGTTTCCAGATGTCCCCCATCGCTATCACAGCTTGCGTGAGCCATGGGACGTGTACTTCATCAGCTTTGGCGGCAGCCTGTCTGAAGAAATGTACAGGCAAGCGGGCATCGAAGAGTCAGGAGTCTATTCCACCGCGGATAGTGACATTATCATCTCTCATCTTCGGAATATATATGCCATGACGCAATCGGACCGTTCTTTCCTCGGATTGGAATGCTCGAAGCTCGTCTACATGTTCTTGCTCGACTTAATGAAGGTCATTCTAGTCAGCTCACATTCCGTAGAACAGAGCTATTCTAAGCTGCATCCAGTTATCCAATATATTGAGGCGAATGTGGATCGTGTCATCACGATTGCTGACTTGGCTGGATGTATCGGAGTTACCCCCCAATATCTATGCCTGCTGTTCAAAAAAACGATGCGTATGCGGCCAATGGAATATGTGAATCGCGAACGGGTGAATCGAAGCAAAGAAATTATGTTCAATCAGAGCGAGCACAAAATGCATGAGGTTGCTCGTATGGTTGGCTTCGACAGTGCGAGCTATTACAGCTCGGTATTCAAGAAGCTGGAGGGCCTCAGTCCCGAGCAGTTCAAAAAAATTCACGGCATGCGTTAAGACACTGTAATGCCATTACGGTATACTATTACGAGTAGAAATGTTCAGGAGGACTAAGCATATGTCATTGAAACAACAGATATTCGATACGATCGAGCAGCAGCAGCATACATTCAAAGCGATTTCTCGAACTGTAGGAGCAAGCCCAGAGCTCGGTCATGAGGAATTCCAAGCCGCTGCCCTGCTTAGCGGAGAATTGGAGAAGCAAGGCTTCACTGTAGAGCGGGGGACACTTGGACTGGAGACCGCCTTTGTCGCGACATTTTCCACCGGCAAGCCTGGCCCTATCGTGGCATTCTTGTGCGAATATGATGCTCTACCGGATATTGGCCATGCCTGCGGTCATCATCTCATTTGTGCAATGAGTCTTGCGGCTGCGGTTGGTCTGAAGTCTGTGCTCTCTGAGCTTGGTGGAACGATACGTGTCTATGGAACGCCAGCGGAGGAGACGCGAGGAGCCAAGGTCGATATGGCCAATGCCGGACTGTTCGACGATTGCGACTTCGCACTTATGGCACATCCCTATTACACCTTCGAGAATTCCGGGGAATCGCTCGCGATGGATGCGCTGCAATTCGAATTCTGCGGGCGGTCAGCACATGCTGCAGCGAGTCCCTATGAGGGTATCAATGCACTTGATGCAGTTATCCAATTGTTCAACAGCATTAATGCTCTGAGACAGCAGACAAGAAGCGACTCACGTATCCACGGCATCATAGATAATGGCGGTACAGCGCCTAATATTATACCTGACTACGCGTCTGCCAAGTTCTACGTTCGCTCTGCTACACGTGACTATACGAATGAATTGAGCGCCAAGGTGCTCCGCTGTGCCGAAGGGGCCGCTCTCCAGACAGGCTGCATACTCAAGACGAACGTTTACGAATATTCTTATGATGAGCTGATGACGAATCAATCACTGTCCGAGCGATTCAACGCCAATCTGTTGGACGCCGGCATAGCGCCTGAAGCAATCGAGGCTGGCAAAGACCATGGGTCTCTCGATCTTGGCAACGTATCCAAGCGCTGCCCAGCTATCCATCCTTATGTGAAGGTCGTTGAGGAGCGGCTTCTGCTCCATACGGTAGGCTTCCGGGATGCAGCGATGACAGAGCAAGCTTTGGACCGGATGATCTTCGCTGCCAAAATGCTCGCAGCCACCGCGTATGACGTCTTCGCAGAGCCTGCGCTGCTCGCTAGTATTCGTGCGGAGTTCGAGCAGCATACTCTTTAGAGAAACCGCGGCAGCACAGATCAGCCTTTCTTGCACTGCGCTGTCTTGCACAGCACTGCACTGCACTGCGCTGTGCTGTGCTGTGCTAGTTTCAACTCGCATGAATAGACAGTTAATGGAACCCATTTACCTTACTCATGAACCTACTTTCCTTAATCGAACAAGCCTGCCCCTCCACAGCGGATACAGCGAAACTGATTTCCTTATTAGCGAACCTCGGTTCACCACTAACGAAACCCAATTCGCTAGTTCAAATTAGACGAATCGATTAAGTACAAATAAGGCAGTTACTTTCGCTAATAGCGAAATAACTTCGCTATCTTGATTTCACCTATCATCTGCTCCTTCCACCATCATCTCGTTAATACCGCACCACTCTGCTCTAACGCAAAAAAGCCCATACAGCTGCAGAGAATACAGCCGTACGGACCTTCACCTACTACTTCTTATGACTTCAATTCAGGAATAACATACTGCGGCTCTCTGCCGTACAACGCATCCACTAGATTGCGGGCAGCGACCATCGCCATTTCTTGTCTCGTGCGATGGGTAGCTGAGCCGATATGCGGCAGGGTAACAACGTTATCCAGCTTCAGCAGCGGATTGTCCGCACTGACAGGCTCTTTCTCATACACATCAAGCCCCGCACCGAAAATCCGTCTGCTGCGCAAAGCTTCAATGAGTGCTGCTTCATCAACGGTTTCCCCGCGGGAAACGTTAATGAAGACGGCGCTTTTTTTCATAAGCTCGAACTGCTCCGCACCGATCAAATGCTTCGTCTCCGGGGTAAGCGGCGTCATGAGCACGATGAAATCCGACTCCGCCAGAAGCTCATCCAGTGATTGATAGCTGACGCCGAGCTGCTGCTCAACCTCCAGCTTCCTGCTGCGATTATGATATGTAACCTCCATCGAGAATCCGTACTTCGCCCTTTTTGCAATGGCTTCACCAATTCGTCCCATTCCGATAATGCCCAGCTTCGCATGATGCACATCAACGCCGAACAGCTGCTCGCCAAGGCCGCGCTGCCAGCCGCCTTCCCGCACGAGATTATGCAGCTCCGTTACTCTGCGTGCAGCTGCCAGCATCAGCGCTAGCGCTAGATCGGCAACCGTATCATCTAATACATAAGGGGTATGAGTCCCGATAATATTCCTTTTCTTCATAGCCTCAAGATCATTATGATTGTAGCCCACCGAGATGTTGCTGACCGCTCTCAGCTTAGGCGCCGCACTAAGAAGCCGCTCGCTGACTGCATTGCCTGCCGTCATCAATCCTTCCACATCCCCAAGCTGCTCTGCCAGCTGCGGCCCGGTTATGGCCTGTTCACCCTGCCACATTTCACATTCACAGTGCTCGTCCAAATACGCTTTTACCTCATCTGGGACTTTGCTTGCGATATAAACTTTCGGTTTCATTCGAATCCTCTCCTTCGTTCTACTTCTATTAGTATACAAGGATTCCCACTGTTTTCGCTATTCAGTTGCCTTTCCTCAGTAACAACACTACAATGAATATTGTCGTTTCATTATAATACGCGGAGGAGGATCAGCGTTGGAAGCCGTAAATGAAAAAGTAGCCTATGAGAACCCTTTGCTTTCCTTGCGCGTATTCCAACCGCTTCGCGAGCACGAAGGATTAACGAACTGGCATTATCACAAGCAGCTGGAGCTGCTGTACATTATAAAAGGCAAACTTGATGTCTATGTTGAAGAAGAAAGCTTTCATCTTACCCCAGGTGATGTGATCATCATTGGAGCGTCACAGCTTCATCGAGATCGCAGTGAAGGCCATCTGGACTATATTGTGCTTCAATTCGATCTGGAGCCTTTTTTCGATCACAGCACCATCCCCTATATGCGATATTTCTCAGAGACGGAGAATAAGCTGAGCCAAGCCAATTATATATTTCAAGAGAATGCATTGGTTAAGAAGCAGGTAGGCGATTGCATCAAGCAATTGCTGGGCGAAGCAACGATTAAGGATACCGGCTATGAGCTGGCGGTAAGTATGCTTATTAAGCAGATCCTGCTGCTGCTGCTGCGGAATGATCATCGGAAAGTGCTTGCCGAGCAGGATGACTTCGATCGTATTCGCCTTAAGCCTGTCCTAGATTATGTGGAGAGCAGGCTGACGAATCGCATTCAGGTTGAAGAAGTGTGTAAAATCGCGAATATGAGCTACTATTATTTCGTGAAATTTTTCAAAAAAACAATCGGCATGTCTTTCACCGAATATGTCAATTACCGCAAGATCAAATGGGCTGAGCGCATATTACTGACAAGAGACCTCAGCATCTCGGATGTCGGTGAACGAATCGGAATGCCTAACATGGCTCATTTCTATAAAATGTTCAAAAAATACAATGATTGCTCACCGAAGCAATTCCAGCGCAAAATGCTCGAGTGGAACCGGCAGTAGCCTCCTCCGCCCCGAACAACAAAAAAACTCGTCACCTTATCCTTTGGGTGTGACGAGTTTTTTTGGCATAACCAGCTTATAGCCGACTCCGCGTATGGATTCAATCTGTACCGATTGCTGGCCGAGCTCCAGCTTCTTGCGTAATGAGCTGACATGAACATCAACGGTGCGCTGACCTCCGATATAATCGAAGCCCCATACCACGTTCATCAGATCATCCCGTGTAATAACCATCCCTGGGCGCTGCACCAGATAGAGAAGCACCTCGAATTCCTTCGGGCGAAGCGGAACGGTATCACCGTTCAGGATGACCTCATACTTCTCTGGATAAATAGATAAGTCCCCAGCTGTAATGATCTTCTCACCTGTGGTGACAGGTACCGTATCTTCGTTCTGAGTACGCCTAAGAACAGCAGATACACGAGCCAAGAGCTCAGCTACGCCGAACGGCTTCGTAATGTAATCGTCCGCTCCATGCTTAAGCCCCTGTACAACCTCTTCCTCCGCATTGCGTGCGGTCAGAATAATAACAGGAGTTCGCACATTGTTCTGACGAAGGCGATTCAGAATTTCGAACCCGTTCATCCCAGGCAGCATAATATCGAGTATGATCAGATCGAAGCTGCGCTGCAAAGCAGTCTGCAGACCTTCCCCGCCGTGATCGATGACTGTCGTTTCGTAGCCTTCTTGGGTCAAGTTATACGACAAGAGCCGCGCTAATGTCGGTTCGTCTTCAATAACTAGCACTTTATACGACATGTTAACCCCCAGCTTGTATGCTTATATTCAAATCTATTTTATCATGCTTTTGTGAAGAATGGGTAAATCTTTTGACACGTTTATGTGATCATTTACTGCTGAAGCACTGGCAATTCGATTGTAAACGTAGATCCTACGCCAACTGTACTCGTAACCGAGATCGTTCCTTTATGCAGCTCAATAAGATGCTTCACGATGGAGAGCCCAAGGCCCGTGCCGCCTGAACTGCGCGATCTCGCTTTATCCACCCGATAGAAGCGTTCAAATATGCGTGGCAGATCCTTCTTCGGAATGCCTATTCCGGTATCGCTAATTTGAATGCGAATCGCATCATCGTCTAGTCCTACGATTTTGACTGATACCTTCCCGCCCTCCGGCGTATAGTTGATGCCATTAGCGAGTAAATTCATCATAATCTGCCGCAGACGATCCTCATCCGCTTCCACATAAAGGCCGCTCTCTATGTCCATTTCGAACTCAATCGATTTGCGGGAAGCCTCCGTTTTCATTAATGTAACCGTTTTGTCGATAAAAGTATCCACCTCCACCGGTGAGAAATAGAGAGGAACCCGGCGCGATTCGATTTTGGACAGCTCCAGAATGTCTCCAATCAGACGATTAAGACGATCACTCTCGTCAAAAATAATCTGCAAGAACGAACGCGTTGTCTCCTCGTCCTTCACAACACCGCCTAACAGCGTTTCTGCGAAGCCCTTCACCGCCGCTAACGGCGTTTTCAGTTCATGGGACACATTGGCTACGAATTCACTGCGCATCCGTTCCAGACGACGAATAGCCGTCACATCCTGCAGGACCAGCAGCACGCCGCCGAATTCATTGCCTTCTTGCAGAATCGGAACAATATTCAGATCAAGCAGACGCTCCTCTGGAAAATAGAACGTGATTTCCTCGCGAATATGCTCGCGTACCGTCAAGCCCTCTTGAATCATCTGCTGCAGCTCATACTGCTGCTTGGCCTCGCCGAAGTTACGTCCGACCAGCTCTTTGGCAGAGAAACCAAGAATCTCCTCTGCTTGGCGATTCATTAGTACGATAAGACCGTCGCGATCAATCATAACAACACCATTAATCATATTATCGAGAACGCTCTCCAGTTGGCTTTCATTCTCGCGAATTCGCGTCATTTGCACATCAAGACTGGCCGCCATTGCATTAATGGCGTTCCCAAGCTCGCCGATCTCGTCCTGCTTCCGCACCTTGACACGAGCGTTGTATTCCATATTCTTAATACGCTTCGCCACTCTTGTAATTTGCTCCAGTGGGCGCGTAAGGCTGAGCGCAATCCGATAGCTAATAAGTGCAGCCACCAGGAAGAATACCAGCAGACCGCCAATGAGAACCGTCCACAGGTTAAAAATGCTTTGTTCAACTTCATTCAAGCTCAGCGCTAATCGAATAACATTCGCATGGGGATCAGCAAGATTCGTAGAAATTGCCACATACAATAGATTTTGCCCCAACGTATCGCTGTGTCGAATTTCCCGTCCAATACCATTCTTATGGGCCTCCACCACCTCAGAACGGTTCATATGATTATCCATTGTGTTAGCTTCATGATCGGAATCACCCAGAACAGTTCCGTCTCCGGCAATAAAGGTGACCCTTGCACCAGTAAGCTCCTTCAAGCTGACGGCTTCCCCAGAGAAATAGGGGCTAACCTCGCTCTGACTGCCCGTCTTCCAATCAAGCTTCGCAAGTATAATATTCATTTCCCGAATCATGCTGTCTTCCAGCGTATTGATGTGGGTTTCTTTGTAGGTCTTCGCCATAATCAAGCCCGCTGCGGTAACAGACAACGCGATCATGGCAATCATAATGAACGTTAGCCGATTGCGAAAGCTGTTCATTCTTGTGCTCAACTCCTTAAGGTTATAGGTCGCACAATTCGGCTTAGTCGATAAGGCCCGAATAATGACACCTGTTCATCGTACATGCCGTACTGCTGTTTCGCCACCCTTGTTATTATTAAGTTTTTGTAAAATAAAATGATGCAGCGTTGCTAGCGGCTGCTGTACAAGTATGGATAGCACGACTGGAATCGCAGCTAGCGGGCTGAAATACCCCATAGCAAGCACGATTCCAAGCGATATGTTGCGCATGCCTGTTGCATAGGAGACTGTCGTCTGCAGCTCGCGATCTCTTAGCTGAGCAGTTCCAAGGAACCCTATCGCATAGCAAAGACCTACAAGCACAATGACAACAGGGACAAGCTTGACCATATCCTGCTTCAGCTGCTCCACATAAGGAGCAATAGCAGAAGCGTTCAACATGACAACTGCAACGAAGCATAGCTTAGACAATGGAGCAGCGACAGGCTTAACACGCTCCTGTATGCGTCCTTTCGTTAGCTGATTCAACAGCACCCCTATCGCAGTTGGCAGTACGATAATAATGAACAGATCAAGCATGATGGGGCCCAGCTCGATATTCACGGCAGTATCGAAGAACAGATGAATGCCCGCAGGAACAACGAGCGGACATAGCAGTGAATCCAGCACGACCATGGCAAGCACTAGCGGAACGCTGCCTCCAGACATGCCTACCCATAAGACAGTCGACACGCCAAGCGGTATAATCGTGAACAAGACAAGTCCAACTACATAGGGCGATGATGCCCCGAATAAAGCCGAGCCGAGAAGATACGCTATGATCGGCGATAGGATATGAGCGAGCACCAGCGTCCATATCATTACTCCAGGCTTTCGAATTACTGTCCGCAGCTCACCTATCCCACAACCAATTGCCATCGTTAACGTAACATAGGCGAACAGGTAAGGAACTGCTTCCACCATTGGTTGAAGCGCATGAGCAAAAAGAAAACCCAGGACTAATGATCCCGGGATAATGAGAAACATCCAGCGTTCAAAATAACGATTGAAATCCAGGCCCAATTGCCGCGTAAGTCATCCCTCATTTTCTAAGATCTGGTCGACAAACTTCATAAGCTTTATAATAGCATAGACTGCTTAATCCTCATATGCTTGCTTAAAGGAGAGAATATTGTTATGGAGAGCCATTTCTTCGCATATATGTACCGGCTTAAATATATAGAACGCTGGAGCTTGATGCGCAATACAACCAAAGAAAACGTGGCTGAGCATACTTTTCATGTAGCTCTGCTCGCTCACATGCTATGCGAGATCGGCAACAGCCTATTCGACCAGACTTATAATTCGGATCGCGCCGTCACCTTAGCATTATTCCATGATGCGACTGAAGTGTTCACAGGTGATATTCCAACACCCGTCAAGCATCATAATCCGAAGATGCTCGCCAGCTTCCGCGAGATTGAGGCGATGGCCGCTGAGCGGCTGCTTGGCATGGTGCCCCCACAGCTGCAGGCTGCTTATTCACCACTACTCGGCATTCAGACAGGAGACATGTCTGAGGAAGAGAAAAAGCTGCACTCATTGGTGAAAGCGGCAGACTTGCTCGATGCTTATCTCAAATGCTTGACCGAGCTCTCTGCCGGCAACCGGGAATTCTCGATCGCCAAAGGCCAGACCGAGCTTGCCCTTGCCGCACTCGGCTTGCCTGAGGTCGAATGGTTCCTCGCCCACATGGCACCAAGTCTCGGCATGACACTCGATGAGCTGTCTGAATAATAAAGCAGAGACAGTCAAACTAGCGCAAGCTGTTTGACTGTCTCTCTCATTACTTACTTGTTCTTCACCTAACCCTAAATCTAGCGCTGCTGCTAAACGCGCCTAATCCTGACTTTTTTGCAACATTCCTGACCCTATTGCTCTCCAAACAGGCCTAATCCTGACCTTTTTGCAGCATTCCTGACCCTATTGCTCTCCAAACAGGCCTAATCCTGACTTTTTTGCAACATTTCTCAACCATCTGGACTTCACGCGTGCCTATCGTGACCATTCTGCAACATTTCTCAACCATCTGGACTTCACGCGTGCCTATCGTGACCATTCTGCAACATTCCCAATCTTGGCTCGTTCCACATTGACTAGCTGTAGAGAGCGAATGGACGACAAGTAGCTAATCTCAAGCTGTTAATCTCAAGTTACAAAACACAATGAATGTTCATATGGTGGCTAGCAAAAAAGCGTGTTACATTGGATAATATCCAACGTAATCCGCTCTTTATTTCAAACTATAATAGACTGATCGAACCAGTCTATTCACTCTGCTCATTAATTTAACCTGTGGCAGCGGAGAAAGCGGATGAATTCTGAAGAAGCGAAGCGTTCGCCTTTGCCCCCGGATTTCCACCTCTTCTACTTTAATAAAAGAAATCCGGGGGCAACAGCGATCGTAAGAATCATCCTCTTTCGCAGTGGCACACAGGTATCCCCCTCTACTCAACCTGCCACCCGAACGGGTAAGCAACCGAAATCTCTAGCGGAAGCTTGCCGCTAGGAACCAGCTCCCCAGTCAGCACCTTAGCTGCTGATTGAAGCGCAAGTGGGCGGCATTCGTAGACAGCCAGATAGGCCTTTACACTTGGATAGACATTAATATCAAGCGGATTCCGCACAGAGACTGCCACAGTACGGTCTCCTGCACGCTCAATCACCTCTCGCGCGACTGTACGCTCCAGCTCATGCTTCGTCGCGTCATAGGTGACGACAACAATCTGCTCGAAGGAGTCCAGATCAGCAAGCAGATCACTCTCGCCCATGCTACGTTCGACGATATGCGCCAGCCGTCCCTGCAAATATTCGCCTAACGTGCCATCGCTGGACAGAATTTCATCCGCGACCGATACCGGCTTGATATCCGGCCAGAGCACTAGCGTCTTCGCCGATTGGCGCAGAGGCAGCAGACCACCCTCATTCTTCACTAATGTAGCGGAAGCCTCGCTCCACTTCGCGGCTATAGCCCGGTTCGCTTCCGTACCGATAGCAGACGCCACTTGCTCCCAAGCTGCCAGAGGCTCATCCAGCATAAGCTTGTTTTTCAGCTTCATCACACGCGCAAGCGATTCGTGAAGACGTGCCTCGGACAATTCCCCATTCTCCACCGCAGCAACAACCGCTTCAACAGCCGCTACCTGCTTCTCGAACGTATGGCTGACCAACACCATATCGGCCCCAGCCTGCAGGGCAAGAACTGCACCCTTCTCCGGACCATAGAATCGATCAATCGCATCCATCTCCAGGCAATCGGTCACAACCACGCCATCATAGCCCATGTCCTGTCTAAGCAGACCGCTTAAGATCGGCTCCGACAAGGTGGACGGCTTGCCTGAAGGATCAAGAGCTGGCAGACATACATGGGCGGTCATAATGGCTGCTGTTCCAGCAGCAATAGCTGCACGGAAAGGAGCAAGCTCAATCATATCCAGCCGATCGCGATTATGCAGCAGCACAGGCAGATCATGATGGGAATCGACCGAGGTATCTCCGTGACCTGGAAAATGCTTGACCGTCGCTGCAACTCTCGCCGATTGATAACCGAGTACAGCTGCCTTACCAAGCTCACTGACCACAGATGAACGGTCCCCGTACGAACGAACATTAATAACCGGGTTATCGGGGTTGTTATTCACATCAAGACAAGGGGCGTAGTTCATATTCACACCAATCATACGCAGCTCTTCCCCGCAGACACGAGCCGTTTCACCAGCAGCTTCCACAGAGCCTGTTGCACCAATAGCCATATTGCCGGGCATTAGAGTTACTCCATTAATAATACGGGCAACCATGCCTCCCTCTTGATCAATCGCAACGAACAGATCAGGCTTGCCTGCATTCCGCGATATTGCCTTGATCGATTGGGACAATTGATGCACCTGCTGCGCATCCTTCACATTACGGGTGAAATAGATCGTGCCACCGATTCCATAGGTTTCAATCAGATGTGTAATAGACTCGCTCGGCTCATAGCCGTGGAAGCCAAATACGAAGAGCTGCCCTACCTTCTCCCGCAATGTCCAGCTGTCCCATACGTCCCGCTTCTCTCCCATGCATAAGCTCCCCTTTTTCGCTGTTCTACTAGCTGTTATTCACCGTATTCGTAGCGTCCCCTGCCTGCTGATGCTTGTTTCTGTAATCCGTCGGGTTCTCCCCTGTATATTTCATGAACACCTTCGTGAAATACCGACGCTCCGCATAACCGACCTCTTTCGCAATTTGCGCAATGCTCTTCGGCGTAGTTGCTAGTGAAGCCTTTGCCTTCTCCATTCTCTGCCGCGTAATGTACTCAATGAAGGTTTCATTGAAGGTCTGTTTGAACAGCAGACTGAAATACGAGGAGCTCAGCCCAACATGAGTAGCCGCTTCCTCCACGCTTAAATCACGGCATAAATTCCGATCGAGAAAAGCCCTGGCCTCCGACATCGAGCGCTCTGACTGCTTCTTCTTATCCATCGATTTATCCGCTACCGCATTCGTTACCTGCTGGATGACAGACAGCAGATCCTTAACACAGAACCGTCTGTCCAGCTTTTTCCACAGCAGCTCTTCGAGTTCACGGGAGAAAACCCCCATCTCTTTCGTCTCCCGCATCAGATTCAGTGCGAAGAAATGCAGCATAGGCTTGAGCCTGCCTATAGACAGTTCATTCAGACTCTGCAGCTGCATCGTCAGGCGCCTCAGCTCATCATCTACTCCCGAAGCATCGCCACGTTTCACCGCGCCAATCAGCTTCTCCGAAATATCCCAGAATACTTGATCCTCCTGTGTGGACACTATGGAATCATCCGGATAAAAGGCAATAGCTTCTTGGTTCGGAGTCAGCTGCATCCCTTGCTGTACTAGCTTATAGGCTGCTGACAATTCAGCAACAGCGGCATATTCATGATAGATGCCAGCGTATAGCGACAGCTTCACATGGCTTTTGACAGCAGACAGCAGAAGCTCTGCCCACTCTCTTACCAGCTCAATTCGATAGGCTTGCGATTTCTCGCATTCGATTAGGACACTCCACTCTCCATCTCGGATCTGAATAACCGCATGCGGCAGACCCTTCTGCTGCAGCTTCTCTCGCAGAACGTTGCAGACCGCGAAATTCCATAGCTTACGCTCTTTATCCGACCAATCCCGCCAATCCTTCGTCCGTTCCGAGCTGACATCTAGATCAAGTACGATTAATACATACTGCTGCTCCTTCAGCTCCTGCTCATCGCCAGCGAACATCCAGTTGACACCAGAAACCTCTGTATAGTCCATTATTAAGTCGTATAAAATCTTTTCATTGGCCAAATCAATCATTCGGCCCATTTTTTGCCGTTCCTCGCTTAGCTGCTTCTGCTTCATACGCTGATTCGCCATAACCCTTGCAATGACTCCCGTTAATTCATCATAGGGAATCGGCTTGAGCATGTAGTCCTTCACACCGTATTGGATCGCCGCACGTGTATAAGCGAAATCCTGATAGCCCGATAGCATAATGATGTCGCATTCAGAGCCTTTGTCGCGAATATGCCGTACAAGATCAAGCCCATCCATGACAGGCATTCGAATATCACATAGCACCAGATCATAATGCTCCGCTTCCATGAGCTCAAGAGCCTCTACGCCGTTCTTTGCTGTGCCTGCAACGGTTAAGCCAAGCATATCCCAAGGGATGACTTTCTCCAGATTGCGTGTAATATGCGGTTCATCATCTACCAGGAGCACTTTGCCATTCATATTCGTTCACCTCTGTTTTTTGGGATGGTACAGCGAATAACGGTGCCGTAGCCTTCGGCGCTGCATATCCTCAATCCGTAAGATGGACCATAATGAATACGGAGACGATCCGCCACATTGCCTAGACCGAGCCCTCTTCGTTCCCCTAGCTCAGCGGCATTGCGTCTCTTGCCAGATTGGCTGCTCTGCTGTGCCAGCCTGTTCAGAGTCTGCTCATTCATCCCGATGCCGTTATCACTAACCATAAGCACGATCTGATTCGCTTCAACCGTAACCTCGATCTGGATTTTCCCTGTGCCATACTCCAATCCCTCGAAGCCATGCTGGATACTGTTCTCTACAAGCGGCTGGAGGGTTAGCTTCAATATCGTGTACTCCAGAGCATCCTCGGCAACGTTTAATTCATAAGTGAACAAATCCTCGAACCGATAGATCTGGATTTCCAAATAGCTGCGGACATGCTCAACCTCTTGAGCTATCGAGATTTCTTCGGAATCATGCATGCTTGTGCGAAGCAGATTGCTCAGCCTGCGTACCATCAGCATAATTTTGGGGCCTTCATTCTGGGCTGCAAGAGCATTAATCGATTCAAGCGTATTGAACAAAAAATGCGGCTTGATCTGGGCTTGCATAAGCATCATCTCTGCATGCTGTTTACGCTCCTGCTCCGTTCTAACCTCACTTAGCAGCTCCCCAATTCGTTCAACCATGCTGTTGAAGCTGTTGGCTAACAGTACGGTTTCGTCCTTGCCATGCGCATTGACGCGTATATCAAGCATGCCCTGCTCGACCAGCCTCATTTTGCGAACAACCATAATAATCGTCTTAGCAACACGACTCACGAAGAAAGTGTTGAACAATATCGCAGACAGCAAGCATAGAATCGTAATCATGCCAATCCACTGCACGAAGCGAACATTCTCATTCGTAAGCGAATTCCATGATTTCACCGATACGAGCACCCAGCCGTTGCGATCCAGATTGTAAGAGGAGACCAGACTGTCCTTCCCGCTGAATTTCAACCGGTCACTGGAATAATTAACCGTCTGCTGCGGCAGCATATCGGTGTATTCACTGACATTCGTCCCTTCCATCTCTTCGCTGCTATCAAGCAGAATAAGGCCCTCTTGATTCACGATAACATATCGGGAATCAGGTCCTTCAGCCGCCGGATTCAGGAACGTATTGAGCATCGAATACACTTCTTCTGTTTTGTACTGCGTAACCATAATGCCCAGATCATTGAAGGTTTCATAATCCTTAACAAGCCTCATCTGCGTGAACAAAGGAGGCTCGACACCGGTCAGCTCTTGCTGCTCATAAGGACCAATCCATTTGGGTCTTCCCCCAAGCTGCATCGTCTCCTCATACAGGGGCTGCTCCTTCAACGCTTCGAAGGTGATGGGACGGAATGTCGTTGGATCATTACGGAATGCCCGGAACATCGTCCCATCCCTCGCATACAGAACAACATAGCTGACTGCTGGATGCTGGAACAGAATTCGCTTCATTTCTTTCTCAGCTTGGTTGACTGCAATGATCGTGCTGGCATCATTGCTCGAAGACGGACTGTATTTCAGCGTATCCTGCACTTCCGAGCTTGTTAGGTTGCCATCGGATAATTGATCAAGCTCCTTGAAGAAATATCGAATATTCCCGCCAACAGCCTTAAGCGATATTTCCGTTTGCTCGCTATATTTTTTCTCCAAGAGTGTTTCCGAATTAAGAAAAGACACGATGCCGAGCCCGATCATCGGCAGTACGATCAGCCCTATAAATGCGAGCATCAGCTTCGGTCTTAAGTTCATCGAGTAGAGCCCCTTCCACTAGTACCGATCAGCCCTTCACGCTTCCCGCTGTCATGCCTTCAATAATTTGACGCTGCAGGAACACATACACGACGAGCACTGGCACAATGCTTATAATAACGGCAGCCGACAAGGAAGCGAAGTTCGTCCGGTAGCCGTCATTGAAGCTTGCCATACCCGTAGGCAGCGTGCGAAGCGATTCAGAGGTGATGAATAATTGCGATAAGATATATTCATTCCAGTTGCCTATGAAGTTCAGGATCGTTACGGTAACAAGAGCAGGAATCGAGATCGGAAGCACGACTTTTACGAACAATCCGATTGCACCAAGCCCATCCATAATTCCCGCTTCTTCAAGCTCCTTCGGAATGGATAACATAAAGGCATAAATAATAAACACAGTAATTGGTAATGCATAAGTGCAGTATACCAAAATCAGTCCTAAATGCGAATCATAGAGATGTATGCCATTCAGGCTTAATTTCTGAATCAAACGGTACAGCGGAATGAATAAGGCCCCAGGCGGAACCAGCAGACCGAACAAAATAAATTGATACACATATTTATTCATTCGAGTAAATTTCATTCTGGATAATGCGAACGAGGTCATTGCCGCAAGCAGCAGGGTCAGTAGACAAGCAGCAACCGTTACATATAAGCTGTTGAGCGCATAGAGGCCGATTTTGGCCGTTTCCCATGCTGCCTTATAATTATCGAAGTTAAAGCTTTTTGGAAAAGCCCATGTATTGACCGTTATTTCCCGGTTCGTTTTGAATGAAGTCATCAGCAGCCAGAGTAAAGGGAACAGCGTTACGACGACATAGGATAGGAGAAAAGAATGCATCCAAAATTGGCTTTTACGAATTACGTTCATTAGTACTGCACCTCCTCATGCTTCGTAAGTCTCTGCAGGATGCCGGTAAGCACGAGTATAAGAATAAACATCGCTACGCCGATGGCGCTTCCATAACCGAGCTCCATCGAACGGAAGCCGACCTTGAGCATGTAAGTAGACATGACCTCTGTCGATTGAAAAGGTCCGCCGTTCGTCATAATCTGAACGATATCTAGCACCTTCATCGTGCCGGACACCGTAAGAAGCAGCATAACGAACAGGATCGGTCTAACTAGCGGCAGGGTAATGCTCCATGTTTCGGTCCACCCATTAACACCATCAATCTTAGAGGCTTCGATGATTTCCTTCGGAATGTTCAGAATAGCAGCTAGGCATAGAACGATGAAAAACCCGATATTTTGCCAAGCATTCGCAATAAGAATGGAGAGCATCGCCAGCTTCGGATCTGACAGCCATTCACGAGCCCAGCTCTCTGGAGCAATAAGGCGAATAAATTGATTGATTAGACCGGAATCATAGTTGTACAGCACGCCGAACAATATAGCGACCGTTGCGGTCGAGATAACGACCGGCACGAATACGGCCGACTTGTAGAAATCACGCATCTTGCTTACCTTACTAATGACGATGGAGATAAGGAAGACGAGCGGAATGTTCACAATTAGGGAGAACGCCATGAAATAAAAGTTGTTGACCATCGCTTTCAGGAACACGGGGTCACTCCACAGCCGGATAAAGTTATCAAAGCCGATAAACACCTTGTCGGTAATGCCATCCCAACGGAAGAATCCATACACGAACGATACAATAACCGGATATACGAAAAATAAAGCATAAAGCGCAAGCGTCGGAATAATAAACGCTATATACGTAAATGGATTTCTGAGCGCTTTGTTCATGACTACCCCTCCAACTAACCTTCTTTTCTTTTCTTTCCTTGCCTTTTCTTTCTTGTCTTTAAAAAAAGCTAAGGTTCGAGGTAAGCAAACCTTAGCTTTTTAAATTGTTTTTTCAGTTCTTAGCTGAGCCTTTTTAGAACTATATCGATTGCCACGGAGTGGGAAGTACAGTCTGGAGAAGCGGAGCGTTCGCCTTTGTTCCTGAATTTCAGCCGCTATAGCGGTTTGAAATGAAGAAATTCAGGAACAACAGCGATCGGAAGAATGTACTTCACACGCAGTCGGCTATATCGATACTACAGTTTCTAACTCCAGCGAAGATAAGCTTATTGTGCCGCGTTAGCCTTATCCTGAGCAGCCTGAATCTTAGCTGCTACCTTCTCAGGCGTGCTTACCTTACCTATCAGCTCTTGAAGGCCTACGTTTACTTCAGCACCTACTGCAGGCTGAACAATCGCGTCATAGGCTTTCCAAGACGTTGATGCCGAAGACATAACTGTCAGGATTTCAGTTGTAAGCGGATCTACACCAGACAGATCGGACAGCTTCATCGAAGGAAGCAATTTGTCTTCTACCAATGTGCGTTTTTGCACTTCCTCTGTGTAGAAGTTAGCAATGAATTTTTTCACAGCTGCAATTTTATCTTCGTCCAGGTTAGCAGAGAAACCAAAACCATTCGAATAAGAAGCGTTGATGGAGGTTTGGTCACCTGCGCCGCCAGTGATGGACGGGAATGCGAAGTAACCGATTTGGCCTGCTAGATCGCCAGCTTCTTCACCGGAGAAGCGGTTAGCATCCCAAGTTCCTGTGAATACCATAGCCGCTTTACCAGACAGCAGCTGTGCGCCTTGATCTGCATAAGCTAGGCCTAGTGAGCCTTTCGTGAAATAATCGTTGTTCACAAGCTCCGCATAGGAAGCGAACCCTTTAACAAAGTTCTCGTCTGTCCATTTTGCTTCACCCGTTACGACTTGGCTGAACGCTTCGATACCGATGTTGCGCTCCATAACTGTGTTCCAGAGCATGCCGTTCACCCAGCCGTCTTTCGCTGCAAGACCGAATGGCGTGTAGCCAGCTGCTTTGATTTTCTCAGATACGTCAAGCAATTGCTCCCAAGTTGTAGGGATTTCAAGACTTAGCTCAGAGAAAATCTGCTTGTTATAGAAGATCGCTTCGCTGTAACCGCCGAAAGGCAGTCCATATACTTTGCCATCGATTGTGAACTCATCAAGGCTTGCGAATTTGTCTGTGATGCCCAGCTCTTCAATAATTGGAGTCAGGTCAAGCATACGGCCGGCTTTCACATACAGGTTAAGATCAGCGCCGCCAAATACTTCGAAGATGTCTGGAGGATTGCCGGCAGTCATCTCTGCTTTCAGCTTCTGATCACGGTTGACAACTTCATCAATACCTTCAAGCTTAAAGGTCAAGCCAGGGTTTGCCTCTTCTGTTTTCTTCACTACATCCTCTAGAATCGCTAGTCTTGTTTTACTTGTCTCTTTAATTTGAGTATGACGGAGGGACAATGTAACATCCTTCGCTTCAGGTGTCGCTTCCGTTGTTGCAGCCGGTGCGTTCGTCGCTCCATTCGTTGCAGCAGGAGCATTGTTGCCGCTGGACCCACAAGCGGAAATAACGAGCATGATGGATACTAACATAATGGCGGTAAAGGTATAGCCTCTCTTCATTTAGTAGACCTCCTCGATAATGATGTTGCTTGTTTGCCTTGCACCTTTATTATAGGTTCGCTTCCACAATTGAAGGAGGTCGAAAAACCGCCGGATGAGGGATACAATTCTATTATTTTGACCATAGGGGATAAAAACACACAGCCTGCCGGGTTACTTTTCCCCAGCAGGCTGTGTGTTTACTCTTCTTATATTATTCGCGTATCGCACTCATATAGGCTCTGATTGACCCGTAGAAGGCTTTCCACTCCGCATTCGCTTCATCCTCAGAAGCCTGCTCCGGTTCATTTGGAGCTGCCGTCTGCTCAGCAGAAGGCTCTATACTTCCAGAACGGCGCTCAGCCATCACTTTCGTTAGTTTATCTCGCAGCTTCTCTTCGGGCATTTATCTCCCTCATTCCTTCAGCCAGTTTTTACGAAGCGAGAACAGCTCCTTGAGCTCATCCGTAGACAGCTCTGTAATCCAGTGCTCCGATTGACCTACGACCTGATCATTCAGGTTCTGCTTCCGCTCAATCATCTCATCAATCTTCTCTTCAAGCGTACCCAGCGTAATGAACTTATGAACCTGAACCTGCCTTGTCTGTCCAATGCGGAAGGCACGATCAGTCGCTTGATTCTCGACAGCAGGGTTCCACCAGCGATCGAAGTGGAACACATGATTCGCCGCTGTCAGGTTGAGGCCTGTTCCTCCAGCCTTCAAGGACAAGACGAATGCCGAGCAAGGCACCTCGGGATTCTGGAAGTTATCGATCATCTCATCCCTCTTAGCCTTCGGCACACCTCCATGCAAATACGGCACCGTCATGCCCAGCTTCTCTTCCAGCAGCTGCTTCAATTGATGGCCCATATCGACGAATTGGGTGAAGATCAGGCATCTCTCGCCTTCGGCCGCAATTTCCTCTGCCATCTCCAGCAAGCGTGCGACTTTATTCGAACGCTCCTCGTCCCAAGTGCCTGATGATTCGTTTCCAATTAACGAAGGATGATCGCATAGCTGCTTCAGTCTAGTGAGTGAGGCTAATATTAATCCGCGTCTTTGCATTGGCCCCAGCTTATCCAGCTTCTCCAGCAGATCAGACACCAGATTCTCGTACATCGCACCTTGTTCAGCAGTTAGTGTAATATACGTTTTGGATTCGATCTTCTCTGGGAGAGACAGCTGAATCGCCGGGTCCTTCTTAATTCTACGCAGCATAAAAGGCTTCACCCACCGCTGCAAGCCAGCAATAGCCTGCTCATCACGGGTGCGCTCGATCGGTGTAACAACCGCCTTGCGGAATTCGTTAATGCCGCCAAGATAGCCCGGATTAATAAAGTCATAGATGGACCACAGCTCAGTTAGGCGGTTCTCCATCGGAGTACCCGTTAATGCAACCCGGTGATAAGCAGGCAGAGCCCGAATCGCGGCAGATTGCTTCGTATATACATTTTTAATATTTTGCGCTTCATCCAGACAGAGCGCATCCCACTGTACGAGCCCAAGGTCCTCCTCATCTATCTGAGCAAGAGAATAGGATGTAATGACGAGGTCCACATCGTTAACTGCTGCTTGGAAGGAATCTCCCTTCTCCCGCTTCGGTCCATAATGCAGATGTACACGAATGGAAGGCGCGAATTTCTCCAGCTCCTTCTGCCAGTTGCCAATGACAGAGGTTGGACAGATGAGCAGGGAAGGACTATGCTGCTTGGTCTTCTTCTCTTTCACATAAGCGAGATAGGCCATGAACTGAATCGTCTTGCCAAGACCCATATCATCGGCTAGACAGCCGCCAAGACCGAATCGACGCAGGAATAGCAGCCAGGATACCCCTTGCAGCTGATAAGGCCTTAGATCGCCAAGGAAGCTCTCCGGCTTCTCAATTAGCGGAATCTCCGATGTATGTTGGAGCTGCTCCAGCCACTTGGTCAAATGATCGTTCAGCTCTACCTCTGCCCGAAGACTGACCGAAGCGTCTTCTCCTTCTTCAAATGGCGCATTCCCGAGCAGATGCATCTCCATCACATCACGGAACGACAGCCCTTTGCGTTTGCCTACCCGCTTCATCCAATCGCGAATTTGCGCAACATCATTCGGGTCTAGATGCACCCACTCGCCGCCAATATTCATCAAGCGGCGATTCTCTTCCGCAAGCCTCATGAATTCAGCCTCAGATAGGTCAATGTTGCCAAGTGCCATTTTCCAATCGAACTGCACAATCTGATCCAAGCCGAACATCGGCTGAGTCTCTGATCCGACCGAGGACTTCATCTTCGCCTTCAGCCTCAGCTTGCGAGAACGGACAGCCTCCCACCAGCTTGGAAGGAGAACCGGACAGCCTGCTTCCAGCAGCTGCAAGCTTGCCGTCTCCATGAACAACCAGGCCTCATTATCCGTAAGAGCAGTCTTTATCCTTCCTAATTGGTTAGCATCCTCCCAATCAGGCAGAGCCAACAGCCATTTCCCTTGCTCCTTGGTCAGCTTGGCATCTAGATGAGACATCCAGTCTTCGGGAAGCGGTCTATGATATTCTGCTTCTGCTATCCAGTCTCCACTATATGCATCACGCACGATAGCTATCCATGCCCCGCCGTTCCGATCTTGAAGAGCAGGTCTAAGCTGCCAGCTTGATTGCTCGTTAGGCTCAACAAGCTGCAGCGCGACCTTGAAAGGAAGAGAATCCCGATGCAGACCAAGCGCAATCAGCCAATCCTCTTCATCCGCCGCTTTACGCTGTAGAATGGCTTCGCCGCCTGCGGCAGCACCTATGCTGCGCCAAGCTTCTGCCGTTGGATCATTCTGCTCGATGATCTGTTCCACCGCCTGACTTAGCCAGTGCTCCACCCCTTGCTCACCGTTGGCATGAGCATCCCTTATCGCCTGCTCCCAGCTCTGCCACCACTCACCCTCAGCGTCTGGAACAGCCAGCTTCCATGCACGTGTCTGTTCGGACCACCCCGACCAATCCGGTTCGAACCACCCCTGCAGAAGCGCTTGTCGTATCATGCCCGCCATATCCATTAGCAGCGTCAAGCGCTCTGTCCATTCTACCTGCAGCAGCCTTGCATGCTGCGGGGCAGACAAATAATCGACGGCAAGCAGTGGGCTTACCTTGAGCAGCTTGCGTTCAGCTTGATCCGCTTCCTCAACCTCTGTACCATACCAGGACGCCTTATGCCAAGCAAAGAGGACGGATCTCAGACGTCCAGAGCCTTCACCTCGTTCTGTCGCAGAGAGCATGATGGAGCCGTTGCCTGATTCATCTTGGGTCCAGAATCCGTCTACAACTAATGTTCGTGCGCCGATGAATGATTTCATGTAACGATTTTTCCTTTCCACAGCTCTTCCTGGAACGCCCTTAGACGTTGATTCTTCCGCACAATTCCCGCAATATACTGATCCCAGCGATCCATCGTTTTTTCTGTCTTATACAGTCTCTCCAGCTTCTTCAGCTGCTTAACAGCCATGCGATAGCCTTGGCGGTTGCGTGAGTTAATCCACTCATCAATGGATTGGTGGTAGATCGGCATCAGCACCTGTGGCGAAGCCTTCGATACCTCTCTTAGATCCTGCACGCCCATATCCTCCGGCTTCACTCCGATGAGCAGCTGCAGATCAGCCCAATCCTCGTATTTCTTAATCGCCAGCCAATGCTCTGACAGCTCTACATAGGAATGCGGCAGAAGCTCTGTCATGTATGAAGTCCATCGCGGCTCATCTGGCTGATCCACATCGGCACGTCGACATAAGGTTACGAATGCCCCGATCGTCCTGCCGCTTCTTGTTGGATAAATATGCTCATAGAGAAAGCTCATCCACAGCCCGAACAACTCCCACTTGCCTTCCTCCAGCCGCTGAGCGGCACATGGATAGATTACTTTTTGCGAGCGTTGGAAGTCCGTCTGGGAGAAATGCCGAAGCGCTCCCTCATCATTGCCATCGAAGAAATGAAGCATAGCAGCTGCCGTATTCACGAAGGACAGATTTATAAATTCTCCATCGGCTTGATTAGCTGAGCTGAGCATCGTAGCAAGCTCTATTTTGTGCCAGCTCTTGTTCTCCGACATCTTCTCGCATAACGCCAGATAAATATAAGCCCAGTCGAATAGCTGCTGCTCCGTCTTAATCGCCCGGCTGTATGCATAACGAACGATATGATCCACCCATGCGCGTTCGCGCGCATCCATCTGTGTAGGCTTAAGTTCAAGCACAAGCGTATAATAATGCTCCACCCATGGCTCAGCCATTCGGAGGAAGGACATCTCATGATAATATCTGCTGAAGGAGTCAACTGACTTAATCGCATGCTCCGCCTGATCTAGTATGAACAAAATCACATTCGCCCAATGAAGCTTCTGATGAGGCTTCTCCCAATCTCGAGAAGTTCCCTTTAGTGCCGATAATATCGGCTGCAGAGAGTGCAGAGAATGGCGGCAGACTCTCCATGATTGGCCATACTCTGCTTCTATCCATTCCTGCCAAGCAGCTGGTGATCCTTCATGACTCGGCACAGCAATTGACACATGGACAGGCGAAACAGAGACGGAAACGGTCTGAACCGGCCTCGGTCCCAGTCCAAGAACACGGCGATAAGCATCCTCAGCTGCAACTCCGGTTCTGTCTTCGTCATTGCAATAAGCAAAATATACAGCTGCCATATGTTTGCAATAGCCCGTATAGAGACAAGTGCATTTACTGTATCGTAATTGGTCCGCATCAAGTACAACCGCATATATTTCAGAACCTTGGACGGTGCCGTACAATGTGCCTTCATCTGCAAGCTTCACATTTTTCACATGACCGCTGCGGTAATACTCCCAGCCCCGTTTAATGATGGTTTCATTCATTTGATCTTTCAGACTGCTCTCAAGCGTTTCCTGAAGCTTATTGTCGAGACTCGCCAAAGCTATTCACCTGCTTCCTTCCGTACATGTTGCATTCTTATTAGTATACCACAAGCAGAATCGACTTTGTCGGGTCTGTCATGCAATCCGCGATCTCGTTCCTTCTGGTGGAGAAAGAAAAAAAACGGCAGCCTCCGACTCATAGCTGAGTATGGAAGCGCCGCTCTAATCCTCTATCCTTGCTTATTTGGAATACGAATGAGGAAACAAATCTGATCCTCATCTTCTGAGAGCACATGAATACTGCCCTTGTATTGATCGGTTATCGTCTTAACGATAAACAGACCCAGACCTTGATGCTCATCATCCTTCGTGGAGAAGCCTGGCTCGAACAGAGGCTTGGCCATCATTCCATCTGCATGGTCACAAGTGTTGCTGATGGTGAATTCCAAGAAGCCGTTCGTCTGATTCCCCACCAGCTTCACATGACGCCGATGCTCCGGATACTTCAGCACTTCATCAAAGGCATTATCGATTAAATTGCCAAGCACCCGATTCATATCCAATGTCTTCAAGCCCATCTCAAGGCGATTGAGCCCATCGAAGGAACAATTAAAGTGGATTCTGTAGCTCTCAGCTTGCGATATTTTGGAACGAATGAGTGCGGCGATGGCCGGATTACCGATATTGATAATATCGTTCATATAGCTGATCTCACCAGTCAACTCTTTCGTATAAGCAACAAGCTCCTGCGATTTATTCAGCTCAGCGAGTGAATGGATCGTCTGTACATGATTCAGAAAGTCATGCCGCTGAGCACGAATCGCCTGGAACATCTGATTGATCTCATCTACATAGGTCTGCTGGGTAACCTGAACCATTCGTTCTCGAGATTGACGGAATAGATTCATGGCGAATGCAGCGATGATGACACTAAGCCCAGTAAGAATAACGATTATAAGTCCAATATTAAGAAATTGAGAGTCAAGCTGCTTCTGTATGACTTGATAATCCGACACGATGGAGAGAACATAGCCGTTCATTTTCTCCCCATTCTGATCTACGATGTTAATGCCATTGTCTGTCGTAAAGACGGGAATGAACATTTTGAACACATGCTTGCCCTCTATTTGCTGATTGAGCGTAACAATGTCCCCACTCTTATAAGCATTCGTGATGTGACTTGCATCGCTATCCATTCTGTATGCATAGGTTCCGTAAATAATCGCCTTCTGAAGAATATGCTCTTGAACATCCCCATTCGGGTGAACCGTCTCGAACGGGCCTTCCGCGAATGTATCCGGGTTAATGACAGCGACCTCCATCAGCGATTCACTGCCATTGATGGATTTCTCAATAACCGTATTCACACCCGTCAAATTCTCATAGTCCATAAGCTTCTCGTAGCTGACGTAAGGATCAATAATATAATTCGTTGTTCCGTCATGATAATAACCCCACTTGTAAATACTCGCGGGATCGGTGGAAGCTACTTCAAATGGGCCGCTCCAGAAGTTAGGCAGTGTCTGCCCGAGCCAGTCCACATCTACCTGCTTCGTATCAAACAGCTGATTGAATGCGATATACCAAGGGTCCCAAGTCTTCGTGCCCTTCCCGAGCTCCTTCTCATCGGAGGATCGGTACAATACGATGTTGTCTTCCGTTCGCTTCAATAGCGTAATATGATTAACGCCAAGCTTGGCGCTTAATTCCTTGAGCTGGTCATTCGTCACTTTCTCCACATCGGGATCGAGCGCATATTGCGCGGCAATCGAGACTACTCTGAGCTCTCGGCCAATCTGATCTTGGAACTTCTCCGCTCCTAATCGAGACTGCTCGACGGAATATTCTATTTGCTTAGCTATTGCACGCATTTCATGGTTCATCGCTTCCTCAAGCGAATGCTTCGTTACAAAATAGTATATCGTGTTATTCAATAATATAACGACTACAATTACGCTAATCGCCATGAGCCATACATTGCGCTGCATAGGGAGCCCCTCTATCTATGTAATATACTTTGATTATGTACGATTTCGCATCAAACAACAATACAGCTGTCGCACATAATCATCATGAAGTTTTTTACATCAGCCCGCCCATTTTTTGAAAAGCAAGCGAAGTGCCCACTTCCGTTCCACCCGTTTCTTATATTTCGGCAGCATGCGATAGATGCGAAGTCCATCCTCAATAGCCGTCTTCCTATCCTCTTGCTTATTCATCAGCTTATAAATATCAGCCAGCCTTGCATAGGCCTCACAGGATGAAGACTGAATTTGTTGGAAGTCATCAATATAAGTCAGTGCTTTCACAGCATCCTGTCCAGAATAGTATGCTGCAAGCCTCAAATAAGGAGCACCGTACTTCACGCGTGGGTTAATGGAAAGCGCACGGAGAACAGCAGCTTCTCCCCGCTCCAGCTCTCCCGTCTGCATGTAGCTCACACCTAGGTCATCCCAATATTCAGCGGATTCATCAAGAATATGCTCCATCGGCTCAAGCAGCCTCAGCGCTTCTGCATATTTTTTCTTTTCAATTAAAATTCGTGAAGCTTCCAGCTTAGAAGACGTGTCATTAGGCGACAGAGCGATCTGTCTCTTCAGCTTGCTTAGCTGGCGTGATCTGCGGATCGGCTTCAATAAACTCGGAGTCAGTCCGACGAATCGGCGATCCAGAGCATACAAAATAACCAGCAATACAAGAATGGCAATAATAGGGCTTCCTGTAAGCCAGGTTAAGAAAAAGAATAACAATACTTTAGTCATAAAAGCCTCCCGGATCCAATTATCCATCCAATTGGTGGAATTTGTATTTATCATATCATAACGGCAATCCCGTGAGAATAACACACCCAGAGAACTATACTCTAATAATATTCAAGCTCTGTGGATATAGTAAGCCCATATTCTGCCTTTTCAAAAAATGAACACGGAGGTTTAGCTGCATATGAATTCCAATGAGACCAACGGAACAAACGGAACAAATGTAAGTAATCCTGGGGATGCTAGCGATCTCCGCACAGCTTCGCAAGAAGCCGAGGTCACGTTAACGGACAGACAAGGTCATCCGATCTCAAACAATCAGAATACAAGAACGGTCGGCAGTCGTGGCCCTGCTACGCTGGAGAATTACCAATTCATCGAGAAAATAACTCACTTCGACAGAGAGCGTGTACCCGAGCGTGTTGTGCATGCCAGAGGCGCAGGGGCTCATGGTTATTTTGAGGCTTATGGAGCCTATGGAGAGGAGCCGATTAGCAAGTATACGAGAGCGAGGCTCTTCCAGAACAAAGGGCATCAGACTCCGGTATTCGTCCGTTTCTCCAGCGTTATCCATGGTGGGCACTCACCGGAAACCTTGCGTGATCCCCGCGGCTTCGCCACTAAGTTCTATACCGAGGACGGCAACTGGGATCTCGTGGGCAATAATTTGAAGATATTCTTCATTCGCGATGCCATGAAATTCCCGGACATGGTTCATGCCTTCAAGCCTGATCCGGTTACGAATATACAGGATATGGAACGATTCTTCGATTTCGTATCGAATACGCCAGAAGCGACACATATGATCACCTTCCTGTTCTCCCCATGGGGAATCCCCGCTAATTATCGCCAAATGCAGGGTTCAGGTGTCAATACATACAAATGGGTTAATGCAGACGGTCATGCTGTTCTTGTCAAATACCACTGGGAGCCGCTGCAAGGCATCAAAAATTTAACCCAGCAGGAAGCGGAAGAGCTGCAAGGCAAAAACTTCAATCATGCCACTCAAGATTTGTATGAAGCCATTAAGAAGGGTGACTTCCCTGCTTGGGAGCTATGTGTTCAGATCATGGAGGATGGCGAGCATCCGGAGCTGGATTTCGATCCGCTGGATGATACCAAGCTGTGGCCGCCTGATCAATTCCCGATGGTTCCAGTTGGGAAGATGGTTCTCAACAAAAATCCTGAGAATTATTTTGCAGAGGTCGAGCAAGCGGCTTTCGGAACAGGAGTGCTGGTCGATGGACTTGATTTCTCTGATGATAAAATGCTCCAAGGCCGAACGCTCTCGTATTCCGACACGCAGCGCTACCGCGTAGGCAGCAATTATTTGCAGCTTCCTATTAATGCACCGAAGAAGCGTGTTGCCACGAACCAGCGTGATGGCCAAATGGCCTTCTATGTAGATGTGGCTCCAGGACAGAATCCTCATATCAATTACGAGCCTTCCTCGCTGAATGGGTTAACAGAGGCTCCTGACTCGGGCAAGCCTCATGAGCCAAGCTATAACGCCAAGCTCGTTAGAGAGCCGATTGAACGGACGAACAATTTCGGTCAAGCAGGCGACACGTTCCGAGCGTTCGAGCCATGGGAGCAGAATGAGCTGATCAGCAACCTCTCCGCTGCTCTCGCTACCTGCAGCCCCGTCATCCAGGACGCAATGCTCTCCCATTGTACTGGGGCAGATGCCGAGTACGGCAGACGCTTAGCTGAAGCGCTGAAGGAGCGTACGCAAGCCTCACAAGCATCTGCACACATGGGAACTCCCGCTGCCCGAGAAGGCATGGAGCTGTCAGAGGAGCTTGGACACCGCACAGACGGCTATTAACATTACACATCTCTGTTTGGACATTCAGTAGAAAGAAACTCCTTTCGTTAATAACGAAAGGAGTTCTTAAATTCCGCTACTGCATGGCCCGTTGCAGCTAATAGCGAAAGCAAATACCTTAATAGCGAAAGTCGTTGCGTGACTTAAGAAATAAGTTACTCTAAACCAATAGGCAAGCAGCTAGCTTGGAGCATTAACGTAATCAGGTTCATCAACAGTGTAATTAGGTTCACTATTGGTAACGGACTCGTGAGAATACGACGGAATAACGCAGTGCTTCTCCACCACAAGCATGGATGATCGCTACCCTCGAGCGTGGCTAGATCGTAATTTTGATCAACACTTTGCCCTGCTTATATTGATAGAAGATAGTGCCTTTGTATTTCTGGACGGTTGTTTTGACAATCGTCAGTCCATTGCCTCGCGCACCATTGACGCCTGCTTTCGTAGTAAAGCCAGACTGGAACAGCTGCTGTTCCTCCTCGGCAGTCAGCACAGCTGAATTTTCTACTGTGAACTCATATCTATGCCCGACCGCTTTGCACGCCACACGAATTTCTCTTGTATACTCCTCCGGAACAACCACGACTGCCTCCAAAGCGTTATCCAATAAATTCGAGAATATTCTGACCAGATCAAGTGATTCCACTCTGGAGAATTCATTCCATTCCATATCGACATTCATTTGGATTTTTTTCGATTGGATGGCCTCATATTTACTCTGGAACAAGACCATTAGAACAGGATTTTTCACCTTCAGGGAAAGATCCAGTATATTCGCGCCGACAGATACCTCCTTCAGATAATCCCTCGCCTTCTCATGTCTTCCAATCTCAATCAGACCGCTAATCACCTGGAAATGATTCAACATATCATGTCTGCTCGATTTCACTGTCTCCATTACCTTAGTAAGCTCCTTGATATACAGCTTCTCAGTATCCTTCAAATCCTGATTAACCCGGAGCTTGTACCACTTATGCAGAATGAACACAACCGTTAGAAGCAGAACTGTGAAGAGAATGTCGATTAGTATAAACAGAGCATTGCTCTTAATCACTTGATTCCCTACCTGCTCCAGATCCCCAGCCGCAATATCAATCCCGACTATACCGATTAAGTCCCCTTCATCATTATATAGAGGATAACCAACTGATAAGTAAATCCCATTCAAGCTGTCATCAATTAATCCCGTGTAATAAGCGTGCCCTTGCTTTGCTTCATTTACTTCTCTGGGCGGAACCGTGCAAGGAAAGAAAATAGGTGGCTGCGGGATGCCTTCAGGAAAAGCCGAGATCATTACTTTGGCAACATCCGTATCATCCAGTGCAAGGAGATATACATACAAAGAATTGGTTTTCTCCCGATACTCACCCAAATATTTCGAAATATTCTGCCTAACCTCATTGTCAGCCGGTGCCTTCAAAAACTCCTCGTATGCCTCCGTATCCATACCTTCCGCAATCTTCTCGGCAATCCCTATATATTTCTTGGCAACAGCGACATGCGCCGACTTATGTATTGAATAATAAGAGTAGAACATTTTCAATCCTGTAAGTGTACTCAGAATGATGACTGCAATAACAATAAAATATATGATTTTTCTCCTTATATAAATGATATTTCACCCTTTATGTTGAATTATTCATGATGCAAGAATAGCATAACATATTATAATAATCTGTCACGTTACATATTATCATTTATTGATTTTTTAGATTCAGTTATAGGAATGTAATGGAATAGATAACATCCTCTTATACACAAAAATAAAGACAGCATATATCATTATGCTGCCTAGACTTGATGCCCTATTTTTTTATCAGGACAATAGCCCCGAGAAAGAAGAATGGAGAGATCTCTTGCTGCTATATGACTAGCTCCCCAAGCTTTATCAGCTCGACAACCGCTTGTGAACGACCTTTAACGTTCAATTTCTGCATGACATTGGAAATATGGTTGCGGACGGTCTTCTCGCTAATAAATAATTGCTGTGCGATATCTCTTGTTGTTTTATCCTGTACTAGCAGCTCGAATACCTCGCGTTCACGATGCGTCAGTAAAAACTTGCTCTTATGGTCGCTACCCTTCAATGTTTGTCACCCCTCCTTGCTCGGGTTTTTATGGTTTAACAAGGTTAAGGGATACAGTCAAATTATATTATGAAGGGGCTGCTGCAATGGTGCTGTACATAAGGAAATTGGGCGCATGTTGATTAGAATGAACTCATAAAAGGGCAACGATTTGCTCTTGTCCCACTACTTTCCTGCACCTTCACGGTTTATCCATTGATTAGACAAGCATTGGACATATAAATTTAAGGTTCAGCTAAGGTTTCCTCCGTAAAATTAAAAGCATCAACCCCACAGTTGATACCATATCTAGGACAGGCCCGCAGCAATGCGGGCCACTTTTTTTGTATACGGGACCTTTGTCCGATTTATCCGACCTATTCAACCAATGGAGCGTACTGCTCTTCATACTTCTAAACAAAACAAAACGACACCCAAATGAATGGGAATCGCTTGTTTCATTATCATACATAGCTAGAAGTCCGAATCCAGCAGCTGCTCCTGACAATCCATCATTCTAGCCAATGCGGATTTCGGATAGCCTAGCTCATCGGTTTTTGTACTGCACAGCCCGCAAGAGCAATGGATTTTGCCCTTAGCAAAGCTACCCTCATGCTTCACAACCCATCCCCAGTGTGAAGAAAGTCGTTTTTTACGCTGAATGACCCGATTTCTGTGATGCCGTACATAGGCTTTACTGCGATTTTTTCGGTAAGGCTTCATGCCATCACGCTCCCTTGGAAAAAGGCTCCGCCCGCAGGAGTGACCAAGGTATCAGACTGCTACGGGCAGAGCATGATGGTATTCCAGCTGATCGCCATACACTTTTCACCTCTTCATATAGTTAAGTTATTTCACTTCAATATGTATCCGCACCTATCAACAGTTATAGGTGTGTTTTGTCATCACATAATATCATTCATATTAATGAAGATAAAGACCGACTGCAATCAGTCGGCCCGGCATAATTCCTATTTAACGGTTGCGGTCGAAAATAGTATTGCTTTTCATACCATCTGCTGCATTGGCTGGGAATAGACGCTCCACCATCCCATTGAATTCCGCTACAAAGCCTTGAATCGGATGACCTAACCGTACATCATTCATATAACCGTTCATCCGGCCGACAAAGTCCGGGTTAGCCGATACATACACATTTTCTACCTTCGGATACATTCGTTTCACTTCTCGGGCAATACTAGCCTTAACCTCATCCGTCAGAGAATCTTCTCCTGTGGACATCGCACTCATTTTTCTATGCGTGCTCGTTACTCCATTGGTACGGCTTAATTCCTTGGGATTCGTGTCATTGTAATGATCTGCGAATGATACCGCGACATAAGCATTGTTATTGCTCAGCATGACATAAGCAGATTTAACCTCGTTCATACCAACAAGCTTCTCAGCGATCTTGTCGCTCATTTCGATTTTATAATTCTGATGATTCCCGACAATATTATTGCTGTTTAATCTGCGGCCATCTACACGATTCATGTCATTCATCTGGTCATTAGCGAACTTCTTGTCCGTTAGTTTATTGACATTGTTATTCAAGGCATTATTTTTAATTGTATTGTTTCCATTAAGCATATTTCCATTAGCATCATACCTTACGCTATTGGGGCGAATATTACGGTTCCCCAGGTCTCCCTGATTGCTCGCACATCCAGTTAACATAGCCGTCAACGCTACACTCGCCGAGATCAATATAAATTTATTCTTCATGTAATTCGCCAGCCTCCACTCAAGTTGTATTCAGGCCTCATACCCGATATTAGCCTGTGCGGATTCGCTTGTCGATATTCGCTGACGGCTCTTACAGTGCTTGACAAATCGATTGTAAATGAGTAAATTATTATCAGATATTAGTATCTGGTACTAATTATAAAAAAGGAGTGGTTAATGATGACGACCCTTATTCAATCAAATGCTATAATTACGGCTATAGGCACTTATGTACCAGAACGTATTCTTACAAATGCAGATTTGGAGAAGCTGGTTGAAACCTCGGATGAATGGATTGTACAACGAACAGGTATCCGGGAGCGCCGGATTGCAGCCGAGTCACAATATACAAGCGATTTATGTATGGAGGCCGTACGTGATTTAGTGGCAAGGTATCATACTTCCGTCTCCGATGTAGACTATATCATTGTAGCTACCTCCACCCCGGACAGCTACGTGCCGAGCGTAGCTTCACGTATACAAGCGCAATTCGGAATGCCGAATTGCGGTGCTGTCGATATTGGAGCAGCCTGTGCCGGATTTACAGCAGCTATACAGCTGGCTAATGGACTGCTCTTGTCAGGCTTGTACCATAAAATTCTCATAATTGGAGCTGAAACCTTGTCCAAAGCGACAGACTACACCGATCGCACCACTTGCATTCTATTCGGTGATGGTGCAGGAGCGATATTAATGGAGGCAAGAGAAGACGCTGAAGGCGATATCATTGCCGCTGCATCAGATACGGACGGAAGCGGCGGCCATCTTTTGTACAGAAGCAGCTTAGCTACTACTATTGGCAGTCAGGAAATCATCGGAACGAGCAATCTTGTGCAGAATGGCCGTGAGGTCTACCGGTGGGCAATCAGTCATGTTTCGGCTGGCATCATTAAGCTTCTTGAAGGTAGTGGTCGGAGCACCCGTGATATCGAATGGTTCATCCCCCACAATGCCAATCAGCGAATAATCGACGCACTCTGTGAGAGAACCGGATTTATGCAGGAGCAAGCGTTGTCGAGCATTGAACATTATGGAAATACATCAGCGGCATCGATTCCGCTTGCTCTAGATGCCGCTGTCAAAGAGGGACGTATCTTGCCAGGCCATCAACTGCTCCTATATGGCTTTGGAGGTGGACTGACGCAATCAGGTGTAATTATTCGCTGGTCTATCCCAGCAAGGGCTTAGACGCTCAAATGATCGGGGAACAATACGCTGAGCATCGTATGGATCCGATTCGCATACGTATGCTCACGCAATGTTCGGTACATGCCGCGCATTGCAATTTCCTTTCGCTCCTGCTCATGGTTTAGATAATAATCCAGCTTCTCGATCATATCCTGAGGCGAGGAATACGTAACGATCTCTACACCAGGCGTATAGAAGGAAGCAAGATCCTCCCTCTCATCTGTCAATTGCATAACCGCGCAAGCAGATATCTCGAAGGTTCGGGGATTGGGTGATGCAGCAGGGATGCCGATGATATTGCTATTGAATGTCTTATCATCATATGCGCGGTGCATATTGATCACAATTTTGGAAGCATTATAGGCATGAGCTGTTTCTTCTGGCCCCATCCAATGGTCCATCCTGATTTTGGAAGCGAGCAGCTCATATTGATCAAGCCGATCCCACCATATGCCGGATATGAGCGTGTCTTTCGTGGATAGATAAGATGCCGCTTCATTGAAGTATTGCACCCTATTCAAATAAGCAGAGCCGATGAAGGAAATTTCCTTGCGGCTCGAACGCTCTGGATTAGCTGGCCGGAATTGGGAGGGCATCACACAGAATGGCAGGTAATGAACGCGAGGACAGCCAAGCTGCTGATAATATACAACGCTATTCTTCTCCAGCGTAAAGACCTCATCATAATGTGGTACTAGGGTTGAGGTAATGTCCGTATAATAAGGGTCATCGGTCAGCCAAATGGCGGTGCGGATTCCCTGCTCTCGCATAGCGATCACTTGGTTGATGTCGAATTGCAAGCCATCCAGAACGATGACGATATCAGGTCTTAGAACAGCTGCAATCTCAGCAACAGGCTGCTGGGAAGTAACCACTGTTAATTGCTGAACGAACGTTGACAGCGTTATTCGAACCGCTTCATCGAGCGGCGAATAAGGGAAGCCTTTCCCCGTCTCCACGAACAGTACGTGAATAGGCCAGACAGCCGCTATCGGCTGAATTCTGCTCATGACCGACTCACATTGCCCGTACCAATGTCCATGCTCCCATCCGCTGCTGTAGCCATCAGCACGCCCCAGTTCCAAGGAGTAGTCCCGATTCTTATTCTTCTTCACCGATCCGGCAGCATTCACTGACTTAACCAACTTAATCACTCCTTCATTATGAGTTTGTAATGAGCTGCAGCAGCGTTCCTATTCTTGTAGTAAAGGTATGATCATTTAACGTCCGAATATATCCCCTCATTGCGATCTGGCGGCGCTCCTCTTCATGCGATAAGTAATACTGGATTTTGGAAGCCAGCTCCTCTGCATTCCCGAAGGTTTCGATCTCATAGCCAGGCCGATAATAGTGAGTGAGATCCTCACGCACATCTGTCAATTGAAGCGTAGCGCAGGCTGCTATCTCATACGTCCGCGGATTAATGGATAGCCCCGGGTACTGCAGCGAGTTGAAATTGTCGAGGCCTCCTTCCGTCGTTCGATGCATGTTGATTACGATCTTGGCGCCATTATAGAAAAGTGCGGTCTCTTCAATCGGTACCCAGCCCAGCCTTATGAAGTTCTTCAGGCTGGAATAATGCTGCAGCCGCTCCCATAGCCCACCAGCTATAAATACTCTTCTTCCACTCAGCTGCTTCGCAATCGCATCAAACAGCTCTACCCGATTCCAGAATGCCTGACCAATAAAACATATATCGCTTGTATACTCAGGCCCTACCTTTATTGCTTTGTATATATTTTCATTAACAGCCAGCGGCAAATAATGGACTTGAGTACAGCCCAGCTCTTGGTACAACGATATTGTGCTCAGCTCATGCGTCAGCACAATATCATAATGCGGCGCTGCCAGAGCCGTATCTGACGTCATATACGGGTCATCAACGAACCAGACTGCCGTGCGAATGCCAAGGCCCCGAACCGCATCCATCTGCTCCAGATGATCATCTGGGAATACATGCAGTCCATTTAATACCAGCACGAGATCTGGATGCAGCTCAGCTGCTTGCTGAGCGATTCCAATACTATCGCCTATGAGAGGTTCCAGTATAGAGGCCTGCAGCGCCTCAATAATGCCTCTATCTATCGCTTCAAAGCCTTGCGGTATATACAATATCCGTAGAGGAAGCTTTTCTGGTGTTGCCTTGATGGCTGCCTGCATGATCGCTTGAGAGGCTCCATTTCTCCAACCTGCATCATAACCGACCGCATGGCCCTCACTTCTTCCAAGATCATAGAGCATATTCCCCTTGTCCCTTGCTCTCGAGACCATTCATTCACCGCCTTAACGTATAATGGTCTATTCTTCATCCTATACTCTCTTGTAACTATATGCCTGGAGGGTGAAATGCTCATCGTCACTTGTCCCCTATCATGAAAAATTGGCGTTTGACCCGTCATATAGAGCCTGCTTTCTCTTCCCATCACACAAAAAAGCCTTATCCTCTGTCACCCTTAGAAAGTGGGTGAATAGATGATAAGGTCTAATTCGATACCTATTGCGGCGTGCTGACCGTTACGGCGCCTGCTCGTAAGCCAGCTGATGTCCGTCCTCGAAGCCTTTGGCAAAGCCTGCGTTATACCCATCGTTATAGGTCTGATTAAAGCCATCGTTATAGCTTTCTTTGTTCAATCTTCTATTCCTCGTAGTTGGCTTACGTCGACGTATCGTACTCTTCCTGGTTCTCTTGCTGGCAGGCTTGCGAGCAGATGGTACCGTACGCCTGCCAAGCCTCCTTGAACGCGTCTTCCGTTTCGTTCGCCGACTGCGAACAACGGACTTTTTTTTCTTTTTCACAACGATTTCCTCCCGTTCATATCCGAATCGTGTGATGCCAAGCTAAGCTGTGGATTAAGCCAAGGGCTTACTGGATGGCCCATACGAATACGATTACGCCGTAGAGACAATCCAGTTACCGTCTCCGCCATTGCTTCCTGCATAGCTGTCAATACAACAATGTTCTCACCGATTCGCTGAGCTGTCCCCGTGGAGACTTCCGATATGAATGCTACACTGTCTAGTATTCTAGCCAGGGCGAGTTGGCTTTTGGCAATTGAGGACAGAAGCTCCAGCTTCACCTGATCTTCTTGAGCATGTAGCCGAATCAATCTGAGTCACCGAGGTTTCGTCCGCCGAACTGGAAGTCCTGGCCATCAGAATTGTTACCATCTTCTGAGTCATTGCTCAGAACCGCCCGCAGAACCGACACAATGCCTTGGCTCATTTTATTGACGCCATCAAGCACCTCAATAATTTGATCATGCAGCTGCAAAGACTGCTTAAGCTGTGTATGCTCACCAAGGAAGGAGTCGGCCGTAATATGATTACAGATCCAGTTACGCGCTTTCTCCGCTTCTTCCGCTTTCGCTTCCAATATAATGGCGACGTTCCACTGCATATTGGCGGTGGCACCCAGCATACGCATATATGCCTGATCGCGATCCATTATGCACGCTCCCCTTCCTGCTCCTTATTCCTCATCTTCTGAATCCAGCTCACGAATCATGAATGTTAATTGAACGGCAAGCGTCTCCTGCAGCTCCGCAATGCTATTCAAATAGGAGATCACGCTCCCAAGCAGCGTTTGAGAATTATCGAGCAGCCCGTCAGTCCCTCCAAAATTCGGATTTTCATCTGGCAGCGCCTTAATAACCTCCGTCATTCTCACCGCAACGTGACGCTTCGCCTCTACAATTCGAGCCATCTGGCTATGTGAATGCGATAAATGTGTTATTATCTCTGTGACGATCTGCTGCATGCCACTATCCCTCCAGATTGTTCCTAACGATGATCACGGTTGTTAACAGCATATGCTGGGTTTAGGAAGGTGATACTTGCTCACCTGTCATAGCACCTGACGGAGCTTGACTGGAGGGATTAGCGGAAGACCCTCTGGCAGCGCACTCCACTGCTGAGCAGTAAGAGAAACATGCGGCCTAGTATTCAGCCCCCATCGATCAGCCGAAGCTTCTGTTATTATCTTCCTCTTCCATCCATGCTCCATATAATACAAGAAGCCGTCCAGACCGCTTGCAACTGTACCATGAAGGGAACCGTTAAGCCCCCCGGCATGAATATGCATCCATTTGTCCATCGCAGTTACCCCGCTTAACTCCTCAGCGATCGGCCAGCGCCGCACATCAACCTGAGGTAGTCGGGTTACATGCCCTGTCCATTCTCCTTGGATAGGATGCCTGCGACCATTCTCAATCCAATAGACTGTATCGCCGACACCTTGGACCGCAACACTATCAGGATAGAAAGCCGCCTCGCCTTTGCTAGCTTTATAATGATCGCCATCGCGCTGCTGTTCATTCTGCTTAATCTGGTGAATCCATTCATAGGGGTTGCTCCACTTATTCATATAGAACACCATATTACGATTATTCACTTCCTCGAGCTGATTGCCCAGAGCCTTAATACTTACACTGCCATAATGATGAATGAAGCAATCATGTGCAATGACGAGTGAATACCCTTGCAATCGTACCCGAATATTATAATCATCATCTTCAAAGTTGCCGAACTCGAACCCTTCATCCAGAAAGCCCGTTTCCTCCCACAGCTGCCTGCGGAATATAAGGCAGAATCCCGTTAGTCTATCTGTCCTCTGCCATCTCTTCGGATCTGCAATATTGTTCATCCTGGCGAACGCCGGCATATCATCGACATGACTATATGGAACCTTAACCTGCTGATCACCGCTAATATAATTCGTAACCGGACCTACCATGCCAATCTCAGGACTGCTGTTCAAGCAGCCAAGCAGATTCTCCAGCCAGTTATCCGTCACGAGAGTATCGTTGTTCAGAACGAGCATCGTCGTTCCTTTGGCCATCATCAGCCCCCTATTAACCGCACCGGAGAACCCATAGTTTTCTGGTAAAATGCAGTATCGGACCTGCCCATCCAGTTGCCGCAAATAAGCCGCCGTCTCATCAGTCGAAGCATTGTCCACCACTATGATTTCATGAGGAAGCTCCGTATTCTCGATAATGCTGTCTATGCATAATTTCAAATAACCGGCTTGATTGTAGCTCGGTATAATGATACTGGTCCCTTCAAAAAGCGTATCATAGCAGCCGAAGCCGGCTTGAACGCCTTGGCTGTAACCTGCTTCCATGCCAGCCTTATAGCTGGCCTCGCGCTTACTGAGCTCAGATTGCGCGAATGGCCGGGATTTGAGACGGCGGGCACGCCGCTTAGTTCGTCTCATCGCTGATCTCTCCAATCTATTCAAGTTCCTCCCTGAGCCTTGCCGCTGCCTCTTGGAGCGATTCGAATGTGCCTGCATCCGTCCACCAGCCTGTCAACGTCCGATAGGTTAATAGACCGGCTTCTGCATACACATTATTGAGATCGGTAATTTCCAGCTCTCCTCGATCGGAAGGCTTAATATGCTCAATTAATTTAAATACATGTGAGTCATACATATAAATGCCAGTCACGCACAGGTCAGACCTCGGCTCTGCAGGCTTCTCTTCAATACGTTGAATAGAACCTGTTGCATGGAAGATCGGGACACCGTAGCGCTCTGGGTCCTGTACTTGCTTGAGAAGAACCATCGCCCCGCCTGGTTGACGCTCATACATCTCGACGAACGGAGTAATATCTTCTTCGAATAGGTTATCGCCGAGCAGCACAATGAACTTCTCACCCTCTGCTATGAATGGACGTGCCAGCTGCAAGGCTTCAGCTATGCCTCCCGCTTCTTCCTGTATTCGATAGGTAATAGAGACATTCATTTCACTGCCGCTTCCCAAGTATTGAATAAACATACCGGCGGAATGTCGACCGGTGACTAGTAGAATTTGTTCAATTCCGGCTTTTCTCAATCTATTGATTCCATAGTAAATCATAGGATTTCGGCCGACCGGAAGCATATGCTTATTCATTAGAGAGGTTAACGGCTTAAGGCGTGTTCCTGTCCCTCCAGCCAGAATAACTGCTTTCACTTATAGACCTCCTTAAAGCCCGCAGTGCAGCAAGCATAATCATCTGCCCAAGCCACCTCTGCCTCTTCATACTACCGCAAATATTTATAATGCCATTTCACGCCTGCGATTGTGATCTTCATAACCGCCCCGATCATCCGTCTGCGAAATAACCCAATGAATAGCCTCCAAATGATCGCCCATGATGAGGTTCTCAAGTGGATTACGTCTTTCCCTTCCTGTCCTCCGCTTATTGATCCGGCCCACATTGACAGAATGAACCGCGGACACTTTCAGTCCTTTTAAAATAGCTTTGGCATGGGCAAGCGGTGGAACAGCCAGCGCATCCGCTCCAATCACTTGCAGACATCTCCGGCTAATGGCATGCGGAACTGCAGTGAATGAGACACCTTGTAGATCAGGCCGCCGCAGCATACTATTAAGGGCATGCTTGGCGAGCACAACGCTGTGCACAATCGACTTGCCGACTGGGCCGGAATAATCGTTCAGTGCCGCATCTACACCGCTCTCTTCCACTGCCTTAATAAAAGGACGCAGCTTCGACGCGGAGATGACCATATCTCCATCAATAAATAACAGCACATTTCCCTTTGCAGCTTGAGCACCTATACTTCTGCCAACATCATGCCCGAGCGGCTCGGCATAGATCAGCACTCGTGCCCCCATCCTCTGGGCGATTGCTGCTGAGCCATCCGTGGAACCGTTAACTACAACAATGACCTCGGTTCTTGGATGCACGCTAGCAGCCTCTCGAATGACACGCCTTATAGTAGAACGCTCGTTCATCACAGGTATGATGACCGATACTACTGGATCAGGATGCGGCATAAGCGAGGATAGCCTCTTGGACATAGACAGGCGTTCTCTCTTCCTCATGCCTATTGTACGTTTAGCACGTTTCATCCGCAGATTCACCTCGGTATATGTCCAGTTATTAAAGAAAGATAACGATTTACAACACATTGTATGTGACACACGAATACGCGCAACGGCATATGTACAACTCCCATGACGTCTGTCCCTCTTCATAGCAAAAAAATAGAGGGAGTGCGCGTCATGCACACAGCCCTCTTTCTACTAGACGGTTACAAGAGAAACCGTAATTAGTTCCCAATTGCAATCCAGTTAATACAGCCGTTCGGTTGCATACTTATTCGGGTACGGACTAATGAGATGATTGCGCTATCCCTTCTTTTGGATTGAATGACTGTATAGTAGGCAGACTGGTCACTCGATGCAACCAACACATAGTCTTCATTCGCAAATGGTGAATCAAAAATAATGATAATATCACAATGCTCATCCTGAGTTTGCAGCCTGTATGGGCTAAGACCGAATTGCTGTTTTACAATCCCAGTTGCATCAGGTGCAATGACCGGATTGAAGGATAGGGAGGACAATCCCAATGACTCTTCGGCATGCCCGCTTGTCATCGAGATTTCCTGAAGCAGCTCCGGTGCGAGCTTGCCTTTTGTAATCGCTCCGTCTGCTATATGCTCTCCAGCTACACTTCCGCTTGCCAGCTTGGCACTTGTCACGCTTGCATTGCCCAGCTTCGACTCCGTCACGCTCGCATCTCTTAGCTTCGCTTCTGTTACGCTTGCTGTACCCAGCCTTGACTCTGTCACACTGCCTTCGCTCAACTTCGCTTCCGTTACACTCTCATCCGCCAGCTTCCACTCTGTCACACTTTCGTCCGCAAGCTTCCATTCGTTGACGCTGCCATCTGCCAGCTTCGACTCCGTCACGCTCGCATCCGCCAGCTTCGCTTCTGTTACGCTTGCTATACCCAGCCTTGACTCCGTCACACTGCCTTCGCCCAGCTTCGCTTCCGTTACACTCTCATCTGCCAGCTTCCACTCTGTCACACTTTCGTCCGCAAGCTTCCATTCGTTGACGCTGCCATCCGCCAGCTTCGACTCCGTCACGCTCGCATCCGCCAGCTTCGCTTCTGTTACGCTTGCTATACCCAGCCTTGACTCCGTCACACTGCCTTCGCTCAGCTTCGCTTCCGTTACACTCTCATCTACCAGCTTCCACTCTGTCACACTTTCGTCCGCAAGCTTCCATTCGTTGACGCTGCCATCTGCCAGCTTCGACTCCGTCACGCTCGCATCTCTTAGCTTCGCTTCCGTCACGCTTGCTTCGCCCAGCTTCGACTCCGTCACGCTCGCATTCGCCAGCTTCGCTTCCGTCACGCTTGCTTCGCCCAGCTTCGACTCCGTCACGCTCGCATTCGCTAGCTTCGCTTCCGTCACGCTCGCATTCGCCAGCTTCGCTTCCGTCACGCTTGCTTCGCCCAGCTTCGACTCCGTCACGCTAGCATCGCTAAGCTTCGCTTCCGTCACGCTAGCATCACTCAGCTTCGACTCCGTCACGCTAGCATCACTCAGCTTCGACTCCGTCACGCTCGCTTCGCCAAGCTTCGACTCCGTCACGCTCGCACTCGCCAGCTTCGACTCCGTCACGCTCGCTTCGCCAAGCTTCGACTCCGTCACGCTAGCACTCGCCAGCTTCGACTCCGTCACGCTAGCATCGCTAAGCTTCGCTTCCGTCACGCTAGCACTCGCCAGCTTCGACTCCGTCACGCTAGCATCGCTAAGCTTCGCTTCCGTCACGCTCGCACTCGCCAGCTTCGACTCCGTCACGCTCGCACTCGCCAGCTTCGACTCCGTCACGCTTACTTCGCCCAGCTTCGACTCCGTCACGCTTGCTTCGCCCAGCTTCGACTCCGTCACGCTCGCATCGCCCAGCTTCGCCTCTGTCACGCTAGCATCGCTAAGCTTCGCTTCCGTCACGCTCGCACTCGCCAGCTTCGCTTCAGTCACGCTAGCTTCGCTCAGCTTCGACTCCGTCACGCTCGCATCGCAAAGCTTCGACTCCGTCACGCTAGCATCACTCAGCTTCGCTTCCGTCACACTAGCTCTCGCCAACTTCGACTCCGTCACGCTAGCTCTTGCCAACTTCGCCTCCGTCACGCTCGCATCGCTTAGCTTCGCCTCCGTCACACTAGCATCGCTCAGCTTCGCTTCCGTCACACTGGCATCACTCAGCTTCGCTTCCGTCACGCTCGCATCACTCAGCTTCGACTCCGTCACGCTTGCATCGCTCAGCTTCGCCTCCGTCACGCTCGCTTCGCTCAGCTTCGCCTCAGTCACGCTAGCATCGCTCAGCTTCGCCTCAGTCACGCTCGCACTCGCCAGCTTCGCCTCCGTCACGCTAGCATCGCTCAGCTTCGCCTCAGTCACGCTCGCATCACTCAGCTTCGACTCCGTCACGCTTGCATCGCTCAGCTTCGCCTCCGTCACGCTCGCACTCGCCAGCTTCGCTTCCGTCACGCTAGCATCGCTCAGCTTCGACTCCGTCACGCTAGCATCGCTCAGCTTCGCTTCCGTCACGCTAGCATCGCTCAGCTTCGCCTCCGTCACGCTAGCACTCGCCAGCTTCGCCTCCGTCACGCTAGCTTCGCCCAGCTGCCTGCTAGTAATTGTCGCAACCTTAAGCTTGAAGCCATCTATACTCTCATCAGACGCTCTGTCAAAAGACAGCACCTGACTTGTCAAATGTGCTGGCGTAATAGATCCTTTGCGGATGTGGTAGCCTTGAATCGTCTCCGCCTTCAGATGCTTCCCAGCAATCGTCTCAAGCTGCAGATGCTCACCCGTCACCGCATCATATGCCAGCTTAACAGATGTCACAGCACCGTCGATCAGAGTGTGGTCAGAGACGCTGTCCGCCGCCAAATGCTCATTGGTTATGACACCCGGCTGTAACTGCGCAGTCCCAACAGCAAGAGGTGCCAATTTATCATTCGTTACCGACCTTTCAGCCAAATGATTCGGTTGAATAGCATGCTGCTGAATAGCTGCGGAGGATACCGAATTATTCTGCAGCTGTCCGCATCCTACACTATCCGGCGCAAGCTTCGCCTCTGTTACGGATTGATCAGTCAAATGGATATCGTGAACACTATTCACAGCAATGTGAATGCCCAGCACAGATTCATTCGCCAGATGTCTACTCTGAATCGTCTCGTTCGCCAAATGTCTGCCCTGCAGCGCACCATTCGCCAGCTTCGATGGGGTTATAACGCCATCCTCCAGGGCATCCATGCCAATCGACTGACTTCTAAGATGCTCAGCACCAATTGAGCCTTCTTCTATATGCAGGCCAGTTATGGCTTTGGCCTGAATATGATTGCCTTGAATCGCTTCCGGGCTTATTGAGCTGGAATGAATTGATTCCGGAGATAGCTTCGCTGCTGTTACACTTTCATCTGCCAGCTTATCAGCTGTCACACTTTTATCGAGCAGCTTATCTGTCGATACCGACTCCGGAGACAGCTTCAGAGAATTGACCACATGATCGGCCAGATGATGCGCGAACACGACACCAGGAGCGAGATAACGCTCGGTTACCACTCCAAACGCCAGCTTGCTTCCTGTCACTGAACCGTCTTGAAGGGCGTTCGTACCAATTGCATTAGCCGCCAAATGCTGCTTCTCAATAATGCCATTCTGCAGATGGGAACCAGATACAGACTCTGCAGCTATAGCATCCTCCGTCACAGAGCCAGCCGAGAAATGATAAGCTCGAAGCGCTTCCGGCGCTATTTTATGGAACGTAATCAGCTCATCCTTCAGATGCTTCGTTTCGATAGAGTCCGCTGTCAGCTTGGAAGCTGTTACAGCACCATCGGCGAGCTTGTTCCCTGTAATCGCTTGGTCAGCCACTTGTGAGGTGCCTACTGCTGCTTCCGATATATGCTCCTGCTTGATCGCTTTCATACTAATCTTGTCTTCATTAACAATACCATTCTGCATATGCCCTCGCTCAATCGATTCAGGCTGCAGCTGACTGCTGGATACCGACCCATTAGCAAGATGACGATGCTGTATTTGCCCATCTGACACTTTGTCAGCTGTAATGCTCGCTCTTCCGAGATGACGGTTGTGTACAGCATCCTCCGCTAGCTTAGCCGCTGTAACACTCTGATCTGCAAGCTTAGACACCGTTACGGAGTGATCAACCAGCTTAATGGTGGACACGGATTGATCCAGCAGCTTGGAGGCTGTGACCGATTGCTCAGCGAGATGACTGCTTTGAATTTGCTTGGGTGCGATATGTGCGCCTTGTACGGCCGCTGCCTGCAAATGGGTTGAATGGATTGACCCTGCGGCGACGCGGTCTGCGTCGACTGCTCCGAATTGCAGCTCTCTTGTTCCCACTGCCCCTTCGGCTAGATGCTCGGAGTCGATTGCGTCCGGGGCCAAATGCTTTCCCTGTACGACACCTACAGCAACATGCTCGGCCAGCAGTATACCCGGCTTCAGATGAATGGAATCTACAGCCTCAGCTGCAATCTTGTCGCTGCTTACAGCCCCGTCTCTGAGCTTGGAGCGTGTCACCGAGCCTTCCGCAAGCTTGGAGTTGTTGACAGCTTCATTAGCAATATTTTCCGCTTTCACTGCCCCGCTTCTAATCTTGTCAGACGTAACCGCATGACTATCCAATAACTGCTCGGTAATGAGAAAATGCTTCAAGTGCTTCGTTTCAATAGAGCCCTCTGCAATTTTATGGGAGCTGATCGTCCGGTCCGCAAGCTTATCCGACGTGATGCTGTTATCCTCAAGCTTCGTTCCGCTAATGGAATAATCGAGAATTTTGCCTCCGGTAATCGAATTGTTGGTCAGATGCTCGCCACTAATCGATTCCGGCTTTATTTTGGCGCCAGTAACCGCTCCGTTAGCGATATGAATGCTGTCTATTGCATAGTCTGCGATAGATGAAGAGGTGATGCTTCCTGCCTTCAATTTATCGCTATCGATCGCTCCGGTAGCTATCTTATTGCCTGTAACCGCTCCTTCTACCAGATCATCGGTATAAATAAAAGGACGCGGCTCATATAAATCCTGCTTTTCCACAAGCTTCTCCAGCTTCTCTTCATAGCTCGGCTGGACATAAGCTGTGATCTCCTCAACAAGATGATCGATTTCAGGCTGCTGCTCGCTGACATAGGGCTCCTCCATTACGAGCTGCGTGTAGAGCTCATTAGCCGGTGGAGCTGATATCGCGTTAATGTTGACCGGTTTAGTATCCTCCTGCTCGATAATAGGTGTCGGTTTTGGTGAGATAACCTGGGCCTTTGTTTTGTTTTTATTCAATTCATCCAGCCACTTTAATTCGGAAGCATTCGGATTATCGACATAAAAAAGCGGCTTTCGCCCTTTTGGGCTTTTCGACTTTCTGCTTTTTACCATTGTCCTCTCCTTCTTCCAGCTCAATTGTCTAACGTAATATATGCACTAACCTATAGGCTCGCTACTAACGAATACATAAGGATGAGCAGAAGAAGGCGCTCGAGCATTGCTGCTTGAGCGCCTTCCTCTTATCATTCTAACAAGCTCTACTTCTTGACTGAGGCATGAATATGCTTATTATCCTCATAGAATACCCAATCGAATCCAGCATCGACAGCTAACTGTCCAAGTCTACCCAGCTTGCCTCCATCAAGATCGCTCACCGTCATATCGGCTCCGCGGCCCTCATAATGTGTGCTTGTGGGGCTATGCTCGTTGCTCTCGTCCCAGCATTCCGTTATTCTAACCTTCTTACCGGGCCACTCTGTCTTAACAAGCTCAGCAAGCTTGTTAAGCTTCTCCTCCATACGAGGAGTCATAAGCTTATCTGCTGCAGTAGCCTCTTCATCCTTGAATATGATATCCGCATTCGTGTTTTGGACGAGAGCATCGAACTCTGGCGTTCCTCGTACGACCTTAGCGGCAATGGCGCCCACCGCATCTAATTCACTCGTATTTGGCACTTTATCATATAACTTCAGCACCGGCTTGGAGGGCTGTACGACTGGAACTGTCGCTTGTGCCGTACCCGTCACCTTGGCACTGTTGGCTAGAGGCGCATTGGTTGCTACATCATTGCTCTTGCCAAGCGGCTTCGGGATACCGTTACTCATCCGCTTTATCCTCGGCGACTTGTGCACAGCTTGTTGGAGGATAATACAGCTTGGCAAATATATCGGCAACAGCACTATCACGGTTATTCAGTATTTGTTGTGCCTGATCCTCACGCTGCTGACGCTCCCGCAGCAGATCATTCTCCAGCTTCTTGGTACGTATCGTTTCTTTTTGCAGGCTTTCCGAATATTCATCAAGCGCATTGCCCTGCCCCAGCAGTGCCTCTACGATAATGCCCTCCGTTCGAAGAACATGCTTATTCGCTGCTGTAATAATACCTGCAACCTGAATTTCTGTACCTGTCGCTTCGTCCTTGTAGGTTGACGTGTAATCCTTCTTCACCCGCAAATAATTGGAATAAGGGACATCTTTTCCTTCAACATCCTTCATCACAACATCCTCAACAAATGTATGATGCCGATCCTTATAATCGAACACATTCACAAGCTGATGCAGGATAGACTTGCGAACAAGCGCTCTTTTGTCAGCTACAATGGTGTCGTTAAGCAGTGCATCCAGCTGAGGAAGCGTCGCTTCACGATAAGACGGCACTTCCTTGCCATTGATCGTGTCGACACTGAAATATCCGATCCGGATATCTGTCAGATGAAGAAGAGTAATGAACTCTTGGTTCATTTGGCGGAATACGAAATTCAACGTCCGACCAACGTTAATATTCTCGATCTCCCTCACAATGGCCGTTTCTTCAGAGGAGGTGGTTTTCTGCTCATAGCTGGTATTGATCTGCATATCACGGTTGGATGATGCTCTAGCTACGTGCTTCTGAACAGCATTGGACATGTTTTTGGCAAATTCCTCACGAGCGCCATTCGTCCCGCCGCTAACCTCACCGTTAATAGATGCGCTACCGAAGCCCCAGCTTGCCTTGGCCTCCGCACTCACCTTATATTTAAAGCTTTCCTCGTACCCTTTTCTATTGGATTGCTCGTTAGCCATCGATTTCTCCAAATCTGTTGCACTCTCATCCGTGAATGAATCCACTACACTAGACGCACTCTTGGATGTGGTCTCGCTCTGGGTATAGCTTCGCACACTTATCTTGGATTTCTCCCCTGGAAGAAGTGAGAACGTCTTCAGCGTCCGCCCCGCTCCATAATTGCCTAGATAAGAAGACAGCTGGTATTGCTCAACAATAATAAGCCGCTTCAATCTGGAGACTACCTCCGGCATAATGACGACTTTCACAGCTACAGTTGTCTCTGCTATATTGCCTGCCATATCTGTCGCCTTAACATGAATCGTTTGGAGTCCTGCTTCTCTGATGAGCAATGACCCTTTCCACTCCGACCAATCGCCAGAAGCTTTGGGCTGAGCTTCAATATATACAGGGCTTGAACCAAGTGAGAGCTCTACCTTCCGAATAGCATTCTCGTCCTGAGCCGTGCCTGTCACCTCAACCATTGCACCTTGAAGCTCACTGCCTGTCACTTCGGAATTGCCAAGCGGAGTGGCGATCATTACTCTAGGGTTTGTCGTATCCACACTTACCGTCATGCTGTGATGACTTGTATTGTTATTGCCGTCGGTAGCCGTAGCAATCAGCGTATGTGTCCCTGCTGCAAGGGTAATCGTCTTAAACCAATTCACCCATCCATTTCCTGTATCTGTAAGAACAGGGGCCTGCCCATCTACAGCAAGCTCAACCTTAGTGAGCATCTTATTATCGGATGCCGTTCCTTCAATCTTCAAGGTAACCGGGCTTCCTTTGCCAGACAGCATTTGACCGGCTGCAGGAGATGTAATTTGAACAGAAGGAAGCTCGGTGTCGGGCTGTGGAGCAAGGACCACATTCACACTGATTTGCCGCAGGCTTGTTTTCCCACCGCTATGAGTTACCCTGGCTGTAAGCTTGAGAGCCCCTGCTGTCGTCACCACTACGTTCGCTAACGTCCAGGTTGCTCCTGTTAAGGAAGCTAACTGGAAGATTCCGCTGCCTACCTGAACTTCCACTTTCTTAACAGTTCCGTCACCGGAAGTTACAGCAGCCGTACCTGTAATGTTGAGGGTGGCGCCTGCGAAAGGGCCGTTAATAGTTGAACCAGCTGCTGGCGATGCAATCTCAACGGACAATACAATGGGAATTGGGTCTGGATCAGGCTCCGGGTCAGGATCCTCAATTGGCCGCATGGCAACGATAGGCTCACCCTCTATCGATCGAAGTCCAGACGTGCTGGATACGAAGAGAGCTTCCTTATTCATCTCACTGTCAATATAGTTATACGTCAGATTTCCATTCAAGGAACGATAGAGATTAAGCTGCTTGCCCTGCTGCTCCATTCGTTCAACTTCCGCTTGATCGATCCCCAAGCTCTTCAGATCAGCTTGCGAAGGCACAGCGGCTTGTGCTGCGGCTGATTGCGCGGCCAGCAGCGATACCTCAGCAGCAGTAGGCTTGAAGTAGCTCTCTGCAAACTGCAAATCTATGAAATTTCTGCCGCTATAAGTCGTTCCTTCCGGAACATTGTAGCTTAATATAGAAGCCTGCCCTCCCGGCTGAAGCTTCATCATCGGTTCTTTGGACATTATGTTTCCTCCTGAATAATGGGATTGGATAGCATTTCACCGATTATCCTCCCCAGCTCCTCAGGCTCGTTCGCATGATTATACATGCCTAGGAACGCACTAGTCGCCTGTGGATGGAGAGCGATGAGGTGATTAACAGCCTCTTGCTCCGATGTTAACGGCACATTGCGAGTCATCTCACAGGCTAACCGGAACAGAGGCTGAAGCTTGTTATCCAGCTCGGTTGTATATTGCGCCGCCATCTTATCCCACGGAGGGTTCTCTAGACTATGCCTACCAAGTACATCTCTGAGCAATCTAGCACTAAATATGGCATCGTGCATGCCTTGACCTATAGCAGGGTCCTTGAAAGACAGTGCGTCACCAATTAGCGCCCAACCATTGCCCATCGCTTCGTACCAATCATTGTCATAGCCTTGCAGCCCGCGAATAGGACCCTCCAACCTAGCTTCCAGCATTCTTAGAGCGAATGATGTGCCTTCGAAGCCAGATTGAACAACTTCTCTCAGTCCCGCCTCCGGGTTCGCATTCATTCGGCTTAGCAGATCTGTGCGGTTCAACGGGAACATGACTCCAACCACATGAAGCTGATCACTCGTCGGGAACACAATCGCCATATAATCCCTGATCTTATAAAATTCCGAACAAGGGCCATTTGGTTGATGATACCCCTTGATATAACAAACATAAGAAGCAAAGTCTGTCGGAACAGACTGTAGACATTGACTTCCTGCAAGAGTGCGTATGGTTGATCGTCTGCCATCTGCTCCGACAACAAGTCTTGCTGTATAAGTCCTAGTTGTGCCGACTGAATCGATGACTTCAACCCCCTTTACTGCCTGATCTTCCCGCAGCAGAGCGCTCACCCGACAATTTTGCAGAGCATGGACATGCTTCAACGAAGAGGCATGCTTGAATAAAATGCTGTCCAGATGTATCCGGCGTATACATAGGCAATCCGACTCTCCATTCACTTCAGGAAATACCCCTTCTATGATGGCATCATCCAGTTGGACATATGCCTGCTGGTACGTTGGTGTTCCTGTGGCGAGAAGCTCCTCCAGTACCCCCATCTCCCTCAGCATGGCTAGTGAGTTATTGAAGAAATTATGTGTCGACAGCACGTCGCTAGGGAAACGTGCTTTATCAATAAGCAGCACTTCGTAGCCAGCCTGCCCCAATTCATAGGCAAGCGTAGCACCTGCTATTCGAGCACCTACAATAATGACATCGTAATCCGTTCTCACCGTTCATTCTCCTCCTCTCTTCTTGATAGCCCCATCTTACCTCCGCAAGAGGATGGATCGCGTCTATCGAAAGATATAGAGGAGGGTTATAACTTCCCTAACAATCCGCTGCTCTCTGCAATTCGAATGGCCTGTACCCGGCCTTGAGCCTGCAGCTTGCTGTATACCCGATGGAGATGAAGCTTAACGGTTCCCTCCGTTAGAACAAGCTCAGCTGCAATAGCCTTATTCGACAGCCCCTGCGCCATCAGTATCAATACCTCTCTTTCACGATTGGTCAACGTATCTAATGAACGCCTTGATGATACGACGGCTGCCGGGTGTACCTCCTCTTCACCTTCACTTGCATACCTCTGCAGCATGTGAATAAATTCCAGCTCCTGTTCCGACCAGACAGATGTATGGGGAGAGACCGCATCATATTTGTTGAGCAGTCCTATGACAGCTTGGCCAGCATCCAGGAAGGGCCTGACGCAGCCAAGCTGACAGCCAATCCTGATTGCGATCACAAGAAAACGGCTGCTCTCAACCGAATCATCATTTTTCATATGAATCTCACTCAACAGCAGGAGCGCCTGAAGCTCACTTAATCGATTCTCTTGCGACTCAGCTATGGTTAGTGCATCACGCGCGCTCTCACAAGCGGCTTCTAGATCTCCTAATTGCATGAGAATTAGAATATAGATGAAATCGGTATGATTAGGGTAGAAAATACTTCTAGATGCTATCCGTTCAAACGTATCATATCTATGCTTAGTCACCCATTCTCGGGCATTCACATGGTCACCTAACTGGAGCTCGAGCTGTACCTTGCTTGCTATAAGCTTGCCATACCAGTCTGATGTATGCTGATGCTGACTTTGCAAGTGCCTCATTGCTTCTTCAAGCGCTTCTAGCGATGCTTGAATTCTCCGCTCTGCGACTAGAATATGGGATAATAGAATAACTGCAGGAACATAAGAACCAATTGTATTGAATTTTCGGCCTAATCGAATGGCTTCTTCCGCGTAGCTTCGCGCTTCTGGCAGCCTATTATTCAAATAACTAACCTCACCCATTGCGGTCTGCTGGTAGGAGGTATAGGCGCTCTCATGCAGTCCATTCTTCTCAATAAACGCTCCATAAGCGCGATGATACCTCTGCGCATAATCGATTCGTCCGTTAAAGCCTAGATTCCCACGAATGAAAGGCACTGTCCCCTCATTAAGCTCTAGTCCCATACTAAGCAGCAGCGGCGTCTTCGCATCGGGCAGATCCTCACGCTGACCATACTCTTCAATAAGCGCAAGTGCTCGTTCAAAGTTGCCACTCAAGATGGAATAAAAGTTCTCAATAATTTGAACCTCTTCTCTCATACGCGAATATCCTGAAGTCTCTTGCGGCTCAGCTTTCATCCTCTCAAGCGCGGCATTCAACTTAGGAAGCAGCAGCTCCGCTGATCCCTTCTGACCATCCATCAGATCAATCCAGAGCATAAGCAGCATATTCCCTGCCTCATTGCCCGTATGCTCGGATAAACGCGCAAGCCAGCGACGGAGAGTTACTGTTTCTCTGCTGTTCAGCCAGATGTGGGCATGCTGCTGAATCCATGCTCCTGCTCTTTGCTCATCTCCAGCAGAGAGAGCATGCTCGATAGCCTCCTCAAGAAAACCATGTCCTGCATACCATGCAGCCGCTCGACCATGCAGCACGGCGAGTCCGCATTGTTCATCACCGTGGAAGCTGGAACGTAGAAATTCAGCGAACAAATGATGATACCGATACCACTCCCGCTCGTCATCAAGCGGAATTAAGAACAATCCAAGGCGTACAAGCTCTTGAATGCGCTCTGCAGCATCAGGCTCATTCATAACCGCACTGCACAAGGAAGGGCATAGCCGATCCAGTATAGAAGTCTGATACAAGAAGCGTTTCGTTTCCTCTGACAAATGAGTGAATACCTCTTCCTTCACATAATCAGCCACATGCCGATTACGGCCGGACAAAGGCTTCATGATCCCTTTCATTTGTCCTGCAGAGTATGACAGGGCTGACAGCTGGAGCATCGCAGCCCAGCCTTCCGTGTTGCGCACCAGCAGATGAAGGATCTCGCCATCAGGCGCAGCCCCAGTCTTGTTATACCAATAAGCATTAATTTCGGAATCCGTGAACCGTAGATCAGACAAGCTAAGCTCATTGAGCTTCCCGTTAGCTCGCAGAGCACCTAGCGGTATGGGGATTTCATGTCGGCTGATTAGTGTAAGGTGAACCGTGGAGGGCAGTTTATCCAGCCAATCATAGAGCACATCATGTATGGATTGCGTTCGAATAGCATGATAATCATCCAGTACCAGCATGACAGGCTCTTCGTCGTGTGACCGTTCAATTAGTGCATGTAGAAGCTGAGCAGCTATTCTATCGGCAGATTCGAATCCACCTTGGCCCACTTCCGCATTCAGACTGACATGAAGGGCCTGCTCCACCATACCTGCCAGATAACGCCAAAACCGCAGCGGATCGTTCTCTTTGGCATCGAGTGACAGCCAGCCATTCCTCAGTCCAGTCTGTCGAATCCATCCGCTAATAAGTGTAGATTTGCCGAATCCAGGGGGCGCAACAACTGTCGTTAGACGAGCATTCAGAGATTGCTCGAGCTGTGGATTCAGTCTGCTCCTTGCCATGTATGTGGAGCTGTGATCAGGCAAATAAAGCTTCGTTCTCAGAAGTCCCTCAACCTGATATGGCTCTGTTAGATTACGTTCGTACGTCATTCGCCCTCTTCCTTTTCTCCATATTTTCCATTTTATGATATATTCATGAAGTGTCTATCATTCTCCTCCCTCTTAACAAATACCTTAAGCCCGAAATTCTTCTCCATAGAGAGAATCGGGCTAAGAAACAAACAAAAAACCGTAGACAACTAGCCTGTCTACGGTCAAATGCTTTATCTGGTTTTGGACAGCAGGTACAAGAAGTAAGGAGCGCCGATGATAGCAACTACGATTCCCGTAGGGATGGAAGTCGTTGATATGGCTCTTACAATTGTATCGGCAACGATCACGATTAATCCGCCTGTCATAGCAGATGCCGGAATGAGGATCTGATGCTGAGGTCCAACAAGTCTCCGCGCCAGATGCGGCCCGATAAGACCGACAAAGGCAATCCCTCCGCCGACTGCTACACATGCCGCAGCGAGACCAACAGCTGCTCCGAGCAGCCATAGTCGATCTCGTCCAAGCCGCGTACCGAGGCCAGTAGCCATCTGCTCTCCCAGATTCAATACATTGAGCGTTCTAGCCTTGTACATCGCGAATGGGATCAGAACGATCAGCCATGGCAATACCGCTAGCACGTATTTCCAGCTCGCTCCCCATATGCTGCCCGCCAGCCAGATAGACACCTGTTGATATTCCTCCGGATCTAGCGCAAGCGTCAATACGATCATCAGCGCGCTGATACCGGCTTGCACCGCAATGCCGACTAGAATCATCCGAGTTGGAATCATCCCCTGATATCGTTTGCTCGACAAAATGTAGATGATTGCGGCTGTAGCTGCCGCTCCGCCGAACGCTAGAACCGGCATCATGAATACATTCGTCAATTGCAGATCCGGGAAGAAGGAAACATACAGGACTACCATAAGTCCTGCTCCAGAATTTATACCCAGCAGACCAGGGTCCGCCAGCGGGTTTCGGAACAAGCCCTGCAGAATACATCCAGAGACGGCGAAGCCCGCGCCAATAAGAACGGATATAACGATGCGTGGAAGCCGGAAGTCGAATAGAATAAGCTCCTGCTTACCTGTGCCTGCTCCGAATAAGGTTCGAATAACATCGAGTGGTGACAGCCTTATGTAACCTGTATTCATACTAATGATAAATGCCGTAATAATAAGAATGCCAAGCGTCGTCATGACGATGGTGGCACGCTTTCTTCTCCGCTGCTCCGTCTGTGATAGATATAAGGTGTCCATTATAGCTCCCTCCTCTGTTTCACTGCGAGATAGAGGAAGAATGGAACGCCAATGAGTGAGATCAATGCACCGATGGGTCCTTCATATGGAGCGTTGATCGTTCTTGCTGCAATATCTGCCAGTTCCACTAAGATAGCGCCCAATACAGCCGAGCATGGGATAATCCATCGATAGTCGACTCCGACGAGGTAACGAGCCAGATGGGGAATAATGAGTCCCACGAATCCAACACCACCAGCAACCGATACCGCCGCTCCTGCAAGCACCAGCGTGAACAGCATGCCGACAAACTTGATTAGTCCCGTTCGCTGACCCAATGAAGCTGCGATATCCTCGCCCAAGCTAAGCAGCGAGATGGAACGAGAAATAATAACTGCTCCAATCAAGGCAGCGATAATCCAAGGAGCAATAATTTTAACCTGCGTCCAGTTCACGCCCGCGATGCCTCCGTTATACCAGAAGGCAAGTTCTTGACCGATTTTAAAATGAATCTGAAGACCAGAGCTGAGCGCCACGAACAGTGCGCTTACTGCAGCCCCGGCAAGCGTTAATCGAACAGGAGTCAAGCCGCCTTTGGCAAGGGAGCCAATTCCATATACGATCAAAGCGCCCATCGTTGCTCCGAAGAAAGAGAAGAACATAATATTCAGGTAGGATGTCCCTGGGAAGAAGGCAAAGCATATCGCTAGAGCAAATCCTGCGCCTGCATTAAGGCCCAGCAGGCTTGAATCGGCTAATGGATTTCGTGTCATACCTTGCATTATAGCTCCTGCAACCGCGAAAGCAGCCCCTACCAATGCTCCTGCGAGAGCACGCGGCATACGCAGCTCTTTAATAATCTGATGGTTGGTTATATCCGGGTTGAAGTGAAATACCGCTTCCCAGACCGTCGCAAGATCAATACTCGCAGCTCCTACCGAGATGGCTAATGCTAAGGAGAACAGTAGCGCAGCTGTACCACCGAATAAAATCAAGCTTGCCACAAGCGGTCTTGACCGAAATTTGACAGAGGGTTTAAGCTCTGTCTCTTGATTGGACGACATGATGAACAACCTCTCCATGAATACAAGATGTGATTAATGATAACGATTCTCGTTGTCAAATATACCAAATCTTCATGGTTAATTCAAATCTTTTATTATGAATCTATTCTTCTAACCGATGGCAAGCATCCTTAAAAAGAGCTGTCCGCAATCGCAGCTGGACTGTGGACAGCTCTCACGCCAGCCCTATCGGCTGTTAATGCTCACGCATCTTTATGCATAGATAGAGCTGCCAGATGCTTTGAACGCATCGGCCTTTTCCTGCATCCCCGCTTCAATAGCCTCCGCTGTGTCCATCCCGTTCTTAGCCGCATACTCGCGAATATCCTGCGTAATTCGCATGCTGCAAAATTTAGGTCCGCACATCGAGCAGAAGTGGGCAGATTTCGCTGCGTCGGCAGGCAGGGTCTCGTCATGATAAGACATAGCCCGCTCTGGATCGAGTGACAAATGGAATTGATCTCGCCAGCGGAATTCGAACCGGGCCTTGGATAGCGCATCATCACGTAATCTTGCACGTGGATGGCCCTTGGCAAGGTCCGCAGCATGGGCAGCAATTTTGTACGTAATAACCCCTTCCTTCACATCCTCCTTATTAGGCAGTCCTAGATGCTCCTTCGGCGTCACATAACAGAGCATTGCCGTTCCGAACCATCCGATCATTGCGGCTCCGATTGCTGATGTAATATGATCATAGCCGGGTGCAATATCCGTTGTCAGCGGACCAAGCGTGTAGAATGGAGCCTCGTCGCACACGGCGAGCTGACGATCCATGTTTTCTTTTATCAAGTGCATCGGTACATGTCCTGGACCTTCAATCATAACCTGAACATCATGCTTCCAAGCGATCCTCGTCAGTTCACCAAGCGTGTCCAGCTCGGCGAATTGCGCCTCATCATTCGCATCAGCTATTGAGCCTGGACGCAGTCCGTCACCAAGTGAGAAGGATACATCATAGGCTTTCATAGTGAGACAGATTTCTTCGAAATGCGTATACAGGAAGTTTTCCTTATGATGTGCAAGGCACCAGGCTGCCATAATCGAGCCCCCTCTGGATACGATGCCTGTCACCCTTCTAGCAGTCAGAGGTATATATCGCAGGAGCACGCCTGCATGAATCGTAAAATAATCAACCCCCTGCTCCGCCTGCTCGATCAGCGTGTCGCGGAATACTTCCCAGCTCAGATCCTCAGCCTTGCCATTTACCTTCTCAAGCGCCTGATAGATGGGGACGGTGCCGACGGGAACAGGCGAATTGCGGACGATCCATTCACGCGTCGTATGAATGTTCTTGCCTGTGGACAGATCCATGATCGTGTCGGCTCCCCAACGCGTTGCCCATGTCATTTTTTCCACTTCCTCCTCAATGGATGAAGCTACTGCCGAATTGCCAATATTCGCATTGATCTTCACGTGAAAATGACGGCCGATAATCATCGGCTCACTCTCCGGATGATTAATATTACATGGTATAATCGCACGGCCTGCTGCTACCTCAGAGCGGATAAATTGTGCATCCATCCCTTCACGCACAGCGATATACTCCATCTCGGGGGTAAGGATGCCTTGGCGGGCATAATGGAGCTGCGTCACATTCGCACCCTCCAGCGCTCGAAGGGGACGATCGACGTTCGGGAACAGCTCAGCACCCCGCTCCTGTGCTTTTTCCGCGGAGAGGAATCCGTTATCCTCCGGCTTGACTGTGCGTCCGTCATAAGCCTCGACATCCCCGCGCTCTTCAACCCAGCCCTTCCGAAGCTTCGGCAGTCCAAGCCTTACATTGGCCTCGTAGGCACTATCCGTATATGGACCGCTAGCGTCATACACATGAATCGGCTCATTCAGCTCCACACGGCCATCTCTTCCTTGGCTCGGCTCTAGTGCAATCTCACGCATGGGCACTTGAATATCCTCTCTTGCACCTCTCACATAGACTTTGCGGCTTCCTGGCAATGGGGTTGTTAAGATGGACATGAATAAAAACCTCCTAATGGAATAGTAAGAATCCACTAGGAGGTATGCAGCAGCGTAAGCATAGAAAAGCTCCGCGAATAGAAGTGCTCGCCTGTCATTACTCATCTGCAGCCCTATGAACGGCAGAGAGAATGAACAGGGGAGAGCATTCTCATTGCACTTCGCTCAGAGGGCTTCCAGCTGCAGTACGCATTAAACCGCAGACTAATAAAAAAACCGCTCCGGCGAAGGAGCGGTTGAATAGTGCGAACGAAGCGAATATTGGCCATACTCCCCCTATAAATGCAAGAGTACAGGCATACGCGCAGGCGGGCACGATTCCACTTTCCTACGCTGGCATAACCCAGATCAGGTTCAAAGGGACCAAAGCAATTAAGCTTTATCTCAGCCCATGGAGGCGCCCCTAGTGGATTTCCTAGTATGAATATAGCTTCCCCATCGCTATATTGTCAAATTCCCCCTCTACAATCCGCTCTCCCGAAGCACCCTCAGCCATCTGTCTGCCGTATGCTCCCATGAGAAATGCTGCTCGACGCGCTCTCGACTCTTCTGTCCCATATAATGCCGCAGATGCTTATCCTTCAGCAGCAGGAGCAGCTTCTCCTCCAGCTGACTCTCAATCCGTCTATGATCGATTAAGAACCCGGTTTCACCATCTCTAATAATTTCCTTCATCCCACCTGCATTGGTCGCAATGACAGGCAAGCCGCATGCCATCGCCTCTACATTCACGAGCCCGAATGCTTCGCGTTGTCCAGAGGGCACGACCGCCATATCCGCAGCTGCGAACCAGTTAGGGACCTCCGAATAAGGAACATAAGGAACGAACTTCACATTCCTTGGACATTTTTTACCTAGCTGCAGCAGCTTACGGGAATAAGCCGTTGAGCGATGTGAGCCGTAGAAGGGGCTTCCCACGATAACCACAAGCAGATCGGGATGGATACGAGCGAGCCTCGGGACGATTCTGAGCAGATGATGCACACCCTTCAATGGAATAAGCCTGCCGATAAAAATAACGACTTTTCTCCCGTTCAAGCCCTTGCGCTCACGTTCTGCGCTCCGTTTGGCTGCTCCCTCCTCCGTGAATTGGGAAGGGAAGCGATGTGTCTCTACGCCAGGGTAAACAACGCGAAGTCTGGAGGACGCCTCGGGAACCCTCGCAGCTACGATATGTCTTAGAAATTCGCTGTTCACGATGATTCGGTCTGCAGCGAGCAGACAGCGGCGCAGCTTGGAAGTCGAAATATGACTTGGTCTGAGAAAGGTCGACGAATGCAGATTCAACCAGACTCGAGCAGTGGGGTATTTCCGTTTGACGGTCAGTACGTAATGCGGTCGATTCTCGATCTGAATGCAATTGGGCGCGAAGCTGCGCATCGCTCTACCAATGGATGCGATATAATTGGCTTTATTCGCCGCGCGGAACCGTTCACAGACTACTCCGTTCACCAAGTTCTTACGGGGCAAATACCGCGCGGTTCTCCCATAGATGCGGGGCTCCACATTCGGCTTCAGAAGAGGAACGAACTTCTCGACTACTCTCTCTACAGAGCTGCTCTTCGAAGATGGAATGGGGAATGATCCCGGCGTAATGAACGCTACTTTCGCAGGTGCCATTTGATGCGGACGCCTCCCACTATACCTTTTTGAAGTTAGCATACGTTTCTAGCTGCTCACTTGCTATAGGTACCGCGCGGATTACCTGACGCTATTCAGACCCATTCTTGCCAGCGTATATACAGAAATGTAGGCTGCTCCTGCCAGAAATACAGGGTCAAGGAACAAGGCATGAATCTCGGTCATGAATACCGTATCATCTGCTATGATCTGGAATATTCCTGCGGCACTGATCGTGATAACAAGAAACAAGGCTACAACAGCTATTCCATCCATCAGCTTCATGATTCGGGGACTCCTATAGCCTATCCATCCGATTAGGACTGCTGCTACTGCAATCACGATTCCAATGATCATCATCATCCTGAAATTTTCACCTCGTACAAGAGTATGGTCTGACCTAACGTTTAATAAAATAAGGACATGGTGAATATGTAGCCATAAGCGTTATTCAAAGACTATGAAGAAAGAGGTGAACGGTTATGAACCGTGTATATCGCTTCATGAATGCCCTTGGACTACTTCTCGTCCTCGTGATCAACGGCCTTGCAGAGTGGCTTCCGCTTGGAGGCCGAACAACGGGAGAGTTGTCTGCACAGTACCCTGTAATGATTACACCTGCAGGCTATGCTTTCTCTATTTGGTCGGTTATTTATGCCCTGCTTATTGGATTCGTCATCTATTCCTTTACCCCAAGCGGCAGCAAGAATAGCTCTATTAACGCTATCGGGCCCTTCTTCTTCATTAGCAGCCTGCTTAATTCAGCTTGGATTGTCGTATGGCATTACGAGAAAGTGTACAGCAGCGTCTTCGTTATGCTAGCTTTGCTGCTAACTATTATGATCATTTATTCCCGTATAAAAACACCGGGAGGCTCTGCTTCTGAAATATCTGCGGGTGAACGCCTATTCGCACAGCTGCCCTTCAGCTTGTATCTCGGATGGATTAGTGTAGCAACGATCGTCAATATTGCGACTGCTCTCTATGCAGCACAATGGGATGGCTTCGGCCTCTCCGACACGACCTGGACCGTTATTATGCTCACCGTCGCCATGCTGCTAGCCATAGCTGTCGGTTCGCACTATCGTGACCCAGCGTTGGTTCTGGTGTTCATCTGGGCATTCATAGCTATTGCCGTGAAGCAGCAGGCTTATCCCGCCGTGATGAATACCGCCATAATCTATGCTTGCATTCTAAGTGCATTCCTCGTATTCATCGCAGCTAAGAAGCTTCTGTCCTACACGCAACGGCCCATTATTCGCTAGTTGCTGCCTTCCTTTTTCTATTGCTTTGTAGAGCAGGATATGTCACACTGTTCGAAGGTTGAATGACTATCTACAAGCAGGAAAGGACGTGACGGTACGAGCATGACAAGCTGGTTACTTCGTGCCATGACGGAACTAAGCTCACGCAAATGGATTTCAAGAATAACCGGTCGCTTGGCACAGTCCAGAGCAAGCCGAGGCTTCATTGGACGCTTTGCTAGCATGTACGGCATTAAGGTCGAGGAGGCGGAGAAGCCCCTTAACCAATACAGCACGTTGAATGAATTTTTCACACGGCGTTTGAAGCCAGGATCTAGACCCGTCCATGCTGAGCCAGGAGTGCTCGTAAGCCCAGTCGATGCGTTAATTACTGGGGCAGGCGCTATCCAAGCAGGTACAATTGTTAATGTCAAAGGACAGGACTATACGATCGAAGAGCTGCTCAACGGCTCTCCCCGCATGGAGAACTACCGTGAAGGCTATTATATGGTCCTTTATTTGAGCCCCACTGATTATCATCGCATTCATGCGCCAGTAGAAGGACGTATTGTTGAGCGTGAGCATGTACTTGGCAAAGTCTACCCTGTCAACGATGTCGGCCTTCGTCTGATGCGACGAGTGCTTAGCCGGAATGAACGTCTTATTACCTACATAAGGCATAGTGGCGGTGAGACTGCCGTCGTAAAAGTCGGGGCGATGAACGTAAGCAGCATCCGTTATGTAGAGCCTATCGCGGAGGCTACCTCAAGGGGCGGCGAATTGGCTTATTTCGAATTCGGCTCTACGGTCGTACTGCTCACGGAGGACGATACATTCATTCCTCGCGATGATTTGAAGGTCGGTCTCCGCGTGAAGATGGGCGAGCATTTAGGCAAGCTGAAGAGTTAAGCGACAAAGTGTGAAGTGGTGAAGCAAGCAAGAGTTCCTCTTGTATGCTTCACCACTTTTTTTTGTTGGCTAATATTGATTGGGCTGGGCATCTTGCGCAGCACCCTTATGGCGCATTTAGCGAAAGCAGGTTCGCCAGTAGCGAAGCCATTTTCGCTAATTCATCAGCTTGGCGGGGTCACGAGCGTATTAGAGTAACGTTGTACCTTATTAGCGAAAGCACGTTCACGAGTAACGAAGTTAGCTGCTCTATTACCCTCGTGGAGGGTGAGCTCGGCGCATTTAGCGAAAGCAGGCTCGCCAGTAGCGAAGCCATTTTCGCTAATTCATCAGCTTGGCGGGGACACGAGCGTATTAGAGTAACGTTGTACCTTATTAACGAAAGCTCGTTCACCAACAACGAAATTAGCTGCTCTATTACCCTCATGGAGAGTGAGCTCGGCGCATTTAGCGAAAGCAGGTTCACCAGTAGCGAAGCCATTTTCGCTAATTTAATCCATAACACGGGCTCAGGCGCCCTTTCATCTTTTCCAGCGTGTCTACAGCGGCTTCAGTGCCTGCCAGCATGCTCCGATACGCTGGATACCTTCCGTAATGGCTGCTTCGCTAAGATGAGCGAATCCGAATAAGGCTGTCGCTCTCGCAGCCTCAGCAGGCTCCAGCCAGTAAGCATCCCCGCTGCTCCAGCTGACCCCCGCAGAGCGGCAAGACTGCCGCAGCAGCTCGTAATCAGCAGGATCACCCTGCCATATTGCATATTGGTGCAAGCCTGCATCTGACCGCGTGAACTTGAACATGCCACCAAGACAACGCTCGGTTTCTTCGCGAAAGTGCAGCAAGCGTCGCCCATAAATCCGGCGCTGCCTCCTCATGTGCCGAGAATAATGCCCTCCTGCCATGAAGGCGGCCAACGCCCTCTGCTCCGCAATGCTGCTAGGATGCGGCTCCAGCATGAACTTCGCTCTGCGCAGCGGCTCTCGCAGGGATTGCGGGACGATGGCATAACCAAGTCTCAGATCGCTGTACATCGTCTTGGAGAATGAGCCGATATAGACTACCCGCCCCTCCCGGTCGAGTGCCTTCAATGGCTCTGACGGACGGCCCCCCCAGCGGAACTCACTATCGTAGTCATCCTCAACGATGACAGCCCCTTTTCTTGAAGCCCATTCCAGCAGCTCCGTCTTCCGCTCTGCCGACAGCTGAACGCCCGTCGGGAACTGTCTGCTCGGTGTCACGAATAAGAGCTTCGATGCCCAATCCTGCGGCACAATGCCATCGTCATCGACTGTGCCTTCTATTACTACTCCACCTGCCGCACCAACCGCTCGGCGGATACCGTCATAAGACGGATTCTCCAGCACGACATGATCGCCGGGATTAATCAGCAGCATCGTCAGCAGTCCTATCGCATACATAGAACCGCTCGTAATGAGAATATCATCTTGATCCGCAATAATGCCTCTATCCCTGCGCAGCTCATGCATGATCGCTTCCCTCAGCGGCTGATGCCCTTCCGTCTTGAAGCTGTCCTCTCGATGCCGTTCCAACATCTCACGCACCTGCTCGAACATCACCGTCTTCCACTCATCCAGAGGAAAAGACTGCTTATCCGCCTGTCCAATTGTAAAGGAGATGCCTGCTATCGGTTTATTCGCATCGGCTGTTCGCTCAGGAATAGCCGTCAGCCTCTCCGCCCATGCGGACAACGTTAGCTGAGCATGTGGCGCTGTAGACTGCTGCAAACCGAAGTCCGGCAGACGGTAGGCAACGAACGTTCCGCTTCCCGTATCAGAGCGCACGAAGCCCTCCGCGTACAGCATATCATAAGCCTGATTGACCGCACCGCGAGACATGCTGTACTGCTCCGCTAGCTTGCGGGTTGACGGAAGCCGGTCTCCATCCACTAGCACACCTTCCACAATCTGTTCCCTCAATGCTGCGAATAACGCTTCGGCCTTTCTACCGGTGTCCGCATAATAACGTTCATATGCCAATCGCGTCCGCCCCTCCACCTTAACATTCCCCCCAGTCTTTCAAATTAGAATTGGTCTATAAATACTAGGCTAAATTGGATCTTTCTAGATGTCAATATTCCAGTTAAGCTATCCCATATAAAAGAATAAGGAGTTGCCCGCCATGCGCAGACAAGAATTCCAAGTAGAACACATGGAGGAGACCGAGCAGTTCCTACAAGAGATGAGCTTCGGCTTCCTTGCCACCGTCCTCGAGGATGGTTCACCGGCCGTTACACCTCTGAACTACGTGTATATGAATGGGGCCATCTATTTCCACGGCAGCCGGATTGGACAGAAGATGACAAGCCTCTCCGCTGATCCGAGAGTTTCATTTTCCGTTGCCAAGGAATTCGCCGTCATTCCCTCTTACTTCACCGATCCTGAGCTGGCATGTCCAGCTACGTCATATTTCAAATCCGTTCTCATTACAGGTAACGCCTCTATCGTCGAGGATCTATCGGAGAAAGCGGAGGCTCTGCAAGCGATGATGATCAAGCTGCAGCCAGAAGGAGGGCATAAGCCGATAGAAGCAGCTTCTGCCGAATATCGAGGCCGGGTCAAGGGTGTCGCTGTCGTGCGAATTGATCCCACGTCTATCACAGGAAAGTTCAAGTTCGGACAGAACCTCAACGAAGACAAACGAGAGCATTTCATAGAAGAGCTGGGCAAGCGAGGTCTCGAGTATGATGCTGAGACGATCGAGCTAATGCGCAAGTATTGTCCCCATCATCAAGCTCAATCGGACTAATGATTGCATCTACAAATAAGAGCCCTCAGGCTCACCGATGCAGCTTAGTCGGTGAATCTTAAGGGCTCTTATCTTATTTCCGATGGACTGCGTCCTGTATACTGCTTGAACTGCCTGCTGAAAAAGAAAATATCGCGGTACCCAAGCGCATCCGCAACTTCGGTAACATTCATGCCTGCATGCATCAGCAAATGCTGAGCACGGTCGATGCGAGTTCGGATCATGTATGTCTGCACCGACATCCCGATCATTTCCTTGAATTTCATCGAAAAATATCGTGGTGACAGCTGCGCTCTTTGCGCTAAATCCTCCACCCGGTGGGCAATACCTGGATTTTGGCGCACATAGTTGGCTATCTCATGAATAGCCTCAGTCAATTGATTGCTCGCCTTCTTCTCTACAGGCGTCTGCCTATCCTCACGCAGGAGATGGATCATGAGCTGCTTGAGCACCAGCTGTGCCTCTTCCTCAGCGGCATAGGTCTGGACTAAGAAGAGACGAACATACCGTGAGAGCATATATTCGAAATCGACCGTATCATTCAATTCACGATAGGTTTCCGGTACGTGATCCGGCTTTTCCTTCGTATCGAAGTGAATATAAGTGAGCACAAGCGGCTTTTGCGGATTATGGGTAGCACTCGTATGGTCACCAGGCCGGAACAAGAAACAGCTCCCTTTGCCGACTGCGTAATGGTTGCCGTTCACTTCGACTTCACCTTCGCCGCTCCATACATAAAATAAATCATAATTCGCCATCGGCTTCTCCCGCCGCAGCCACTTCCAGCCCGGCTCGCAAACAATCTTAGCGATAGGCGGCAGTATAACATAGGAATCCGGAGATAAATGCAGCATAAGAACCTCCTTGATTAAGTGCTCGCTGAACAATCCTATTAAAGTGTATAAAAGCAAGGAATGACTCGTGGTAACAAGCTTAATTAGCCTATCCGTCATCATACAACAGCCCGAAACTTCTATGCAAGCTTCTGAGGCTTTAATTGCAAATTACGAAAAAGTTTGAAATTGGAATGGTTTGCTGTGAATAAAAAATGTTATAATAGCACCCGACAAGAACAATTGTATTAACTTTTCGGAAGGATGGGAATGAAGTTCATGAACCCACTTGCTCAGCAGTTGAATGATACGTTGGAAGCAGACCATTCTAACGTATACGCCATGTTGTCCACTCTAGGAAAAGAGATTTATTTTCCGAAGGAAGGCATTCTAAGCCAGTCTGCAGAGGCTAAGGCTAAGGCAAAGAAATTTAACGCTACAATCGGCATTGCAATAGAAAACGGACAACCGATGCATTTGAAAGTGATTCAAGACACGTTGACCTCTTACAACCCGAAGGATCTATATGAATATGCACCGCCAGCAGGTAAGCCGGAGCTTCGTTCCGCATGGCGCCTTAAGATGGTGAAAGAAAACCCTTCAATTGAAGGTAAAAGCTTCAGCAATCCCATCGTGACGAACGCCCTGACACACGGACTCAGCATCGTTGCAGATTTATTTGCAGATGTTGGTGACGCGGTCATTATTCCGGACAAAAACTGGGAAAACTATGAGCTTACCTTCGGTATTCGCCGTGGCGCAGAGATCGTAGAGTACCCGCTGTATAATGATCAGAACCAATTCAATAGCGAAGGCTTACGTGAAGCTTTGTTCGCACAGCAAGACAAAGGCAAAGCAATTGTCGTTCTGAACTTCCCGAACAACCCGACTGGCTACACGCCAGGGCCGCAAGAAGGCGATGCAATCGTCGCTGCTATCCGTGATGCCGCTGAAGCCGGTATTAATGTTGTGGCAGTAACCGATGATGCATACTTTGGCCTCTTCTTCGAAGACTCGGTACATGAGTCGTTATTCGGCAAGCTGTCGAATATCCACCCGCGTGTCCTTGCTATCAAAGTCGACGGTGCAACAAAAGAAGAATATGTATGGGGCTTCCGCGTTGGTTTTATTACGTATGCAGCTTCTTCCGATAAAGTACTTACCGCTCTAGAGCAAAAAACGATGGGTATTATTCGGGCTACCATCTCAAGTGGACCACATCCGTCGCAGACGTTCGTGCTGCATGCTCTTCAATCGCCAGAATTCGAACAACAGAAAGCTCAAAAATACAATATTATGAAATCCCGTGCCAACCGAGTCAAGTCCTTGCTCGATAGCGGCCGTTACGGCGATGTTCTGAATTACTATCCGTTCAATTCCGGGTACTTCATGTGCCTTAAGCTCTCTGGTGTATCGGCAGAAGCTGTCCGCACTCGTCTGCTCGATGAATACGGCATCGGTACAATCGCTCTTGGCGAGACCGACCTGCGTGTTGCTTTCTCTTGCATCGAAGAGCAAGATATTGAGGAATTGTTCGATACCATCTATAAAGCGGTGAACGAGCTAGCAGGCCGCTAATATCTACTACAACCGCAGAAGCAGTTAGTTGAACCCTTGTTGGTTCCGCTAACTGCTTCTTTTTTGCTGCAATCAACTCTCTGCCAAGCTCCTTCATATAGCCGATGCTTATGAGCTTATAGGCAAAGGGTCTTGGACGTCTGCGGATCGCACAGCTACAGTTAGATTAATTAAGCTGTGGAAGGGTCAGAGTCTATGCTACTCTCTTTTTGGTTCATCATCTATAAAGTATTCATCCCGATTGCATTGCCTGTCCTCGGAGGAGTCACTCTACAGCGCTGGAGAAAGCTGGATACAAAGCCACTCTCGACTTATTATCCCCTGTACTTGCAGCGCTCATCTTGTGGCTTCTGCAAGTACAGGGGACCTTGTTCGCCGTTCTGCTCATCTTAGCTTCTATGCCAACAGCGGTTAATGCCGTCATTATGGCAGAGCAATTCCAAGCATCACCGAAGCTGGTATCCCGCTGCATATTATGGACAACACTTATTTCCTTCGTGCTGCTGCCCATCCTTATCGTTATCGTTCAGCCAGCCTGAGAAGCTGATTATTCCTCATCTGCATCGGACTGCAGACTTCGCTTCATTCGCCCAGCGCGAATGAACCAAATATAGACGAATGCAGCCAGCAGAGCGACAAAAGCAGACATAAGCAAGCCCTGCCAGATCAGCAGCATTCCTGCCGGCAGCCAGATCAACACGGAGATAATAAGGAGCGCCCATCTGTCCACCTTAATAAGGCTGTCCGTTCTTTGCGAATCCGGCAGTGGATACACATGGCGCCATACGGAATAACGATGCGTGTGGCGCAAGCCGCTTAACTGCGCAGATACGATTAAGATCGCAGCAATATACGATACAGCAGCTCCCCATCCAGACAACCAGGCTGCTTCTGCGAACCAATAGACGATTAGTGCGCTCAGCAGCAGCAGGCGAATAATGATGCCGCCTATTTCTGTTCGAAGCAGTGATCCCGTATAGAGGTAGACATACGTGTTCGAGAAGCGGAATGGAATAAGCTTCAGCAGCCAGGCTAGATAGGGACGAGAGGCAGCCTTGGATGGCATAGTGGGCACATCGATAAATAGGCCAAAAAACGAATAATAGCTTCGTCTCGTCCTTGACTCCTCCTCAATCAACCTCTCCCATGGCAGCGGATGCTTACTAGGAATACGGTACAGCAATATGAATAACACACAGATTAACAGAATAAAAGCCGCTGCCTGCCAAGGCTCACGAAGAAGCACAGCCGCCCATGCAGCACCCGTTGCTGTATAGCGAAGCAGCCTGAGCATAAGTCGCACATTCGGCCATGCGAGCTGCCGCTCCCGCCATGCTCCCCATGTATTCGCCGCGCGCAGAGCCACTGCGAATACAATTAACATCCATCCACTTGCCAGACCTGGTCCTTGCTTGTAGATTGGCCAATATACCAGTAAGACGAATGCGCATAATACTGCAGTCAGCTTAATGCTGCGGCGGAAGGATCTGCGCAGATAAGCTGCCATCTCTGACTCACGAGGCATGTGGAACACAATATCCGCGGCAGCCAGCCATGTTCGAAGAGGCGCCCAGCACAGAACTGGAAGCATGATAAGCACTCCCACCCATGTAATGGGGAACGCAGGAGGCAGATCTTTTATCAGCTTGAAATAACCAAGCGTCGTGGAAATAACGATAAGCGATACAAATAACGGAAAGCCGCTTTGCCCCATATAACCGAGATACGGTACGATCTCCTTGCGGAATTCCTTCGCTCTCTTCAGCCACACTGCCTCAAGCGATCGATTATCCGCCGTCATAGATTGGTGCCTCCGGTAACCAGCTTATAGAAAGCATCCTCCAGAGCTCCTGCGCGTGCCTCCACACCTGCTGCATCGCAGACCTCCTCCAATGTACCTTGAGCAGCTATCTTTCCTTGATGCATGACAATATAACGATCGCAATAGGCTTCGACAGTTGCCAGTATGTGCGAGCTCATTAGGATTGCCGATCCCTTCTGCTTCACCTCAACTAGCCTGTCGAGCAGTGATCGGATACCTAGCGGATCAAGCCCAAGAAACGGCTCGTCAATAATGTACAATGGAGGCTCCGACAGCAGTGCGTTCATAATCATCACCTTCTGCTTCATCCCCTTAGACAAATGGGAGGCAAATGCTCCGCGTTTCGGCGTCATCTGGAACTCATCCAGCAGCTGTTCCTTCCTCTGATCAAAAGATTTCTCGGCTACGCTGTAAGCCATTCCCGTTAAATGCAGATGCTCCTCAACTGTGAGCTCATCGAACAGTACCGGAGACTCTGGCACATAAGCGAATGCAGAGCGATAACGTTCTACATTCTCCTCAAGCGTGACTCCGCTCACCTTAATATCACCCTGCTGCGGCTTCATTAGACCAAGCACATGCTTGATCGTCGTACTCTTCCCCGCGCCGTTCAGGCCAATTAATCCGACCATCTCGCCAGCCCGCACCTCGAATGTGACATCATGAAGCACAGGACGTCTCGGACTATATCCGCCTGTTAAACCATCAACTCGCAGTATTATTTCATCCATTCCTTCACCTTCAATACGATAGATAGAGTTCTCTTCTACAAGCATACCGAAAACCCAGACAAATTTCAAAAAAATGGGCTCCGTTGTTATACATAGAGCTGCGCAGACGAATGTTCTTTCGATCGCTGTTGTTTCCGAATGACTTGAACGATCAGCCAAGGCTGTCATCCGGAAACAAAGGCGCACACTTACGCTTCTACAGAATCATTCGTCTGCTCCGCTAGCGTCTAACACTCCGTGACAAAAAAAGAATGGCATTGCCGGGGGGATGTCCCCCTAACAATGCCATTTCTGCATTACTGCGAATTAGCCTATTTATTTAATGGTGATTGCTTTCACCGTACCGTTATCGCCTTGCAGCTGTACAAGCTGGTCTTTCTTGATCAGTGAAGCATCACCGCTAATTTGCACGTCAGCTGAGACATTATATATGATCGTATAAGTCTGGCCATTCACAACCTTCGTAATGGCAATTGTGGATAGCTTGCCTTGTGAATTAAGCGTTACTGTACTAATATTTCCAGTTTCCACGAAGACCGTTGATTCCGGTGCGTTCTTCGTTACTTCGATGAAGACGATACGGTTCTGATAGGTGCGGACAAGTACCTCATCTCCAGCCTTGAGTGCGCTGACAGCCGATTTCTTATCATCGCGGAATATGAATACGTTGGCATCAAGATCAAGCGATACTTCCGTTTTATCGGCTTTGACCAATGTCAGTTTATTGCCAGATACGGCACCCTTCAGTGTCCCTGTAATCGCTTGAGCGTCATGATCCGGCAGCTCTTCATCCGTACGATCAAGCAGTGCCGCAAGCTCAGCTCTTGATACCGGCTGGTTAGGACGGAACGTGCTGTCATTGTAGCCGGTAATAATGCCCTTCTCCAACGCCAGAGCAACATATCCAACAGAGCCTGCAGGAATATTCTTGGCATCCTTGAAGTCCAGCTTTGTATTGTTCAAAGCTTTCGCTTCATCTTCCAGTTTAAGCGCTTTAATAAGGATAGTCGCAGCCCACAATCTTGTTGCATTAGCCTGCGGCTTCACTTCTGTCTCGGTCTCTGCGAACAGATCATTCTCGACAGCTACAGCCACATATCCGACTGCCCATGGATATTTCTTCTCGATCAAGCTGCTATCACGGAAATTAAGCTCTGTACCTAGCTCCTCTGTTGATTCAGCTTCCTCGCGAAGTCCCATTAGTCGAACAGCAGCTACCAGCGTTTCGATACGGGATATTTTCTGATTCGGCTTGAACGTACCGTCCTCATAGCCAGTGAATACGCCCTTCGATGCCAGACGCATGATGTGCTCTGTAGCCCATTTCAAATCATCTTCATCTTCGAATTTCCATGTTACCTTGGTTTCTTTTTTATCTTTGTCTTTATCGTTTTTACCGCTCTCTTGCTTGTGATCTTTATCTTTATTGCCACTATTATTCCCTTGATTGCTTCCATTTGCGAATGCCGAAGCTGCTCCGCCAGTCAGCATCAATAATGCAAGTGAAGACATTGCCGTCTTTTTCCAAATTGCTTGTTTCGTCATAAAAGCCACTCTCCCTTATTAACGATTATCGCGGATCATTGCCGCTTGTACCTTCGCCTATACCTTTCGGAGAGGGTTCGTCGTTTTGGGAGGGTGGCTCTATAATTTATTTATTACATGAATTTATTCGGTCTCTTTGCTCTCACGTTTGGCCTTCAGCCATTTCGGTGCGCCTTTATCCTTCTTCTCGCGCTTCCGCTCCTGCTTAGCCTTAGCCGTAACAGCAGGCTTCTTCGCGGTTGGCTTGGCTGCCGGGCTTATTTCTCTTGGTTGCTTCTCAACAGAAGAGACAGTCGCCTGCACGGCATCCCGAGCAGCAGCACCAGCTTCAGCCCGCGGACGAGGAGTGAAGGTGCGGCGCTCTCTCGCTTCAGATTCTGGGCGGGCTTCTCTTGCTTCACGACCTAAGACAGGCTTGTCTCCACGCTCCTCACGCTTGAACGGCGCATTATGCTTAGGCACCTCATCAGGCGAGACCAGCTTGCCCTTGAACATTGCCTTCTCTGGGAATGAGATACCGAGCTGCTTACGGAACTTGTCCATTATGAAATGCTCTTGCGGTGTAACGATAGACACCACTGTTCCCGGACGTCCCATACGTCCCGTTCTGCCCGCACGATGGACATAATGGTCAGCATCAATCGGAGGGTCAAGGTTAATAACGAGAGGCAGACCTTCAATATCCAGTCCCCTTGCCGCCACGTCAGTAGCCAGCAGCAGCTGACAACGACCGTCACGGAACCGTGCCAGTGTCGCAGCACGACGCTGCTTATCCGCATCCCCGTACAATGCTTCAACCGTGAAACCCTCGTAGCTCAGCTTCGATTCCCAGTTCGCGATATTCTCAGTCGTGTTCAGGAACAGCAGCGCAGACTTCGGATTCAGCAGTCTAATAAGACGTCTTGCAGTAGCGGTCTTATCCCGTTTGTCGCTCACCAGATAATAGTTATCGATCGTCTCAGATACACGCTGCTGGGGAGCAATCTGAATCCGAACAGGGTCTTTCATCCAACGTCCTTCGAACCTTGCCATCTGATCGGGATAAGTAGCTGAGAAGAAGGCGATCTGGCGTTCTTTATTCATCGAATGGAGAATAGTCTCCACTTCGCGAGTAGAGCCCAGCTCGAATACCTGATCAGCTTCATCAATAATGACGAACTTAACATCATGCAGCTTCAGCTTGCGCAGCTTCAGCAGCTCATGAATCCGTCCTGGTGTCCCGATTGCAAGCTGCGGACGCAGCTTCAGCTTCTCGACCTGCCTCTTCAGTGCAGCTCCGCCAATCAATTGCTGCACGCGAAGATTAAGCGGCTCCGCATACGATTCCGCGACTCTAACAATTTGCATCGCAAGCTCCTGCGTTGGAGCAAGAATAATGCCCTGCAGAGAGCCTGACGAAGCATTCATCTGCTGCAGCATTGGCAATAAATAGGCAAGGGTCTTGCCTGTGCCTGTCTGGGATCTTGCTGAGACATCATGTCCTTGGAGAAGGATAGGCATCGCTTCTGCTTGGATCGTTGTTGGCTCCATAATTCCACTAGACGCAAGCTTCTCGCTTAGCGCCTGATTAATTCCTAGGTCATTCCATGTTTGCTTACTCATAATCTGTCCTCTCTATTCCAACCACTATTTTCGATTTAACACCCTGCCAAATATTCGATCAATCCATCTCGGGAACAGCTGGTACAGCTTAATGCCAGCTGCAGCCGTCTTCGGCAAATCCACCTCAGCCTTGCGCTGCTGCATAACACGTATAATCCACTTGGCCACATATTCTGGCTTCATCATAAACCAACTAATATTTTTAACGTAAGAGCCGGATGGATCAGCTATTGCAAAAAACTCAGTCGCAATCGGTCCTGGATTAACCGCTGACACAACTATGCCTGTACCCTTCAGCTCCATTCTGAGCGAATTGGTAAATCCGAGCACCGCATGCTTGGAAGCTGAATATCCAGTCGACTTCGACGAACCGATCTTGCCAGCCATAGAGGCTATATTAATAATATGTCCGGAACCTCGCTTCAGCATATAGGGAAGAACCGCTTTCGTACAGCGAACGACGCCCATGTAATTCGTGTCCATCATTTGCTCGAAGCTCTCTACCGGTGCATCCACGAAATATTCGAACTTGCCGAATCCCGCATTATTAAGTACAATATCAATTTTTCCGAATTTATCCACGATGGAATCGACGGTCTGCTGAACCTCCTGCATATTCGTTACATCCATTTGGTACACGGGACAATCCGGAGCAATCGCTGCCGCGTTCTCGCGAAGCTTAGCCGCATTACGCCCTGTCAATATTGGAATTGCTCCATGCTTAGCCAGCATTTGTGCAGTCATGGCACCGATTCCACTAGATGCTCCAGATATGAGCACAACTTGGTCCTTCAACATCGAATATCACCCTTAGGATAAGCGTAGACGGCAATTGCCGCATCATTAAGCTTTATGCTTCAAGTTTACTTGATCGAGCCTTTTTAAGCAAAAAAAAAGCTCCCGAGGGAGCCACTGCCTTAAGCTACTCTGTATGACTATGCTACTAATACTTGAATGTCCAGCTCACCGATACCTTCCATAATCAATGGAATTGTCAGTGCTTGCTTAGTGTCAAATCCCGCTGAGCTCGCCGAATGAATAACCTTTGGAGGTGTAATATCAACCTTCACGCCCTGATTGAACAGCAATGTGCTGGCATTACCGCTAATCATATTACCAAGCTCGGATATTGCACTACGACTAAGATCATCCATCTCGGAAATTGTGAAGCCGCCCATCATGGCCGATACCATCTTCATGGCGACCTCTTCACTTAACCCGAACACAATGTCTCCGTTCATTTGACCGTTTAATCCAATTTGAATCCAAATATAGTTTTCAACGAATTTGATATCCTTCAGGCTCAGCTCTCCTGTGGAAGGCCGAATTTGGATCACCTGTTCTATAACGAGTTTTGCAGATTCAAGAAACGGATTAATATATTCTGCCTTCATATAGAGGAAACGCTCCTTTTCGACAAAATTCGCGTGGTCATGTATTGCTATTATTATACTTAATTATGTAGGACAAGTATACTACTAAAGTAAATATTGATTCTATAGACCTAAGTATTTAGTCATTATTTTGCGGGTAACTTTGTCATAATTAAGAGAAATCTGTAATTTCTATTGGAAAGCCGTGCCCATCCCAGTCATGAGGAGGAACACCATGTCCACGAGCACTTCACTCATCACGATTGATGCATCTGGAATGGTCAAGGCGCGCAAGGGCTTACTTGCCCAAAAGCTTAACAATAGAAAATAGCAGGACAGGAATAGCATCCTGTACTGCTATTATTCAAGTTATTCACTATTAAGCTACATCGCCTGCCGTTTGCTGCCTCTGCGATAACGAATTCTTAACAGTCGAAGTCGCTCGTACAATACATCGACCTGCTTATCGCTGGCCCCCTCCGATCCGTAGATTTGCTGAAGCACAGGCTTCAAATACCGGTCTCCTGCCTGCTCGAATGCTTCCCATATCTGCTGCTGCTCCGTTTCAGGCATATTCGCCAGCTCCCTCGCAATTAACGAATCGAAGTCATACCCTTCCGTCTCAAGCTGCTCAATCCGATCCATGATTTCCCTGCGCGGCATCTCCAGCTCAGATTGAAGCTGTTCAAGCGTCCCGCCTTCATTAATAAAGCTAAGTATTCTCTTCTTCTGCTGCTGCCTCAGCATATCATTCTTATATTTGGTTTCCTTCTGCTTGTACAGCCATTGTGTGAATAGGCTGGGATCCAGCTCATCTACAACCCATTGCAACGGGAAGCCTGTCTTACGTGCATATTTGCTCGTAATTTCGATAATATCCTGCCCGTAAGCCTTGTGCTTACTCTCACCCCAGCCCGGTATTTGCATCAGCTCCTCCGATACATGGGGTACGAATGCGCTAATCATCCACAACATCCGATTCGTCGCCACCAAATAAGCCGATCTCTTCTCCGCAATCGCCTTATTGCGACGCCATTCCCGCAGAACCTCGAACAGATCCTCATTCTTGTGAAGCTCGCCATAGCACTGCAGCATGGATAGCAATCCCCCGCCCGATCCGCGCTTTTCCTCCAGCATGCCATCAATGACGGGTGCATAGCCATCCCCCATCGCAACAGCCACACCATGACGGAAGGCAAGCATCATTTCCTCCCAAGAGGTCCCTTCGAACCAAGTAGCTGGATTGCCTTGCTCCTCGGCCCACATGACAGCCCAAATCCCCTCCTGCTCAATAATCGACAGCCTGGCCGTACTAACATTGCCGTCCGAGGACGGTTTATCGAACGTATTCAAAAAAACGATCTGCACCTGCACTTCACTCCCCTGATTGGATTATAGTGATCAGAATCCTATAAACGACAAAAAGCACCCCTCCTGCAATAGCAGAAGAGGTGCTCCCTCACGTTCAATGATTCGATTAGATTCAATCTATCATACTGCTCTATTTATTACAAGCCTTTTATTGGTGTATAATGGAAGAAATTACGCAAGTGAGTGGAGGCTCAGCACCATGCTGTTACCTGATTTTGATTTTATGTCTGATACAACAGAAGATACCTCGACGAGGTTCGTTACATTTATCGTTCCGAGCATGAAGCGCTTCGACCTTGCTATTATGTCTACCAGCCGCTTTTATGGAAAGAAGCTGATCACTGATCTGCAATCGGGACGTACCGCAATAATCGGGCCAGATGATCTAGAGGAAGAAGGCTACTTGGAGCATACCTTTAAGGTGACAGAAGAAGAGGCTGCAGAGCTCACCCAGTTTTTATATTTTGTGGTCGGAACTGTGAATTTTACCGATTGATTGGGGCACACTGAAGTGGCAAGCAAAAAAGCAATCTGTCATTTCAGGAGGGATTTTGGATGGATGGGTTTATTGATGAGAAACGTAGTGAGTACTCAGATTTAGCTACTGTGGAATCACAGCGCAATGACCTCATTCCGGAAGAATTTCCGGAAGGTCCTTACGGTGCCAGCACCCTGTCAGAATCACTTGGCAAGAGCTCACCCTGGCGTATTGATCAACGGCCCTCTAACCGATTCTATTATGAGAATCGAGCAGAGCATGCTGGCAATGAGCGGGATTATCCCGGTGAAGATGATTATGAATCCATTCATGATGCAATGGATGAGCCTTAACAACCAAGATGCCCTTGCTGGTACACCTATCGCAGGTGTACGCGGCAAGGGCATCTTTTTTTCAAGCCTACCACTTGATCTGATTACCGAACATTAACCCATTGCTTATCAGACGACCTGGAGTCGTGATCTGCTTACCTAGTGCATACAAGCCCGAGGAAGCTCCTCCGTCCATGTTCATCGCTTGATTGGCGCCTAGCTTAAGCATAATATTGCCCCACTGCTTCACCGTAGCACTTGGTACAGTAGCCAGAATGATGGAGCCATCCTTCTTAATCGCAATACCGCTGCGAGCTCCTCCAGCAGTTAATATTTTGGGACTGCTGAATCCTTCTTTGGCTGGATCAACTGCCAGCTTGCCGTCCTTCACAAGACGCGGTCCAGCACCGATTGCAGTATGAACATTACTCCAGTCGATCTCTTGTCCAGCGACATTCGTAAAGGTAATTCTGTAGTCTACAGTCGTTCCCGTCTTGAAGCGGTTCGCAAGCTTCTCCTCGGAGCCTGTGAATACCAGCACGTAGCCATCCTTCGGAATATCGACGTTCGTGTTCTTGCTTACCTTCGTTACAACACCTTGGCGAACAGTGACAGAGGAGCCGTAGGCGAAGCCGATTTTGCTGCCGCGTTTGGGCGTATAGAGAACAGCCGAGGAAGCCCCCTTGGTAGGAGTGCGATTAACGAAATACACATACCAATTATTCGGCGAATTGTAGGAGCCGTTCGTTGCTCCCCTAACTTTAATGCGTAGTGTATCCATCACTGCACTGCCGTCCCATTCGAAGCCGATGCTCGTTCCTGTGTTCCCAATGTGCTCCACAATGCCATCGCTGATCACAGTTCCATAGGGCTCAGGAATGCCGCCATAAGCTTCGAAATAGGTTCCGTTAATAGCAGCGTCAGCCCGATAAGACTTTGCCACCTCCTGCAAGGACTGAACAACACCGACTTTCCGTCCTGACAAGCCAGCTGTTACTGGCATTCCTTTGGGAATTGTGACGGTCTGTACCGAGAAGGTTGTGCCTGATACTGTAACCTTCTTCACCGCATGTACGACCTTACCAACAGCTGAACCAGCTTGTACAGTCAATGGAAGCTTCAACTGACCTGTGTAGCCAGGAGAAGTCACTTTAATCCATATATTCGTTTTACCCGCCGCGACCGGTATGATTACACCGCTATTGTTGACACGCGCTACTGCGCTGTTGCCAGATTCATAGCTGACCGATACTTCGGATGAAAGCTTCAGCTTCTCCGCTAGCGGCAAGCGTTTGGTAACAGCCAAAGATATGGATGCGGTTGGATAGGATACCTTCACCTGCTTCACTGCTGATTCAGCTGCCACCACTTCCTTCATATTCGTTCCTACCCCAGTAAGAGATGCCGTTAAAAAGAATGCAGCGGCAGCGGCTGTTAACGCCGTCCGTCTTATTGTTGATTTCCAAGATGCCTTCATCATCTGTTGATCCTCCTCGTTTGAATTCTGAATGCTAACCCAATTGTCTATATCGACGAATTGACCTTAAGAATGAATATCTTCCAAAAGACAATATAGACGGATATTAGGTAGATCTTCCCATAATATTCGGAGGCGGCCTTTACTATAGGGGGATAGTAGGCCTTCATTATTTCTCTAGTAAATTGAAAAAAAGACCAGCTTCGTTGCCCGACAAAGTCAGAGCAAGCCTTCTGATCCTTCTATTCTAGTTATGGATGATGGCTAGACTGCGAACAAATCCTGCGCTTGCTGTACATGATTCTCCAGCACTTTCACAAGACCACCGAATTCCAGCTCTTCGAACTTTCTTACCGCCGCTTCCAGCTGCAATTCCCACAGACATTCTGTAAGCCCGCATGATACTGGAACATCTAATCTGATTGTAGCCAAATCTCTCGACAAGTGGAGCATATCCAGGTTAGCTTCAATCTTGGATCGAACGCCTTTAGGCAGCTTGTCCAGATTATCCAGCACGCCTTCGATCGTCTGATAATCGAGCAGCAGCTTGAGGGCAGTCTTCTCGCCAATTCCTTTGACGCCAGGATAATTATCGCTAGTGTCCCCCATGAATCCTTTGATATCAATGACTTGATGCGGGGCAAGCTGGCGTTCTTCAAGCAGAAAAGCCAGGTCATAGACAGCGTAGTTCAGCTTGCCTTTTTTCATAATAATGACTTTGACTCGTTCAGCTACCAGCTGCAGCATATCATGATCTCCGGTCAGAATAAGCACCTCGGAATCCACGCTCAATTGCTTCGCCAACGTTCCGATACAATCATCTGCTTCATAGCCGACCAGCCCGACATTCGGAATGCCCATCTCAGCTACGACTTCTTTCACCAGATCGAACTGTGGAATGAGCTCAAGCGGCGCCTCTGCGCGATTGCCCTTGTATTCCGCGTACTGCTCGGTTCTGAACGTCTTGCTTCCCATATCCCAACAGCAAATGACATGAGTGGGCTGGAACGTATTTATCGCATCGAAAAAATATTGGATGAAGCCATAGACGGCATTCGTCGGCAGTCCTGCACTAGTCTTCCGAATATATCCAGTATAAGAGGTGGCATAAAAAGCACGGAACAATACGGCCATACCATCAACAATCAGCACTCTATTTGGGGTTTCAATCAACTGAATCTCTCTCCCGTCTCTACTGCTTCCATTAAAAACTATCCTTTCATTCTACCACGAGCAACTATTTGCATCCACAGTAAGATATTAGAACCCTCCCTAGTTAAAAATTAGAAGAAGACTGCCAGCATGTTGGCAGCCTTCTATATTTATAACCAATATTCACAGCCTCCGCGCGCTGGCGCTTTCACGCTCCTTATGCTGCTCTTTCTGCAACATTCCGGCACTCTCAGCTGCCTTACGCATTAAGCCTGCGAATAAATTCGCCGATCCGCCTAACGGCTTCCAGCAGCCTCGATTCTTCCTCGACAAGTGCAATTCTGACGTAGCCCTCGCCTTCCCTCCCGAATGCTTCTCCCGGGATGACGACTACACCGGTGTGACGCAGCAGCTCCTGCGAGAACCGCCGGGAGGTCCAAGGCTCCGAGCCCTCCCGCTTCAGCTCGGGCAGTGGTGCCCATACGAACATCGTAGCCCTCGGCTTGTCTACCTGCCAGCCTTCCTCAGCAAGCGCCTCGACGAAGGCATTCCGTCTCTGCTCATACAGCTTCCCTGCTTTCGGTGCAGCATTATCGGCCATTGCTTCTCTTAGCGCTACTACGCCAGCTTCCTGCACCGCGCCGAACACGCCATAATCAATGTTTTCCTTCAGCTCGCGCAGCGCACTAATGGCCTCGCGATTGCCCGCAAGAAAGCCGATACGACAGCCTGCCATGTTGAAGCTCTTGGACAAGGAATGGAACTCCACTGCGCAATCGAGTGCACCTGATACCTGGAATATGCTCGGAGGCTCAATGCCATCGAATGCCATCTCCGAGTAGGCTGCATCCTGTACGACTAACACACCATAGCTGCGTGCTTTCGCAAGAACCCGCTCGAAGAAGCTCAAGTCAGCAACGGCAGACACGGGATTGCTCGGATAATTAAGCAGAATGAACTTCGCACGCTCCCATACCGATGCTGGAATAGCCTCAAGATCAGGAAGGAAACCATTCTCCGCCTTCAGCGGCATGAGAACAGCTTCTACCCCCGCAAGCGCAAGTGCCGCGGTATAGATGGGATAGCCAGGATCGGGTACCAATGCCACATCCCCAGCATTACACACCGCCATAGCCAAATGAGAGAGCCCATCCTGAGAGCCCATTAGCGATATCAATTCTGCGTCTGCATCAAGCTGAACACCGAAGCGGTAATCCATCCAAGCAGCAGCCTCCTGACGGAACGCTGGGCTGCCATGAGTGCCAGGATAAGCATAAATATCCGTACGCAGCGCAGCCTTGCTTAGTGCTTCTCTTACTGCCGGGGATGGAGGTTTATCTGGGCTGCCTATGCCAAGGTTGATAATATCTCTCCCAGACATTGCCGCTTCCTGCTTCCACACTCCAACCTCTGCAAAGATAGATGAACCTAGCAGCGATAACCGATCAGACCGCCATTTTTTCAACGTCATAATCGAATCACCCGTTCCACTCTTGCTCATACTGATCTTCCTTATAGCCGATGGTAACCTTTGCTCCATCTGTTACAATCGGACGCTTGATAAGCATACCGTTCGATGCAAGCAGAGCTAGCTTCTCGTCCTCAGTCATCGTCCCAAGCTTGTCCTTCAGACCAAGCGCTTTATATACATCCCCAGATGTGTTGAAAAACTTCTTCAGCTCTAGACCGCTGTTAGCCACAAGCTGCTTCAGCTCTGCAGCAGTTGGCGTCTCCTCCACAATATGCTTTAATTCGAGCGCATTGCCTTTGGCCTCCAAAGACTTAACCGCACTGCGGCAGGTTCCGCATTTGGGATATTGATACATAGTCAGCTTGCTCATAACGTATAATTCCTCCTAAAATATGAAAGCTATCTCTTATCCTGCTTTCTTGCTTCTCAGAGCTCTGTGTCCTCTGCTCTCAGCACCCGCTCCAGATGCTCAAGCTCTGGCGGCAGATCCGCATGCCACTCCATCCACTCCCGTGTAATCGGGTGAGTCAGGCCCAGCGTCTCCGCATGTAGCGCCTGTCTGCCGGCAGCCTTCTCCCATTCCTCTACCCTATCTGAATCTAAGCCATACAGCCCATCACCTATTAGCGGGCAGCCGATATGACGCATATGTACACGAATCTGATGTGTTCTGCCTGTTTCGAGCTTCAAGCGAACCATGGCAGCCGCTCCATTCCCGAATGTGGCGCCCAGCTTATAATGAGTAACCGAAGGGTACCCGCTCGGAGTGACAATCCGAATATGCGGCTGATCTGGGTTCCGATCAATCGGCTCATTGACGGTTCCCTCTACAGGCTCCGGATTGCCATATACATATGCTCGGTACAGCTTCATAATCGTACCGGCCTGCAGTTGCTCAGATAGCTGCTGATGGATGTAAGGAGTCTTCGCAATAGCTACGAGACCCGATGTCTCCTCATCAAGTCGATGCACCGGACGGAAGCGCACCCGCTCCCCTTGCATTTGCCAATGATATACGACGCCGTTCGCCAGCGTCCCCGTATAATGACCATGCGTTGGATGAACAACGATGCCTGCCGGCTTATTGATAATAAGCAGGTCTTCATCCTCGAACACGATATTGAGCGGTATCGGCTGTGGTAGAATATCCTCCGAAATTTCTTTCTCCATTCGAATGGTCACCTGATCGCCAGCCGATACCTTGGCTGTCGTGTAGGCGCGCGCTCCGTTCACCGTAATACCTTGCTCTGTCAGTTTCAATCGTGACAACAATGTACGGGAGACGCCTAGCTTGCGCTCAAGCACGGTCCGAACCGCCATCCCATCCTCGCCCTTGCCTACTACGACTGAGAGCGGTCTGTAATAATCCATATGGTCTGCTTCAATCATTTTTTGGGCTTGCGGAATACTTCCGCACTCCGTACATACTCTGTGTCCGGCACATTAAGCTTCGCATTAGCAACTCTTGCAGCAGCGAAGAAGAAATCCGACAGCCTGTTCAAATATTTGCGCACCTCTGGATTCGCAGGATGCTCAGCTGCCAGAGTGACCACCCGGCGTTCGGCACGGCGGCATACAGTACGGCAGACATGAAGCTGTGCGGACAGAGCACTGCCTCCCGGCAGAATAAATCTTGTAATTTCCGGCGCCTCGTTAATGAATTGATCAATGATACCCTCCAGCCTTACAGCCGGCGCTTCTGTAACTTTGAGAGGAGCGCCTGGCTGCGCATAGGCGAGATCGGAGCCGCAATCGAACAGCTCCTGCTGGATATCAATGAGCAGCTCCGTCATATCAGCCAGCTCCTCATGCTTCGCAGACTCGGCTGCTGCCAGACCTACGAATGAATTCAGCTCGTCAATCGTGCCATATGCCTCTACACGCACATCATCCTTGCGTACTCTGCCGCCAATGAGCGAAGTCTCACCGTTATCGCCTGTCTTCGTATATAATTTCATGGCTTCCCAGCCCCTTCCCCGCAATTGAAATCATTCGAATAGCTCCCTACACTATATCATAAAACAAATCCTCATCGAAGCTGGATCAGCGCCTGGCTAAGCCAGATTCGGCCAAACAATAATATTAGTTAGCTGCCACCAAAAAAAAAAAAGCAGGCCTGGGAACATCCCCGCCCGCCTGCTTGCTTTCATTCATTACGTCCTAGCCCTGCTTCACCTTATGGACGAATTGTCCAATTCGATCCAGCGCCTCAGTAATCTGCGTCACTGATGTGGCATAGGAGCAGCGCAAATGTCCTTCTCCGCCAAGCCCGAATACATCACCAGGTACAGCTGCAACATTAGCTTCCTCCAGCAATCTCTCCGCGAACATCCCTGAGGTAAGTCCGGTAGATTGAATGGACGGGAAAGCGTAGAATGCACCTTGCGGCTCGTGGCATTCAAGTCCGATCTCTCGGAATCCCTTGACAACAAGACGTCGCCTCTGATTATAGGATTCCATCATCCGATCCTTCTCCTCCAAGCCATGAGGAGTTAATGCTTCAAGCGCTGCATACTGACCCATAATGGGTGCGCACATCACCGTATATTGATGAATTTTGAGCATAGCTGCAATAATATCAGAATGTCCGCATGCATAGCCCATCCGCCATCCCGTCATAGCGAACGCTTTGGAGAAGCCGCTCACGAGAATCGTGCGATCCTTCATCCCCGGAATTGCAGCGAAGCTCACATGCTTCGAGCCATACGTCAGCTCCGCATAAATTTCATCAGAAATAACGATCAGATCATTATCTTCTACGATCTTGGCAATCGGCAGCCAATCCTCGTACGTCATAATACCACCGGTAGGATTGCTTGGATAACATAAGATAAGAACCTTCGACTTCGGTGTAATGGCTGCTTGCAGCGATTCCGCCTTCAGCTTGAAATTATCTTTGGCGAATGTCTCGATTCCAACCGCTTTGCCGCCACTAAGTGACGTAATCGGCGAATAGGAAATGTAGCACGGCTCCGGAATCAATATTTCATCACCGGGTGTGATCAATGCTCGAAGTGCCAGATCAATCGCTTCGCTGCCGCCGACAGTTACAAGAATTTCGTCCGCCGGATTGTATTCTACCTTGAACTGGTCATCCAAATATTGCCCAATTGATTCGCGCAGCTCCGGCATGCCTGCATTCGAGGTATATTGGGTTTTGCCTGTCTCAAGTGCATACACCGCTGCTTCACGCACATGCCATGGCGTTACATAATCAGGCTCTCCTACCCCTAGCGTAATAACATCCTTGCGGGTGCTCACCAGGTCAAAAAAGCGCCGAATGCCCGACGGCTTAATGCCCCGTGCCAGAGGAGACAAATAGTCAGCCATCGACTGGCGATTAGCCGGGGTGGAGGTCAATATCTCTTTGTCTTTTATCATAGCCATCACCCTCTTACGGCGAAATCATCAAACGATGGTCACCTTCATGCTCCTCGAAGATAATTCCGTCTTGTTTGTATTTTTTGAGAATAAAATTCGTCTTAGTCGAAAGCACTTTATCAATTGGAGATAATTTATTGGAGACGAAAGAGGCAACCTCTTTCAGGTTTTTACCTTCAATTTCTACAAGCAGATCATATGCTCCAGACATTAGGTAAACGGATTTCACTTCTGGGTACAAGTAAATGCGTTCCGCGATGCCCTCGAAGCCTCTTCCACGCTCAGGAGTAATCTGTACCTCAATAAGCGCTGTCACCTTCTCATCATCCACTTTGCTCCAGTTAACGACTGTCGCATACTTGACGATGATATGCTCGCTTTCCATAGCAGCGATTGCCTGCTTCACATCCTCTACTGGATGATCAAGCATCGTCGCAATCAATTCCGCATCTCGTCTAGCATCTTCTTTCAGCAATTCCAATACTTTCAGCTGTAGTTCGTTCATCGCCAATCTCCTTCCAACACGCCTGCGGTTATACAGATTATATTACATGAAAAGACTTTTATAATCTAGAGTAATCCATGGAACCACTGGGGCTCTGTATTTGAATGAGGTGGACCTTTGATCGTGTAGTCAGGACTCACCTCTCCCCTGCTATTTCACCCCAAAAAGAAAAGACCCCGAAGGGTCTTCAAGGTGCTAGCTATAATAAGGTTGATTCGGTTGATGCTGATGCATCGGCTGCTGGTGCTGCCCATATGGCACGAATTGGGAGCCACCGAGTCGTTGCTGTACGAACTGCGAAGTCTTCTGCTGTGTCTGTTGATACTGCTTCGTCTGCTTGTCCAGATCTTGACGCAGCGCAGGCGAAGAGGTGTTATACATATTTTGCGACTGCATAGTCTGGAACAAATCTCCTTGAAGCTTCAAAGTGCTGTTCAACAGCTGAGTGAACATGGCGCGAGCCTCTGGGCAAGAAGATTCTGTTGCGGCTGTTGCGTACTCTCTAACGACACGCTTGAGATCAGACAGGACCGTGTATGCCAAATCCTCATCGGGTAACATCTGTTGCATATTCTGCTGGTACATAGGACTGAATTCCTCCTTGATCCTGTTATGATTTATTGTTGAGGCTGCGTAGGTGCCATCTGCAAATGCTGCTGCATGGATTGCAGCAGTGTTTGGTAATGCTGCTGATGGATTTGAAGCTCATGCTGACCTGCTTGACGAAGTGTCTGGTTAGAGGCAGACGTCGCAAGAAGCGTACACTGCTTAATCAGCAAATCTTCATTCGACATAGAGTCTGCAATATACTCAACCTCTTTGCCTGTTAAAGGTTGTAACATGTTTGTAGTCTCCTTTATTCCCAATTTAATGAACCCTCTGTATTATGATCGCTTTGGCGGTCGAATATGTACTATGCTTTACCTATTTATCTCCATCTCTCCAGAATGGGTAATGATACTTTTCACCTCAATTACTAGATCCTCGGCTCGCGGCTTCCATGTCCCCTTTGCTTTCAGCTTCTTCCATTTCTGATTATGATAACGATACAGAGTATGCTCCAGAGGAAACAGGTCCATCCCCTTCTCCACACCTGCCAAATACGTTTTTTTTATTTGCTGCTTGGCGGTCTCATTCAATAGAGCAGTCAGCTGCTCTTTCCCTTCTTTCCCATTTATCTCAACAAGATGACCTTTCAAAGATACCACCAATCGAAACCGCGGCTTCCCTTCTGCCCATGAAGCTGTAATATCCGTATGGGCCTGATCAACCATAATCGTAGCTACCTGCTCACTATCCTTATAGATACTTATGATCTTTTGTGAGAATTTCGGATCATCCCACACGATGCCGTCCACTTGGCTATTAGGAAAATACACGGCATGCTTGGCACCTTTGAATGCGAATACACCTGCGATCACATTCAGCTTCAACGGCTTGTCCTGGTTGTTCCAATTATTTGTCGTTCTTTCAATTGCCGGCAATATCGTCGTCAATCCAGGCTCGGTAGCTGATCGAATAAACTTCTGCATCGTTAGCGGACGGACGACACTTCTCTGATCATAGGTAATACGAGGAGAATACAGCGTGCTGGTTAATGGTGTGGAATCAAAAAACGAATCCATATTGAAAATCTCCATAATCGGTTGCTTGGTCCCAAATATCAGCGCAGTAAACCTGGTCGCACGCAATCGATTAAGCCCATCGATAATCTGTTTCATATGCTCAAAGGCATGCTCATGAATAACGACCGTTTTCAAATGATCCAAACTAATGGCATACTGTGAGCTTTTCGTTAAATTGAATATCGCTTTCAGTGTAGAGCTCCCCTCAGCATGACCAATCCAGATCGGCTCAGAGCTTGCTGCTGCACTTTCTTTCTTAGCAACAGAATCGAACGAAATGACTTGTGCATAAGCAACAAACTTCTCATCGACATAATCAATCCCGATTGCTGAGACGTAACTGACATCCTGCAGATCGATTTCGTCCCAGCATCCCGTCGTGCTCATCAGCACAACAACTGCAAGCAGCAGCTTTGTCAGCCTTCTGTGACTAATAAATCGCATAATAATGATCTCCCTTCTGCCTAACGCTTCCATGGCTTCTGTAGAAAAGCAGACATGAGCTCTTTCCATTTAATTGGAGCCATTGGAGCCATGTAGGGGCGCCCGAAGGATTCTAGTGAGCATAGGTAGATCAACAAGAAAAAAATACCGACAAAAAAACCAAACATTCCTAGAACGGACGATATCAGCAGAATGATGTAGCGAATAATGCTAACTGTACCGCCTAAGGACTGGTTAACCAGTGTAAAAGTCGCCACTGCGGTTACCGCGGCCGCAACGAGCATTGTCGGGGAGGTTAATCCCGCGCGTATGGCCGCGTCTCCTACAATTAGTCCGCCAACGACGGATACCGTCTGCCCAACTGGCATCGGAAGTCTGATGCCTGCTTCTCGGAATAGCTCGAACATCGTGAGCATGAGGAACATTTCCATGGTTGAAGATATCGGCAGCCCAATTCGGGAAATGGTAATAGTGGCTAGTAGTGTGAATGGTATTTGATCCGTATTGAACGATGACAGAGCGACCCAGAAGCCTGGCAAGCAAATTGCCAGTGCAAGCCCCACCGTACGCAGGAATCTCTCGAGCGACACGAAATAATAAGGGAGATGCGCATCCTCCGGCGACTTCGTCAGCAGAGTCAGGTTAGCAGGGGCTAGTATAGCTGAGGGGGAGCCATCCACTAATATAGCCACCTTGCCCTTCATAAGGGACTGTACAACATAATCAGGACGTCCAATATAGTCGACTAGCGGGAATAGCGAGTAGGGGCGATCAGAGAGCAGCTCCTCCAATTCAGAAGCGCCATGCAGAGTAGAGATATCTATGCTTCGCAGACGCCTCTGTGCTTCTTCCACCAGCTCCGGCGCTGCCTCTCCTTCGACATACATAAGAGCAATATCGGTCTGCGACTCCCTTCCCAGCTTCCAATACACACAATGCAAATCCGGCGTTTTCAGCCTTCGACGAACCAACGCTATGTTAATTCCTATTCTCTCTACGAAGCCATCCCGAGGTCCTTTTAGCGACAGCTCCATCGTTGATTCTTCCGGCTGTCTGCCAGGCTGACTAGAGATATTAAACTCAAACACAATGCCCCTATCTTTGCATATAGCCAGAACGTTCCCCGAGAACAGGCTTGCATACAAATAATCCTCATCCTTTTTGTTGTCCAAGGGCAGCTTGCTGCCGAACGATCCTGAGAAATGGCGATAATGCTCGCGATTATGCCCTTCCTCCTCTGTCTGCTGAGCTTCAAATTGATCAAGCTTGTCAGCCAGCTTGTCCAGCTGCGGCAGGAATGCAATAAACATCGTTTGCATATCGACCATCCCAGAGCAAGTAAGGACATGGAACAGCTGCTGCTCCTCGCCCGCCACAAACTCTTGAATCATGACATCATCGGAGCATTCCAATTTTTTAATGATGAGCTTTAGCCTCTCCCGAGGACCTAATTCATCTTTTTTCATTTGCTTGTCCTCCTGTGTGAGAGTACTTAGATGTTGCTTTCCTGAAAGACAGCGCCCACAAGAGGAGCAATATAGCTAACAAGAACATCCATCCATAAGAAAAATAGTACACGATTACCTTCTTATAAATGAGCAAGTTCTTGAGCATGAAGTAAGTAGCAATAACCAATAAGATGAATAGAAATGTGGACCCGATCCACGGACGTTTGAGCTTGTGCAAAGGTCCATATTCCAGAATGAGGTACATCGTTACGGATACTCGAATAAGCGCTCCAGACAACCATTGGAATATGGCAAAAAAATCAACATGCTCAAAGTATTTTCCAATCTTAACCATCCTCCATTGTGAAAAAGCCGGGAAACGCAGCAATTCGGATTCCATTGGTCCAAATAACGTAATTGCTCCCATCGTAGGGCCAATCGTCAACAGCATAAGAAATACCGTTAGACCTACAAGATGCCATCTCTTGAACCTTCCACGAAGATGATGCTGAATAAGCAATAGAAACGTTAGCTCCATAAACGCGGTTAAGCTGTACATGGCCCCCTTGAGTACAGGTGAGAAACCCTGCTCGAGAATCGGCATCAAATAATGATAGTCCTTCGCAGGCATGTTGGCTGACATGACAAAGTCTCCGAGAACGACGACCAGAGGCAGTAGAATACAGGACACATAGGCAATGGTTCTTAGACCTGATATCGTTGCATATAAACAGACACTGCAGAAGACAACAGCCGTTACAATTGGAGGTGTTTTGGGCAAATAAGTCGTTGAGGTCCACGAAACGACATCGATTAGCGCACCGAATGCCACTATAAGCATCATGATAAGAATGATAGTCATAGCTATCCAGGAAACAAATCGCGGTGCCCTCCCGCTCATCCATTCATCAAGCCGCTTCCCTTTCAGTTGAATGAGTACTCGATGCAGAGGGAATGCCGCAATAGGCAGCGCGATAATGAGCGATACAGGAACGCATAGCCAAGCATCACGATGCGCAGCATCAAGCAATAACGGAATAACAATAACATGATTAATAAGGCCGACCGTAAGAATCGTCATCATAACGACTGGCCATAGCCCAAATGGCTTGATTATTGTTGTAGACATCGCTGCACCTCCATCCTTTTCTTCCAGCTTTCCCCTCGCCTAGAAAAGTAATGCATCCCATGCAGCGCAAAATGCCCTCCGACTCGCTTAGCAGCGGAAGGAAGGCCATTCACGTTAAGGGATATGGACCGTTTTCACATGGTCGAAATGGAGAAATACAGAATTGCCGCTTGCATTAGCAAGCTCAATCATGCTCTGGTCTACACTCTTTAATACACCGGTCTTATTCGGATTCTCACCCAAATCCAGTACAACAAACTCTCCGATTAATTTGCGTAATTGTTGATCGAACGTTCTGGATAAGGTTATAGGAGAAGGCTTCAATGGGAATTGCTCTGGGGTCAGCGCATAAGGGGTAACGTTGGGATTATAAGGGATCAAGTATTTCAAATGATGCAACGAAATGATGACAGTATGGTACACCGGTGAATAGAAAACGAAGAAGTCATTCATTACCGTTGTCAGATATCCATGGATAGACTGGTTGCCTGAGATATAAATTTCGGAGAACATGCCTTTGGCATTCATGAGAATTTTACGGTAGGATATCGGATCATTGAATGGCTCAATAGGCATCTCCAGCACTTCCGCTATTACGTCATCAGAAGATGATATTCGCAGCTGCTGCAAATGAATAAGCGGCACATAAAAAAACTGGGTTCCATTATGAATAACTAATATGTCCTGGCCAAATTCAATCAACTTTCCACGTATAGGCGTCATCTTGCCTGAAATCTCTAACTCGACCTGCTGGTCCAGCAGCGGATGACGGTTTTTCATACGATCAACCTCCTTTCATCCGACGTCTTATTGACTTGATAGTAGAACCGGGCACAAGCGGGAAGCCGCCGATGCCCGGCAATTCTATCAGCATTATTTCATCGAACGTTTGGAAGAAGTTGATTTCGTAGCCGCGTTTGCACCGCGACCTTGACCACCTGAGCGTCCGCCACTTTGGCTGCCTCCAGAACGGTTGCCACCGGCATTGCTCTTGTTGTTATTTTTGCTATTTGATTTATTGTTGTTTTTGTTGGATTTATTGTTGTTCGATTTGTTGTTGTTATTGTTGTTGTTTCCGGACTTGTTGCCACCTGATTTGCTGCCTGCTTCTTTGATTGTTTTGATGTGGAACAATGGAATTTGCATTACCTCTTTATTGAATACCAACAGGATCGATTCATTGCCAACCTCTGCGAGGAAGCCTTCTACTTTCTCAGGGCCGCCCCAGTTCACTTGAACGAACTTTTGATTCAAGCCTCTAATAACGCCATTGAAGTTCGAAGCATTAACGACATCCCGCTGACGTCCGCCACTGCCATTGCTTGGCATATCCGTAATACTTTTTACGTGGCTAGTACTTACATACACAATTCCTTCAACGTTATCTAGTACGAGGTAATCGCTTTTTACAGCCAGCATCTTACCTTGGAAGGATTCAGGGCCTCCGCGGTTAATTTTCACCGTTTGACCAACTAGATTAGTTAAATACGTTTTCGTGTCTACTTCAACTGTGTTCCCTTGGTTTCTGTTGCTTCTGTGACTTCTGTGGCTTCTGTGGCTTTTATCTTTGCAGCTGTGACCTTGGTTAGCATTCCAGTAATTGCAGCAGTAATTCATTAGTAAATCCCTCCATTAAGTGGTTGTTAATTCGTTTCCTATGACTACCTGACAGTGGACGATGAAGTCTAGTAATGCTATCAACTTAATCTAGCAAGCATCCCTCCAGTACTTTATTCAGTTCATCTGTCATGGAAGACGATTTGTAATATATTTATATGTATCCCGTATATAAGAGGTACTAGATTAATATCTATTTATTCGACAATAAGGTATGAACCTATACGAATTTCATAGAGTCACCTATGTGATCGCAACGGGAGCTATATAAAAAAATGGTGTCACTCCGCCTATAGTCGGAATAGGGTAAATAAACACAAAAAAGCCTGTCGTCTGACGATAGGCTTGATCTTTTGCCCGAGGGGTGGGACTCATCATGGAGGAACTGCCAATTCGAAAAATCAGCATTAGTGAGGCAGATCTAGAAGAGCTGCAGCAGGATGCTTGGAGTAAAACATTCAAGACGGTAACGCTTGAGATCGGCAACAAAACCTATTCAGCCAAGTTCGGCTATCGGGGCGGTCACACTCTAGGCTATAGCAAGAAGTCTTATGAGGTAAGAGTTATTGGAGGGAAAACCTATCATTGGAACGCCGAATTTGATGACCCTTCCATGATCCGCAATGCATTGTCCTTCCATTTCTTCAACCAGATCGGAGTACCGTCACCGGAAACCAAACATATAGAGGTTGAGATAAATGGTATTACACAAGGTGTTTACTTAGAGATCGAGGCCGTCGACCGGAGTTTCTTCAAAAAAAGAGGAATTTCGTATCGTTCAATCGTGTATGCTGTCAACGACAGTGCTGATTTCAGTCTGATTGATCCTATCTCCAACACAACCAAACAATCCTTGTTAGACGGCTATGAGATTGTCCAAGGGTATTCCAAGACCAAGCTTCGCCTTGTCAGCTTCGTCCGCAACATTAATCGACTGTCTGGCAAAAGCTTAGGGACGCTTACTGCCAAAAGACTGGATGTGAATCAATATTTGCTGTGGCTTGCCGGTGCTGTATTAACGGGGAATTATGATGGCTTCGATCAGAATTACGCGCTGTATGAGCATAAGCTGACTGGCAAATACCGTATCATACCATGGGACTATGAAGGCACTTGGGGACGTAACTGCTACGGCAGACCTTGCGGCAGTGATCTTGTTCGATTGCAGGGCTACAACAGACTCACAGATAAGCTCTTCTCCTTCGCTAGCTGCCGCAGACGTTATCGCAGCATCATTACTCGGCTGTTACGAACGAAGTTCACCGAGGAGCAGATCGAAGCGGTCGTCACGGCCATGTATGACCGAATTACACCAGCCATTCGTAACGACTACACACGCAAGAGCAGCTTCCATACGTATCTCGGCGAACCAGCCTTTATTATTAACTATGTCAGAGAAAGACGTACGCTCATAAAAGAAGCCCTAAAAGCATGGAATGCTTAAAGGGCTTCAAGCTTATTCTAGAAAATATCCATGCTCAAATATCTCTCTCCTGTATCCGGAGCTATGCATAATACCCGTTTGCCTTCGCCAAGCCTTCTAGCCACTTGCATTGCAGCCCATACAGACGCACCCGATGAAGGACCTAGCAGAAGTCCTTCCAGTCGGGCTAGACTGCGCATCGTCTGTAGGGCATCTTCATCAGATACCTGAATAATCTCATCATATACGGATGTATTCAATATAGCAGGAACGAATCCTGGACTTGTGCCGACAAGCTTGTGGGGCCCTGGTTCTCCTCCAGACAGTACCGGCGAGCCAAGCGGCTCAACGACGGTCACATGCAAGCCCGGAATCGCTGCCTTCAGCGTCTCGCCCGTACCTGTAATCGTCCCCCCTGTACCGGAGGTTGCTACAAAAGCATCCAGCTGGCCTTCCGTTTGCTCTATAATTTCGGCAGCTGTCGTTACACGATGAATATCCGGATTCGCTTGATTCTCGAATTGATTCGGAATGTAGCTGCCAGGGATTTGCTTCTGCAGCTCCATTGCTTTGCGGATCGCACCCGGCATACGCTCCGCTGCAGGTGTAAGCACGACATCTGCTCCATAAGCTTGAAGCAGCTTAATTCGCTCAGCAGACATGTTGTCTGGCATGATCAAGATCAGCTTATAGCCTTTGGCTGCGGCATTCATCGCAAGTCCGATGCCCGTATTGCCGCTGGTTGGTTCAATTATTGTGCTTCCTGCCTTAATATGTCCGCTGCGTTCCGCAGCTTGTATAAGTGAGGATGCGGCACGGTCCTTCACACTGCCGCTTGGATTGAAGCGCTCCAGCTTCACAAGCACCTCCGCGCTTCCTGCCTCAGTCAGCCTATTCAGCTTAATGACAGGTGTCTCACCAATCAATTCAGTAACACTCGATACAATACGCATAGTCGATCTCCTAACCTAACGGATCTATTTTATGAGCCTTCTCTTTGACTTACGGTTAGAAAAGGCCTCATCAGCCACCAGCCAACAATCGGGACGATACCTACGGCGAACATGAGCCATACGATAGCTGATGGAGTGGAATTGTAAGATAATAACACGAGATAGCAGGATAATCCGATAATTCTGCCCAGTGTAAGCCCCGCCTCACGCAGTACGATGAACTCCACCCGCTCCTTGGCGCTTTGCTCTGTTTGTCCAATCAGATCGAATACTCTTGAGGTCATCGGAATAATGTAGAGCGGCATAAATAGTGAGGTTCCTATTCCGAACAACAACAGCGTACCGAAGCTGACTTTCCAGAACAGCGGCAGGATGACAACTCCAAGCATAATCGTTCCGATCAGCATGGATAGCTTCCGATTGCGCGGCTTTAATCTTTTACCCACGATTAAGAAGCTGATTAATGCCACCAATGAAGTGATGAGCGTGTAATTGCCCAGCTTGCTTTCATTGGAGGTAGCGATATAGACAGTGAGACCGACTAGGAACATGAAGACCCCTTCGCGAACACCTTGGGATACAATAGCCGGGAACATCCGTCTCCATGGATTGCCACGCTCGGTCAGCTGCGCAATCCCATGTCGCCAATTATAGCGTTCACCCTGCTCCTCTCTTTTCTTCAGCCAGAAGCTGAAGACGACTCCTATTGCAAAGATCACGAGCGACAGTGTAAAAATCAACTGATAGCCGCGTTCTCCATGCATCCTCGTGATGAGAAAGCCTGAGGTCCAAGGGGCAATGATGCCGGCTACTGAGCCGAGCAGTCCGGCCCAGCCGTTAAAGCGGTCTCGATTATCCGGCTCGGTAATTTCGAAGTATACAACGTTGAAGGCAATCCAGAAAAACCCGAGTGCCATGCCGTTAAGCATGCCTAACGGGAATACGAATGTCGTCGCCTGCTGCCCTAGCATAAGTACAGTGAAATAAAACGCCCCCGACAGCACGATGCCTAGACGGAGGCTGTTCATCTTGTTATGTTCCTTCACCCATTTGCCAGCAAGCCAGAAGGTTAATCCACTTGTGGCATATTGTCCGAATGCATACCAGCCTATCAACAGGTAAGATTGGCTAGCTTTCCACAGGTATACAGGAACAAATGTCCCTGACAGGGCATTCGCTATTCCGAAGAGTGCTTGTACCGTCAATAATAGAACAGCTTGCGAGCCTAATGCTCCATCTACCTTACGAGTAGAATCCCTTCTTCCTCGTATTGAGGCCGCAGCTGCAGGATATTTGCCATGTTCCAGAACGAATTCCCCCTCAAGGAATCATACAATGAATCCCGAATGAAATACGTTGTGTAACATTCCCTAAAAAGGCTAAGCACATGCCTTTCCTAGGCTTCCATATCCTGCTGCCCTATTCTTTCGGAGCGAGCGCTTCAAGCATGTGATTCCGATCCTCACTGCTGAGAACACTTGAAGTGGTGAAGCAAGAAGGACATACATACCATTTCACACGGAAAGGCGTCTGCAGAAGAGGCTGCCCTACTGCTGTATGAATCGTTGGCTTGAACTGCCCCTCAATCGTCTGCTCCCCTGCTTCAAGCATATACTCTCTGCATGAAGGGCATTCTGGTACTTCCTCTTGCATATCAATCACCTGCTGAAGTTTGCCCTCCGCCGCAATGCGAGACAAATTTCGGCCAATGAAACCGTTCGCTGGATCTAGATTATCGCTATTGTTGTAAGAATCCTCATCCTCTTCTTCATCCCACTGCTGCTCATTGAGTTTCACTTCGGCCTGTTCATCTTGCTCATCACCCAAACCGATTTGCATCGTCCGGTAGCCGCTAAGCTCATTGTCACAATGCGGACAATGCTTCTCTGGTCCAAGCTCCTCATCCCATATAATTTCTGAGGAACACCAAGGACATATCGTTTGCTCTTCCATCTATTAAACCCTCCACTTAATTATTCATGACATACATAATTCCCAGCGCAAAAAAGATAACCGAGCATACCAGCAGAATTCCCCATAAATACTTCACGCTCTGCCTCCCTAACCTACAAAGTCACCGTAGCCCCAATTACATAAGACAGAGCTATCGAGATAATCATTGCAATGAAGCCAACGGCCTTATTGTCATTAGCAACCTCTTCATCAATCCGAAAGACAGGAGTCAAAAACTCGAACAGAAAATAAGCTGCGAGCAGTATAACAAACCCAAATGCACCGAATATCAAGCTTTGGTATACAGAGTCATTCGCCTCAATAGAAAACCTGAAAATATTGCATATCCCAAAAATTTTCCCGCCCGTTGCCATAGCAACCGCTAGATTGCCCTTCTTAATTTCTTGCCAACAGTTATAGCGGGTAACCAGCTCGAATAAGGACAAGAATACGATTAACGATAGAACGACAAGCGACACATATACTAGGGATGCCGCATAAGAGTTGCTGAGCAATCGATCGATTTCATTCTCCATCTTTAATCACTCCCCATACAGAAGTGGAGGCGTCTAGTAGCTATGAGCAGAGCTTATTTCAGCTCTGCTACCGTTACACCAGCGCCGCCTTCCCCATATTCTCCTAATCGGTAGGTCCTCACAAGACTATGCTTTCTCAAATATTGCTGGATACCGGTCCGCAGAACTCCCGTCCCCTTGCCATGGATGATATGCACCTGTCCCATGCCTGCCAAGTAGGATTCGTCAAGGAAACGATCAACCTCCATAATGGCCTCCTCCAGGTTCGTGCCTCTAAGATCAAGCTCAAGCTTGACGTTCTCTTCCTTCGAGCGTTTCAGCGTTGCCCCCTGCTTCGGCTGCTGCTGCTTCAGAACGGTCTGCTGCTTGAGCAGCTCAAGATCATCCAGAGCTACCTTCATCTTCATGATACCGAGCTGTACGGTAGCATCGGAACCACTAATATCTATAATGATTCCTTTCTGATTAAGGCTATAGACCATAACCTCATCGCCTGCTCCAATCTTCGCTGGCTTCTTCACCGCGGAGCCAGCTGAAGCCCGCTTCTTCTTCGTTAGCTCTGGAGCTGCTTCGTCCAGCCTGCGCCTTGCTTCAATAAGCTTATGCTCCTTGACCGAAGCACCTTCTTCAAGCGCAAGCTTGCGCAGATCAGCAATAATCTGCTCGGCTTCGCGCCGCGCTTTGGCAACGGCCTCATGAGCTTCTTCCTGTGCCTTCAGCAGCAGCTTATCGCGCTGGTCCTCGAAGCGCCGCAGCTCATTCTCATGGCGAGTACGCTGCGCTTCCATCTCTTTGCGTAGAGACTCCGCAGTCATACGCTCGGACTCTGCGCTAAGCCGATCTTCCTCAAGAGAAGCAATCATGTTCTCGACGCGCTGATCCTCTTCGCTTACTTCTCCGCGTGCGTGATCTATAATGCTGCTATCAAGTCCTAGACGCTCTGCTATCGCGAATGCATTACTTCGGCCAGGCACCCCTACGAGCAGGCGATACGTTGGGCTTAATGTGGCAACATCAAACTCCATACTCGCATTAATGATGCCTTTGCGGTTATATGCGAAGGCTTTGAGCTCGCTATAATGCGTAGTAGCTACGATCCGGCTGTCGAGGTGGTGAATATGCTCCAAGATGGCAATAGCTAAGGCAGAGCCTTCCGCCGGGTCTGTACCTGCGCCGAGCTCATCGAGAAGCACCAAGCTTTTGGAGGTCATCGATTTCAGAATTCGAATAATATTCGTCATATGGCTTGAGAATGTACTGAGACTTTGCTCAATGCTCTGCTCATCGCCAATATCAGCATAGATAGCGTCGAATACACATAGCTGGCTGCCATCCTCGGCTGGCACGAATAAACCAGACATCGCCATCAGGCTGAGCAGTCCGATTGTTTTGAGCGATACGGTTTTACCACCCGTATTCGGTCCCGTTACGATTATGGCCGTATAGTTGTTGCCAAGCTCAACATCAAGTGGTACGACTTTGTCCGCCGCAATAAGCGGATGACGGCCGAGCTTCAGCTTAAGGAAGCCTCTATCATTCATTCGCGGCAGCGTTGCACGCATCTCATGAGCCATGCGCGCTTTGGCATAGGCAAAGTCCAATCTTCCCAGAAGCTCCAGCGTATAGAGCAGATCCTCTACATGCTCGGCCGCTTGAGCGGTCAGCTGCTGCAATATTTTCTCAATCTCGCGCAGCTCTCCTGCCTTCAGCTCGCGAAGCTTATTGTTCATTGTAACCATCGCTTCCGGCTCGATGAACAAGGTCGCTCCAGACCCAGACTGATCATGGACAATTCCGCCAAAATGAGAACGGTATTCCTGTTTCACGGGAATAACATACCGTTCATTACGAAGCGTTATGATAGCATCCTGCAGCATTTTTTGAACAGAGGACGACCGGATCATTTGCTCCAGCTTCTCACGAATACGTGACTCACCGCTGCGGAGCTCTCTTCTAATGGAAGCAAGCTGAGGGCTTGCGCTGTCCATTACCTCGCCCTGATCATCGATGCAATCGAATATCGCATCCTCCAAGGGCTTATGCTCCGACAGCTCCTCCGAGGTCTGGTGCAGAAGTGGAATTGGATCATCCTCATGCAGAATGTCGAGATGCTTCTTGACGCGCCGAGCCCCTCTTGCAGTAGCCGCAATATCGAGAAGCTCCACTGGGTTGAGAGTTCCACCGATACGAGCACGGTGCAGAGATGCGCTTATATCAACGATACCGCCAAAAGGTGCGTTGCCTTTCAGTCTGTCCGCTTTGTAAGCCTCATCAGTCGCCTGAAGCATGAGCTTGACCGTCTCCAAATCTGTAACTGGTTCGAGACGCTGGACTTCCATTTTTCCTAATGAAGTTGCAGCATGCTGCTCTAATTTATGTTTTATTTTATGAAATTCAAGTGTTGATAATATTTTACTATCCAAGCTAACACTCCTCTCGCCTTTATATTATAGCCGAACAATGATCTGGATGCACGGTGAACTCAACAGGGATATACATGTTTTAATGAAATCTGGTCAAAATAGAAATGAAATATACGCAAGCTTAGCCTTCACAGTCGATAAGGAGGATTGTTCATGAAGAGTTTTCTCGGTCATGTCGTGCGTTTTATCGTCTCAGCCATCGTACTAATGGTGGTTGGCTGGATCGTCCCGCAATTTAGTGTCGGCGGTTTCTGGAGCGCCTTTTTCCTTGCGCTTGTCATTGCCGCTCTTGGTTGGATAATTGAAGGAATTTTTGGCAAAAGGGTCACGCCCTTCGGACGGGGCATCGTCGGATTCATTGCCAGTGTTGTCGTCATATGGATCGCTCAGTTCATCGTTGGCGGGGTATCCGTTACTTGGCTAGGAGCGATTCTCGCCGCTCTGGTTATCGGGATCATTGACTTATTCATCCCGGTCAGCACTCCCTATGATACCGCTCGCAGCGGTGATCGGCACAGAAACTAGGCAGTGGCGGACATCCCATAGCTTATGTTCTTCAATATTTTGTCACCAGACTGTCACTGCATGAAGCTTGGCAATACGGTACAATAGCGTTGATACAAGCTATGAGGAAAATGAATCTAAATAACCAAAGAAGGGAGGAGTATAAGAGCAATGAAAAAGTGGCTGTTATTTGCCGCTACATTATGTTTGGTATTCGTTATTGCAGCTTGCGGAGCTGCAAATGAAAGTAATAATGAAGCTGGCAACACGAACGCTGGCACGAATGATGGTGCTACGAATGCCGGCTCTGCTGGCGGGGAAGTCGTCATTAAGGCGACGAACTGGGAATTCGATTCCACAGAATACAAGATCAAAGCAGGCGAGCCTGTCGCAATGAAGCTCGAGTCCACTGAAGGCGTGCACGGGATTGAAATTAAGGGCGGCAATGTCAAAATTGCCAACAACGCCTCAAAGACAGTTACACTGGAAGCAGGCGAGTATGAGATCATATGCAACGTTCCTTGTGGAACAGGGCATTCTCAAATGAAATCCAAGCTTATTGTAGAATAGTCTACTACATTAAGCTCGAAGCATCCCCTTGGTCTTTCCGTGTTCGGGAGGAGCAAGGGGATTTTTCATGTCGATATATAGCTGTACTAAAGCAGGATTCAACTGTATAAATTCCAGTATAACCTTCTAGATGCTGCTGGCTGCTTGGAATGGAAATATAATAATCACTTTGCAAATACGCAAAAAAGACTGATACTGCGAGACCTTCCCCTTCCTCCCACCCTCTGTTAATATGTTCTTCATACATGATTGCACATTAGGACCTTGGATACCCTGCGAACCGCAGCCTATGCTTACCATGGCAAACCCTGAAGGAGGAAACAAAATGAGCTTATTGAACGGTCGTATTGCTATTGTTAGCGGAGCAGGCAGTGGGCTGGGAAGAGCAGCCTCCCTTTCTTTTGCGAAGGAAGGGGCTCAAATCGCCTTACTCGGGAGACGTCAGAACAAGCTTGAAGAAACGAGCCAGCTGATCAAAGCACAGACTGGACGCGATACACTTGTGATTCCTACCGATATTACTCAGGAGGATCAAATTCAAGAGGCGGTGCAGCAGGTGCTGGCTGAATGGGGTGCTGTTCATATTCTCCTCAATAATGCAGCGGTCTATGAGCCGGGCTCCGTATTAGAGCTTTCTTCCGAAGAATGGCATTCGCAGGTAGCGACTAATCTAACAGGGCCATTTTTGCTTACAAAAGCAGTTCTTCCTGTTATGCGACATGCCAGGTATGGGCGAATTATTAACATCACCTCTGGGCTTTCTTGGAATGGAGCTGGCGGATATGCCGCATACAGTGCTGCCAAGGCTGGCTTGGAATCATTGACAAGAACGTTAGCGGATGAAGAGCACGAGCATGGAATATTGGTGAATCTATATAACCCTGGAACTTTACGCACAGAAATGCATGCAACCGGCAAAGATCCCATCGTTGTAACACCTGACTTAATACGTCTCGCCAGCCTTCCTCCAGGTGGTCCAACGGGAACGATAGTGAGCTATGGTTAGCATTCTCTACTTATACGATAAAGGCCGAATAGAAGAAGCCCACAGGCTCCCTTGATCAAGAAGGGAAACTGCGGGCTTCTTCTGCTTCTGTCTTAGCTCTGTTCGATCAATTCGATCCACTCATTATATTCCGTCTGAAGCTTCGTATATTCCTGCACAAGCTTCTCATGCTTGTCAGCCAGCAAGCGATGCTCTTCCCGTATACGGTTCGCATGCTCGGCAGCCTCGTCTCTTTCTTGCTCAAGCAATTGTCTGCGCTCATCACTCAATCCGCTGAGATGTGAGGCAGCCGCAGCTTCAGATTGAGCAGCTAGAAGCAGCTCTTGCAACTCAGCTTCCGCTTCTATTCGCTCCTGCTCCACCGCTGCGAGACGTTCTATCTCTTGCTTCACCTGCTCCAGCTGCTGATGCTCAGATTGGAGTCGCTCGCTTAGATCACGCTCACGGGCAGCCGCAGCTTCGAGCTGCTGTGCTGCAATTCGTTCTCTTGCAGCTGTCCATTCCAGCTGCTGCGTTAATTCTTGCTCCCGCTGTGCAAGCGTATCAAGCTTCTCGCTGTATTCCAGCTCCCGCAGCTCTGCATCATCCACCGTATCCTTCAGCGCTGACAATTGAGCAGATAAGGAGCTGTGCTCCTCTTCGTGCTTCTGCTTGAGCGCTTCATAACGCTGCGTTGCTTCCTGCTGATTAGCTGCATATTGCTCTTCCAGCTTCTGCTTCTGCTGTTCTAACCGTTGCTTACTGTCTTCTTGCAGCTTATCCAGCTCGCGCTCCAGCTCTTTGTGTCGAATCTCTAATTGATCATACTGCTCCATATGCTGCAACTGCAGCATTTCAGCCTTCTCATGGAAGTCATGCTCTAGCTGATGTTGGAGTTCATTGCGCTTGCGCTCAAGTACAGCGAGCTCCTCTTCATGCTGAAGCAGCTGACTCTGATGTTGCTCCTCATACTCACGCCTTGCTGTCTGCTGCTGCTTCTCCTGTTCAGCAAGGCTTGCCCTCAGCTCCTGGACACTCTTCTCGTACTGTCGCTCTTGCTCCTGCTTACGTTCTAACAATTCCAGCTTCTCTTGCAATTCACGCTTAACAATCTGCTGCTCTTCTTCATGCAGCAGCTCCTGCTCAAGCTGCTTTTCTTCCAGCTGCTCCAGCTGTTCCGCGAATAGTCGCTCCTGCTCTTCCAGCTTCTGCGCCACTTCACTATAGCGCTCTGCGTGAAGACGCTCCAGCTTATCACGCTCTTGGTCAAATTGCTGCTTCTGGCCCGCCAGCTCATTCAACAGCTGCTCGTACTGGCCTTCAAGTGCTGTAAGCTTCTCTATGAGGACTTCTTCCTCGGCCTGTGCTGCCGCCTTCTGTTCCAGCTGCCTTGCAATCTGACGCTCCAACTGCTGTACCTTCTCGGACGCTTGCTCGACCTGCAATTGCAGCTCTGAGGTATGCTTAAGGGATTCTACCAATAAGCTCTCCTGCTCCTGCCCTTGCTGCGTAAGCGCCAGAATGGAAGCCCGCAGTGCTTCCTCTTGCTCCATCGCCTGCATCAGATGATCATCTGCTGTCTGAATGCGCTGCTCCATCGCTTCTTTGTCCTTATCCCAGCCAAGCTGAATATCCGCTGCTTGTGCCATAAGACGGGCTCTTTCCTCCAGCCAGCCATTACGTCTGCGCTCTAGGTCTGCTTTCAGAGCCTCCTCAAGCTTCGAGATCTGCTCCTGCCAGTGCTGCTCAAGCTCAGCTGTGACCCGCTGTGCTTCATCCGCTGCGGCAGCCGCTGCTTCTTGCCATTTCTTCTCGCGCTGCTCCCATCTGCCGAGCCAGCTTCTCTCAAGCTCCGCACGTTCCAGCTCAACCTTCGACAATGCTTCCGCAGCCTGCGCTGCCGCAGCTTGCTGCTCCGCTAACGCCAGTTCAGACTGCGCTTCCTGCTCTGCCAGAGCCTCTGCAGACTTAGCTTCCAATTCGGATAGCAGCTGTGCGGACCTTGCCCCTTGCTCTGCCAGCAGCTCCGCTGCTTTCACTTCTTGCTCGACCAGCGCCTCAACGAGCTTCTCTTCCTGCTCCGCTAGCGCCTGCGCCGCCTTCGCTTCCTGCTCCGCTAGCCCCTGTGCCGACTTCGCTTCCTGCTCCGCTAGCGCCTGCGCCGCCTTCGCCTCCTGCTCCGCCAGCGCCTGCACCGACTTCGCCTCCTGCTCTGCTAGCGCCTGCGCCGACTTCGCCTCCTGCTCTGCTAGCGCCTGCGCCGACTTCGCCTCCTGCTCTGCTAGCGCCTGCGCCGACTTCGCCTCCTGCTCTGTCAGCGTCTGTGCGAGCTTCGCATCCTTCCCTGCCAGCAGGCGAGCCAACTTCGCTTCTTGCTCAGCCAATGCTTGTGCGGACTTCGCTTCCTGCTCCGCCAGTGCCTCAGACCACATGCCTTCCTGTGCTGCCAGCTCCCCTGCCGCTCTTGCCTCCTGCTCCGCTAACGCTTCCGCCGTTCTCGCTTCCAGTTCAGCTAAGGCTTCAGATGACCTTGCCTCCTGCTCCTCCAATTCCTTAGCCGACTTCGTTTCGAGCTCAGCTATCGTCTGTGCAGACTTCGTCGCAAGAGCTGTCAGCTGTGCCCGCAGCGCTTCCAGCTCCTCTGCAGCCCGCTCTCGCTGCTCATTGGCTTCAGATTCCTGAAGCGCAAGCAGCTCTGATGCTTCCGCCAGCTTCGCTGAAAGCTCCTCCGCTGCCGACAATTTCAGCGCTGCCAGCTCCTCATCGAATGCAGCCTGCCGCTCTGCCAAATCTGATTTGGCCTTCACGGACAGAGCCTCCAGATCATTGCGCAGCCCTGCTGTTACACGATCAGCCTCCTCCAGCTGCTCAGCGAGAATAAGCCGCTTCGCTTCCGCATCATGAAGCGTATCGTTCTCCCTACGCAGACGGAACACTTCTTCCGTAATCTGGACAGCAGCAAGAACCGCCAGCTTAGGCATGTCCAGCCGCGGATGTCCTTTCGCCAGCTTTTTCATACTTTCGTCGATTGCACTGGCAACCCGCTTCATATATTCCACATTGCTATGGCCTTTGAGCTTATATTGAATTCCGTATATATCAACTGTTACGACAGTTTGGTCAGTTTCCATTCAAGGGTATCCTCCTAATTGTCTATCTCGCGTCTCTTAGGTGCTAAGCATAATGAATCAGTTAGTAGTCCTTGCCCGTATCCGCAGACCGGATTGTTCAAGGCTGGGTATTGGCTGCAACCCGCTGGACTGTCCCTTTGCAATGCAAAAAAGCCGCATCGAAAGTTCTCAAGGAACTATTTCGATGCGGCTTTGAAGGTTTCCTGCCTACTTTCTCAATTCTGCTGCAAAAGATTGTTCTAATTCAGCAACAACCTTGCTATGCAGCTCCGTAACCTCTTCATCAGTCAGCGTACGCTCTGCATGACGGTATACAAGTGCTACAGCTACGCTCTTCTTGTCGTCACCAAGCTTCTCACCGGTGTACACGTCGAACACCTTAACAGACTCCAGCAGCTCGCCTGCCGTCTCCCATGCAGAAGCCGTAAGCTTCGCTGCCGGAACCATGCGATCGAGCACCACTGCAATGTCACGGCTAATAGCCGGATAGCGCGGCAATACACGATATGCAATGTCAGAATCAGCAAGCCGGTACAGCTCATCGAGCTCAATCTCTATCACGTAAGTGTCAGCTAGATCGTTCTCATGCTGGAGTGTCGGGTGCAGCTGTCCAACATATCCGATAGTCTCAGCACCATGTGCAGTGTCAATAACGACCGCCGCTGTTCTTCCCGGGTGGAAGTTCGCCGGCTGTGCAGATTCATAGCGTACACGAGCGGTTAGTCCAAGCACATCGAACACCGTCTCGAGAATTCCTTTTGCATCATAAAAGTCAACGGCCACAGCCTTGCGGTTCCATTGCCCCTCTGTGCGGTTGCCCGTCAGCAGAGCAGCGAAACGATGCTTCTCCTGCGGCAGTCTCGTAAGCTGCTCCTCGTCGGTATGGAAGACACTCCCGATCTCGAATACAGCCGCGGATTCATTTTTACGATTGCGGTTATAGGCAGCTGTCTCCAGCAATTGTGCGATCAACGTCGTGCGCAGAACGCTGCGATCCTCGCTCATTGGCATTGCCAGCTTAATCGCCTTCGTAGCTGTGCCAGACAATTCAGGGAACAGGCCTGTGCGATCCGGTGACGTGAATGAATAGCTAATGACCTCATGCAGACCAGAATCAGTCAATCTCCGGCGCAATTCGCGGCGGATCGCTTGCGGCTTACTCAGCGCGCCAGGCGTCAGATCCCCATGGATAGGCGTAGTCGGAATATTGTCATAGCCATACAGACGAGCGACTTCTTCAATGAGATCAACATCATGTGTAATGTCACCGCGGCGTGTTGGTACATTCACAGTGAATTGCCCTGCATCGCTAACGCTGTAACCGAAGCTCAACCGCTCGAAGATCGTCTGAACCTCCAGCGTGGAGAGCTCCGTTCCAAGATAACGATTGATTTTGTCTAGCGTAATATCGATAGCCAATAGCTTAACGTCAGCAGTAGCCGCTTCAACGATGCCTTCCGTCACAAGCCCGTCAGCAAGCTCAGCAATAAGCGAAGCCGCACGGTTCAGCGCAGGAATGACTCTGCTTGGATCTACTTCCTTCTCGAAGCGAATGCTCGACTCTGAACGAAGTCCAAGCTGACGAGAGGTTTTGCGAACCGTACCTCCGTCGAATCTTGCTGACTCGAGCAGGATGTTGACCGTTTGCTCGGTTACCTCGGAATTCGCTCCGCCCATAACGCCTGCAAGCGCAAGCGGCTTCTCGCCATCTGTAATAACGAGCATATGCGGCTCAAGACGTCTTTCTTGGTCATCAAGCGTAACCATCGTCTCACCTTGCTTCGCAAGACGTACATCGATACGGCCGCTTGCTACTTGGTCAGCATCAAAGGCATGCAGAGGCTGGCCGTATTCGAGCATCACGAAGTTCGTTATGTCCACGACATTATTAATCGGACGAATGCCTGCGGCGATCAAGCGATTCTGCAGCCATAGCGGAGACCCGCCGATTTGGACCCCTTTAATATAACGAGCGCTGTAGTGCGTACATTGCTCCTCCGCGCTAATCGTCACTTGAATATGGCTATCTGTGCGTTCAGCGGAATGGTTAATCGTTGGCTCCGGAACAGTCACTGGGCGCCCTGTCAAAGCACCGATCTCATAAGCGACACCGAGCATGCTGAGGGCATCGGAGCGGTTAGGCGTCAGATCTAGCTCGAGCACTTCATCATTAAGACCAAGCACATCAGCGATAGGCGTGCCGATTGGTGTCGATTCTGGAAGCACCAGAATACCCTCCTGTTGGTCCTTCGGCAGCAGCTTATCGTTCAGACCCAGCTCCTTCGCTGAGCAGATCATCCCTTGCGACTCAATGCCGCGCAGCTTCGCACGTTTAATGTGAAGATCGCCTGGAAGCTTAGCTCCAACTGTAGCAACCGGCACAAGCTGACCTGCATCAACATTCTTCGCTCCGCACACGATTTGAAGCTCTTCACCCGTACCAACGTCTACCTTGCACACGTTCAGCTTATCCGCATCCGGATGCTTCTCACGTGATTTCACATAACCGACAACAACGCCGGTTACGCCTTTGTTCCGATTCTCAACACCGTCAATTTCGATGCCGCCGCGTGTCATTTTCTCAGCGAGCTCTTCTGCAGTGAAGCCTGCTAGATTGACATATTCATTCAACCATTTATAGGATACTTTCATCGCTTATTACCCCTTCCTTTCCCGTTACATTCTTCCGAATTGGCTTAAGAAACGTAGATCGTTCGTGTAGAAATGACGAATATCATCGATGCCGTATTTGAGCAGCGCGATCCGTTCAACACCCATACCGAAGGCGAATCCGCTAACCTCTTCCGGATTGTATCCACCCATCTCTAGCACACGCGGATGAACCATCCCGCAGCCTAGAATTTCAATCCAGCCTGTATGCTTACACATCCGGCAGCCATGTCCGCCGCATTGCGCACAGCTTACATCAACCTCAGCGCTTGGCTCAGTGAACGGGAAGAAGCTTGGACGAAGACGAATATTCGTCTGTGAACCGAACATTTGCTGTGCGAATTGCAGCAGCGTGCCTTTCATGTCACTCATGCGGATATTCGGGCCAACAACCAGACCTTCAATCTGATTGAATTGGAACGAATGCGTCGCATCATCGTCATCGCGGCGATACACTTTACCTGGACAAATGACCTTGATCGGCTGTCCATTCATTTGCTGCATCGTCCGAACCTGTACTGGCGATGTCTGCGTACGCATCAGAATATCTTCTGTAATGTAGAACGAATCCTGCATATCACGGGCAGGGTGATTCTTAGGCAGGTTAAGCGCTTCGAAGTTGAAGTAATCAGTCTCCACCTCTGGTCCTTCAGCAATGGTGTAACCAAGCCCAATGAAAATATCCTCAATTTCTTGAGCGACCTTGTTGAGTGGGTGTACAGCACCGGTAGGAAGTGCTTTACCAGGAAGAGATACGTCAATCGTCTCTGCACGAAGTCTGTTCTCCGTCTCAGCCTGCAAGAATGCCTGCTGCTTCTCTTCAATAACCGATTCAATAGCTGCACGAACATCATTGCCTACTTGGCCGATAATTGGACGCTCTTCAGCGCTTAGTCCGCCCATCCCTCTCAGAATCTCAGTTAACGCGCCTTTTTTACCCAAATATTTAACACGTAGATCGTTCAGCAGCTGTGGATTATCAACCTGCTGCAGCTCTTGCAGCGCTTCGACGCGCAGTGATTCCAAACGCTCTTTCATTGTGTCTCGCCTCCATTATTAATTTACAAATATTTGATGTATTGCTGGTTATTATCTCTTGTTGTCTGAAGAGCTCAGGGACGCTTCCAAAGCAACAAAAAAAGGCCTTTCTCCCCGTAAGGGACGAAAGAACCGTGGTACCACCCTAATTCGGACTGCCGTCATTGTTCCTCCTCGAAGCAACAAGCGTGCAATCCCTTAAGCCCCATAACGGCGGGAACCGGACTTCCCCTACTTACACTGCAGAATAACCAGCCCTCTGCGGCGTTTCAGGAGTCTGCTCCGGAGTGAACTTGGGCAGCCTTATTTCACGAAGATGCTCTCAATCAACGGCATCTTCTCCCTGTGCGAAAGCACTGCTTACTCTTCTCCATCTCAGCTTTATTACGTAATAGTTCAACAATAATCTATATTATATGCAATTGCACCAGCTGATGCAACAACGGCTTACTCTGATTAGCCTTATTTTTTCAATAGTCCCTTCTCGAAGGCATAGCGAGTTAGCTGGACACGATTATCCAAATGAAGCTTTTGCAGAATGTTTTTCAAATGATTCTTAACCGTATGCTCCGACAATCCGAAGTTATTAGCGATCTCACGATTGGATTCCCCTGTAACGACTCGTTCGAGAATATCCTTTTCCCTTACAGTCAATGGGGTTGTAGACGATTTCCCGTGATCAGCCTCAGGCTCCGACTTAGCTGCTGAGCTGTCATTCTTAGCCGCAGAAGAGAATTCCTGCAGCAGTCGAAAAGCGATCTCCTTGGACATCGGCGCTTCGTCGAAGGCTACTGCCCTAAGATATTCCATCCACGCAGACGGAGCGAGATTTTTGAACAAATAGCCCTGAGCCCCTCGCTTAATCGCTTCAAACAAATGTGTTATGTCATCCGAGACGGTCACCATAATAATCTTCAAGGTAGGATATAGAAATTTCAGCTGCTGCGTGGCCTCAAGACCACCCATTCCTGGCATGTTGATGTCCATAAGCACCAGATCAGGAAGTATATCATCGATCCGGGCGAGCGCCTCCTCGCCGCTTGCTGCCTCTCCGGCCACCACGAACTGTCGATCCGTCTCCACGATATCGCGTATCCCTTCCCGTCCATGCGGATGATCATCAACGATAAATACACGGATTGGGGTTCTATTATCTGTCATGCTATTCCCTCCCACTTATAATTTCTATGGTCATACCTTGATTCGGCATACTCCTTAAGCTCATGGACCATCCCATTCGCTCTGCGCGATCACGCATCATCTTCACACCGTAACGTCCCTTGGCCTCAATCGCAGATTCGGATGCTCCGACCCCATTATCGGATATTTCGCACTTGAACATACCAGTATCATCGATAGAAACACAGCGAACGACAGCCCTGGTGGTCTTCGCATGCTTCCTCACATTCATCAGAGCCTCTCGAATCATGGCGAGCAGCTCGACCTTGCCTTTATTCGAGAGAGGCTCATCGGAGATGCGCCAATCGACAACAACCTCAATACCGCTGCTGATCAGCATTTCATCAGCAAGGGTATGGAGGGCATTCATCCAAGCTGGATCTGTCGTGACAACATTGGATTGCAGATTCGCGATAGACTGCCGAACATCTTCATATACATGCTTAACGGTTCCTCGGATTTGCTCAGTCGTTCGCTGTACCTCTTCGCTCGACTCCGCCTGCTCCAGCCGATCCAGCTTGACGGACAACAGGAATAAGGATTGCGAGATGCCATCATGCAAGTCGCGCGCCAGCTGCTCCCTCTGTTCGAACGATGCCTTCATCATTCGCTCCTTCTGCAACGCCTCTTGTGTCTGTTCCATCTTAACGAATAGTCCGCGAAGCAGCGTAACCGTTACGAGCAATACTAGTATAGGGGCTAGAATATTGCCAAGCTCCATCGATATGTAGGATAAAAGAAAGGTATGCCGGACATATTCCCATATTCCGATTGTTATGGTTGGTATCCATAATATAAAAAACTTCAGCCATTTGTAGGGCATTCTCGATCACCTTTCACGATTAATAGTTGCGGAATACAATCTTTTCTTCCCATTGCACGCCACCATTGTCGACAATTTCAACCTCAGCTGCCCATTTCCCGGGAAATGGAATTTGTGCTGTATTAGATTGATAGGTCCATTTCATAAAGCCTGGAAAAGAGTCCTTTTGCTCATCTTGATAGGCTTGAAGCGCAATTGGAATCGGTTTTTCGTCTGGCTGATCCACAGAATATAGCGTTAAAGCGACTGACTCAGGAGCACCTTTCTGTTCAGGAAACCATACTTTTACCATTATTCGATTGTTCCCTGACTCATTCGGCGTAATGACCACCGTTAAATGTTTATCCGTTACCATTTTATGGTAATTAACAGCTTCATTATTCGGGACCGGGCTTACATTCGTGAATGCGGCAACGATAAGGATAACCGCGCTCATGAGAGAGAGATCCAGCTTCAGAAGAAAGGCATGCGGAAGCTTGCCGCGACGGACTCGAAGTCTCATCATGAAGCCAACAATGAGAATGAGGACGACAAGACCACATTTGATAAGCAGCAGTGTTCCCCATAAGCTATACCTCACATAGTGAACGCTGGGCAGCAGCAGTAAGGTAATTGAGACACCTGTCACTACGAGTACAGCCATCGATATCCATGCAGCTGTAGTAAAGCGCTCTGCGAACCTGCCTGCCTCTTGGCGATTAACCATCCATAATAGAAGCAAGAACACCAGACCTCCGCTCCACACAGCAGCACAGAGCAGATGAACAAAATCTAGAAAGACACCTACCCACTCATCGGAGCCGAGTGATCGCACATGTCCATTCCAGCTCTCAGCTCCAACTATAAGGAGACCCCATACGACTTTCGCAGGCGCTTTCATCCTCCATGCTGCAAAGCCTAGGAATGCTAATACAAGAGCTGCTGTCCACGACAACCCTATTCTTGTCTCGGTGAACAGCTGCAGCCACTCTCCGGCAGACCTTGCTGCATCGTCCATTAGCTCTCGCGATTGTACGAATACATGCAAGATGACGGCTATGACTAGCAATCGAAGAGCTGGCAAGCTATATTGGTGCAGCATTTCACGCTGAGAATGGGCAGCATGCGTGCTTCCCAGCCCAGCGAACCACAGCATGAAGCCAGAGGATACGAGCAGCGCAGCATAATACGCCGTTCGAACCATATACGAAGCAGCTTGTCTGATTGTCATTCCATTCTATCCCATACTATGTATAGTATCGCTATGCATGTGGCTGCCTGCTTCTGAGGCGGAAGCAATCGGTAATTCAGCAAGCCCGGCTGCAGCCGCTGCTGTAAGGAAGAACAGCAGCATGCCAAGACGAAGCCATTGCCGCCATGACAGGAGCTTACGATTTAATGGAACAATATGCATCAGCCTCACGTCCTTCTCATGAATCCTCTCAAGTGTACTAGACGTTAATTGAAAGAACAATGCAGGAGCGATATTCCTCGTATAAGATAATCGGTTTGCGAGCATGATGAGGATGAGATACGCCTATACGCCCAGACAAGGAAGTGATACGTATGTTTGACGGTAATTACAGAATTGCCGAGCTGAGCGGACGAGATGAAGCAGTCGACGCCATACGCAAGCTAGAGCAGAGCTTAACGGAGCAATTCGGCTCCTCTATTACATTAATCGCCTACGAATCAGAAGATGAGCAGCAATAGCAGACCTGCCAAAGAACCTTCCTAACCACGCTTCTGTGGAATGGAAGGTTCTTTAATAACCGTATTTGGAGCTATGAAATCAGGTGACCGTCTGCCTGAGCGACACTCCTCATTATGATCTCACGGCCATGTAGGCAATCCAATCGTTCACGCTAATGGAAGGGCGCCCCCGATCATCACTCCATACGTATACCCAGCCTTCGATGGCATGATTGTCCTTGTCGTGTATCCATACGCGTTCATAATCGTTCTCCTCTTCAATCCCGAAGAACTCCTCCAGCCGATCAATCGCCGCAAGCCCTTCACGGTTAATCGTTATCCACTGCCCCTTCACAGCTGTATGGTTCAATCGCGACCATGAATCTCTGACGGCAGCCGGGTATAGCCCTTCGTCTGCATCAACAAGCCGCGCTGCAATGCTTCCCGGTTCAGAATGAAGAATGAAAGGCGCTGCCACATGATAATTGCTCTGCCCTGGCAGCAGCGTTCCGTAGATGAATACCTTCACTTCATTCATGGCTGTACATACCGATTAATAACTTCAACAAGCAGATCATTCAGCAGCTTCACTTCATATTCGCCTGCAGCCGGCTCCAAATGATCACCGCCAATGCCGCTATCATCGGTTAGGAATAAATAAGTGCCTCCTGTTGTAACAGCCAAGAAGCGCATCAAATATTCGGTCTCCACATCCACTCCGCTTGAAGCAACTGGGATGATGCGGATACCCTGCGAGGCTGCCTCAGCGATTAAACCATGCAGCTCATCTACGATCTGTCCCTCATCGTGCGGAGGAGCATCCAGCACGAGAAAGAGCAGCCTAGCCCGCGCCTCTTCACTCCAGTCATGCTCATGCACCGCATCTCTCAGCGCCTGCTCCACAGCTTCTGGATAGTCGCCTCCGCCTTGCGCCTTCTGCTTGGCAATCTGATCGACAGCTTTATCGATATTCCGTGTAAAAGGGAAAGGCTTCACGATATAATCATCGTATTTATCGCGATAAAAGTTCGTGCTTACCCTAACATCCAATTGATTCGCATGCTGCTCCCCTACTCTTGTAATGACATCCTTGAGCTCCGCTTCCAAATAATTAAGCTCATCCTCCATAGAGCCCGTCGTATCCACGACGAACATCACATCGACCTGATCAGACAGCTCCTCCGCACCCTCTCCCAAATCAAGCTTCAGTGTTCCCTGGCCTGGTATACTTATGGAGCTGAACGTTTTGCTCAGCTGTCCCGCTTTCACTTCAACGGTATATCCTGTTTGCCGCTCATCGCGATTGTTATTCTGATCAAACAAATTCACGAACAGATAAGCTCTGCCCTCTGTATTCGTACGGGCTTCCCATAACGATTCCTGCTGCCCCTTGATTTGCACTTGAGCATCCGATACTGCTCTGCCGTTAGCTGTGACAGCTACCTCCAGTCGATTAAAGCCTAGGAAGGACCAATGCCGCAGATTCGTATCTCCTTCATTGCTGTTAAGCAAATTTCCGAATTTCTCCCACGCCGCTAGATCGTCCCATTCTCCTGCTGTCAGTTGACCTGCCTGGGCTTCTACATCGTTCGAGCCATAGACACGCCCGCCGTTCTCTTCTTCTCTCTCACCCTCCGGCATCGGCTCACTTGCATCCGGTGCACGGTTGTCCGAGGACGACTCATTGGCCGTTGCTTCATTGTGTGAATCACTTCCTTGATTGGAAGCCGCTCTGTCTGAATTATTGGCGCTTGAGCAGCCCCACAGAAGCATAAGAGAGGCTAGTAGCAGCAACACTAACGTACGATTGAACAATATTTTTAACCCCCTCTATCTTTTTCCAATTAGACGAATGAAGCTTGGCTATTGTTGCATTATAAGGCGTTCAACATTACAATCGTTACAGGCACAGCAGCTTGTCCTACCTACAGAGACAAGAGCATCTGGCTAAGCATGGAGGTTCATAAACGATGGAAACGATACAATTAGCGAGAATCGTAATTGCTTATCAAGAGCTCACGAGCGAGCTGTCTTTCACTTCGGCAGAGCTTGTGGTTATTACGAATTATGGCTCTCGATTATGGTATGTAGATGTTAATGGCGTAGCGGACCGCGAATTGCTGCGATGGTTCGGGCAGAGCGAGGATATCGAGATTAAGCTGTCTGTGACGGCGCAAGACGGCCGTTCTTATGAGGGTACAGCTTATCTGCACCCGAACGAGCCTCATCAGGCCGCTGCTATTCGAGGAGAAGGAGAACTTCACGAGATTTAATGCAAACGTAGAATTGGAAGGAATGAATACACAGCATGTCCATAGAAGCAAGACGCATCACGAATAAGGAAGATATGGAAGCCGCCTATTCGATTCGCAAGCGGGTATTTGTTGATGAGCAAGGCGTACCGGCAGAGAATGAATATGATGAGCATGATGATACCGCAAGTCATGTCCTCGTTCTGTATGATCAAGTGCCCGCAGCTACAGGTAGATGGAGAAACGTCAATGGCGTAGCCAAGCTGGAGCGTATATGTGTGCTCAGCTCGCACCGGAGCTATGGCCTAGGCAAGGCTATCGTTGAAGCGCTCGAGCAAAGCGCTCGTGAAGCTGGCCTCACTTCAGCCAAATTGAACGGCCAGACACATGCGGAACGCTTCTACCAGAAGCTAGGCTACCGCACGGTGTCGGATATTTTCATGGAAGAGGATATTCCTCATGTGACCATGACCAAAACCTTCGAGTAATGCACGATCAGCAAGAGACCCATGCACGTGCTGCATGGGTCTCTTGCTGTCTCTCATATGAACACCAAGTCCGCCCTTACTGATGTCTGGCATCGATAAGGGCGGACTTATTATTTGCTATTACTTGCTGTGGGCAATCTCAGGCGTTGTCAGACGATCGTAGAAATCTACGCTCTTGTCTTTGTCTTCTGAATCGCGCAAAGCCATTGCCGAGCGCGGATGCTCATCGAGAATTCCTGTAATCATGTAAGGAATGATATAGCCCCATTCTTCTTTCTCGCGAAGAGGTATCATATATTTCTCAATCATATCGAGAACTGGACGCAGGTTGTATTTCGGGTTTTTAATCTCAGCTACTAGAAGCTCTGTGTTGCAGTTACCTGCAGCGCGGCCCATGCCGTATACGGAAGCATCCAGAAGCTCAACACCGTTCTCAGCAGCAATCAGCGTATTCGCGAACGCGAGCTGCATGTTGTTATGAGTATGAACACCAAGACGTTTGTTAGGCAGATGAGTACGGAACTTCTCAACCAAATAAGTGAAATCGCTTGGCTTCAGGCTGCCGTAAGAGTCAACGATGTACACGACATCAACGACGCTGTTCTTAATCAGCTCGAACGCTTCGATCAGCTGGTTCTCCATAACATTGGAGAGTGCCATGATGTTAAGTGTCGTCTCATAGCCACGGTCATGGAATACTTGTACCAGCTCAAGCGCTTTGTCTACATCTTGAATGTAGCAAGCAACGCGGATCAGATCAAGCAGGCTCTCGCTGCGTGGCAATATATCGTTCTCATCAACACGGCCGATATCTACAAGTGCAGACAGCTTCGTATTTCCTTTGTTCGGAATAATTTCTTTCAAGAAATTGTCATCCAGGAAGCGCCAAGGTCCTGCGGATTCGGCACCTTTCAGCAATTTAGGCGAGTTTTTGTAACCAATTTCCATATAGTCGACGCCGGCTTCATTCAGGCTTTTGTACAAATGCTGAACGAACTCGACACTGAAATCCCAGTTGTTTACTAGCCCGCCGTCACGGATCGTGCAGTCTACAATTTTACAATGGCTTGTTTTCGATGAATTCATGCGCTTGCTCCTTCTAGTCCTATGTCTCGTATTTTTATCTTCCATGATACTTGAAAAGCGGTCAGAACGCAAAGTATTTGTCGGGTTTTTGTCGATATATGGATGCTAAGACGCGCTGTCATTAGAACGAAGCATGTCCTCTGCATCGGATCGGAACGACCCGTGGAATTGGCTCACAAGAGCAATTTGCTTCTGCTCACCATTCACCTTCTCGAACACACGTCCTTCGGTATGCGACAGAACACCTAGAAACCTCTGCACAGTGGCTGCGGTAATCGATTCCGGATCATGCTGTATAAGCTTCTCATAGCTCAATCTGACCTCATCTAGCAGTCTGAATGTGTCATAATCGAATACCGGTGTGTTGTTTAACCCGAATATGTACATCGACAAATAGCTGTCCAAATAAAGCCGCTTGATCTCCTCGTACTCTGGAGAATCAGGATAATAACGCAAGAATGCTTCCGCCATAATCGTCCGCTCAGCCAGATCATCCCATGAGATAACCAGTCCGCCATCCTTAGCTGACATTTGATTAGATTCGACTGCCTTCAAATAAATGAAATCAATTAATGGCTCGGACAAATAGGTGCGGTAAATTTTTTGCATCTCGTAATCCACGATCGGATAGACAGAGCCTTCAACCTCAACAAGCTTGTATCCGCCGGAAAGCTTAGTCACGACGAGCTGGCGAATCGATTCATCACTAATAGCTGCTGCATTCGAAGAAGTAATCGGCGCAGGCAGCGCGAGCAGCGCTTCTTGAACATTGTTCTCAAAAAAAGCATCCTGAGTCGTTTGCTGATCGCTCTGGTAGAACGAATTCAAGTCCCGGATCATCATATCGGCGTTGTCCTGTCCCGCCTTGTTTATATTCTCATTAAGGAACGAGACGATGTCCGAGGCTTCCTTCGCTTCCTTAACTACGGTATGGAATTGCTTAATAAGACCATCTTGATTGTCATCCTCTTCGACAGCTGATACTTCAGCTTTGCGCGATTCGTCTGCCAGCTTGTTCTCGCTTACCTTGCTTCCGCATGCCGTACACACGAATAAGACACATATAGCAATCATCGTTAATCGGTGCATTCTGCTCTTTACTATAGGCCTATTCATGTCCACCCACCTTCCTCTTTGTATTATATGCCAGTTTGTCCATATCCATTAGACATTCCGGAACGAAACAAGTTGCGCAGCTGATCCTATAAAAAATAAAGGGGGTTTCCCATAAGTCATTAAAATGACTTTGGGACGCCCCCTTTTACTTGGGTTAAGCAGCAACCTACGCATTTGAATGTTCTTCCGATCGCCATTGCTCAGGGATTCCTTTGAATCAACGTGTCAAGGTAGGAATCCCTTCACAAAAGCGACCGCTGTCGCTTCTCCAGAATCATTCAAATTGCTCCGTTTGCCATTAACCGGTCAATTAAATGCGTAAATGACAAACAAAAAGATGCCATTCCTTATTAAAATGGAAGTGCGACCAACCACTAACAAAGGAGAGGCTTCTTTTGTACAAGGAATATACCATGGATCAGCTGTCTTTGCCAAAGGACTTGCAAGAAGACATTCCTCAAAATCATCTTGTTCGCGTCATCAACGACGCGGTCAATTGCTTAGATATGAACCTTTTTACCAAAGCCTATCCCGGTGGTGGCCGTCTCGTTAAATCGCAAAAGCGATATGCAGTGTCTCAAGCCACATTTGGACAAAATGAAAGCTACACTTGGTCAACCGGGAACGATCATTACAGATGCAGGTTATGGGAGCGAGGAAAACTACACTTATCTGGAGTCTGAAGAACAACGGGCACTTGTGAAATATAATACCTATCACAAAAAAATGGGTCGTACGACGAGTTGGAAGACACTTGGACCTGTGCAGCAGGACAAAAACTCAATAAAGGTCAGCCTGGAGGTCGGGCGGCTTTCCTTTGCCTATAATTTGCCAAATAAAGAAGTGAAAGACCAAAATTGCAAAATAGCGATGCAGGGGTAGTGTCCTGCGTCGCTATTTTTATGCATTTTCAATCTTTAGTTGTTTATGCGAGCCTTTTCCTTAGCGAGCAAACCCCTTTTGAGACGGCCCGTTGCATCCTCGTTATATCACTAGCTCAGGCTCATAATGTCCGGAGCGCGCAACCTTAGTCGATAAATATTTCTCATTATAGACCGAAGCATCGCCCCATAATGGCACACGCTTCAAGATATTCATGCCAGCTTCACGCAATGCTTCTACTTTACGCGGGTTATTGGTAATAATGGATACGGGCTCTGTTCTAAGGAGACGCAGCACTTGTATAGCCTCTCCATAGTCGCGGGCATCCTCAGGGAAGCCGAGCTCCAGATTCGCATCAACTGTATCCAACCCCTCTTCTTGGAGCAGATAAGCCATTGCCTTACTGAACAGACCTATGCCCCGACCTTCATGATTGGCCAAATAGAACAATGCTCCAGTACCATGCTCGGTAATCATCTTCATCGATTGCTTGAGCTGGTAACCGCAGTCGCAGCGCTGACTTCCAAAAATATCACCTGTATGGCATATGCTGTGCATACGAATAAGGGCTTCGTGCTCAAACGCGAAGTCGCCATACACTAGCACGCTAGATTGCTGCATTTCGGCATATTGAACAGCATTCAGCTTGCTGAGAAGCTCCTCTATCGATTGATCACTGCCCTTCTCTGTACGAAGCCAGCTGTACCATTGGAATATTTTCGTCTCCCCATCAAGATCAACTGGAAGCTGAATTGGACCCACAACATGTATTTGATCGTTGTTGCCGCTGCCTTCAACCGTTTTTATTTTGTTTTTCAGAATAGATATGATCTGCTCATTCATACAAACTTCACCTTCTTAACCGAATATTATTTAGAATTGTAGAGAAAGATTGCTTAAAGTCCCCATTGCGTAGCTGCGATGAATAATTTGAACATCTGAATCTGGGTTGGCACTGCCATAAGCGACATACAAGGGAACGAAATGTTCGGCTCTTGGAACAGCTGCTCTTGCGTTAGGAGCCAAGGAGTCATATTGGAATAGCGAAGGGAGATCTCCTTCACTAAGCTTTTCAATTAGCCAGTCATCGAACTGGACCGCCCATGGCTCGGCCTCTTTCTGCCCCCAATTCACAGCCCGCAGGTTGTGGACAGTAACGCCACTGCCAATTACTAATATATTGCGGTTTCCGAGTTCGCGCAACGCTAATCCAATTTTATAATGCTCCTCCACTGAACGATAAGGGTTCACAGAAACCTGGACAATAGGCACATCTGCCTTCGGGAACATATGCTTCAGCATCGTCCATGAGCCATGATCAAGTCCTCTCTCCGTGTCGAATGCGGAAGGAATTCCACTTGCTCCAAGCAGATGACCGACCAGAGCCGCTACCTCCGTCGAGCCTTTGGCAGGATATTTCACCTGGTAGAGCTCATCGGGAAAACCATAGAAATCATATATCGTCTCATATACATCGTCTTTTGAGCTAATCGTTGTAATATCTGTTTCCCAATGTGCCGTAAATATAACGACCGCATCCGGTTGGAGCTGTGCTGCAGTTGAAGCAAGAAAAGCTGTATATTCATTCTGCTCGATAGCCAGCATCGGTGAGCCATGCGCTAAGAATAAAGGGTTCATAGGTGTACCTCCTGAATATTAAGGTTACTAATAGTAACTGATTATATATTAATAAACAAGTGACGTCAAGTTAACGGATATACAAAAGTGTGGTTGTATATATTCTATATTAAGGATATAATGTTGAGGAAATCAAAAGAGGTGATAGCAATGGAGCAGTCTAACCTTTGTCCACGCCTGCAAAAGGGAATGGACATGATAGGTAAACGGTGGATGGGCTTAATCATCTATCAACTGTTGTCCGGACCACAGCGGTTCTCAGAAGTTCAAGCCGCCCTTCCTATTAGCGGCAGACTCTTATCCGAACGATTCAAAGACCTTGAGAACGAAGGGATTGTAACGAGAGCCGTGTATCCTGACATTCCCGTTCGTATAGAATATTCGTTAACGGAGAAAGGCCGAGCACTGGAGCCTGTCGTAAGAGAGATTCAGAAATGGTCACAGGATTGGATAGAGCCTACCTTTTTCCAATAATCCATACACAATAAACCACAACAGAACCTTAAGCAGGAGCTGCCTGCTAGTCATAATGACTAGCAGGCAGCTCCTTGTCTATTTGTAAACACTCCATTCCAATAGCCTTGCGGATTTATTGTCATATAGCATCATCTGTCTAGCACTCTCAAACTAGCAGACACATATGAATATACTATCAATATCCACTAGTGATAGATGTCGATATGCTAGTCAACGGCAGAGAGGAGGAATGACATTGATTACAGTCATTATCATTAGTCTAGCGGGGATCGCTTCCTATTGGCTTCTTAAGCCTGCTGGAGAATATGTACAGCAGCCCGTTGTCCAAATATCGGTAAAAGCAGCTACACGATATAATCGAGATCTCATCGAACCTACTGGGCCGTCTGCCGTTAACGAATAGCCGGCAGCAGGAATAAGACCGAATTCGAGGTGATAAAATTTTGTTGCATTCTACTGCAGCTACGCTAACCATCTTTGCCTTTCTTTTTACCATTCTACTCATTCTTTGGCGTCCCAAGGGCGTGAACGAGGCGATACCTGCAACCTTTGGTGCAATTGTCGTTCTCATTAGCGGTACGGTCTCGCTATCTGATCTGGCACAGATCAGTGCTACGGTCAGCGGGGCTGCTATTACAATAATGGCGACCATTGTTATGGCAATCGTTCTTGAGAGCTTCGGATTTTTTGTATGGGCAGCCGAAGGATTAGCGATGAGAGCCCGCGGCTCCGGTATCCGATTATTCTGGTACGTCAATCTATTATGTTTTCTCATGACTCTCTTCTTCAACAACGACGGCAGCATCCTTATTACGACACCGATTCTACTAATTATGCTCAAACATATGGGACTCAAAAACCATCAAAAAATTCCGTACCTCCTATCCGGTGCTCTAATCGCCACCGCGTCGAGCGCTCCTATCGGTGTCAGCAATATCGTCAACCTAATCGCACTCAAAATCGTTGGTATGGATCTGTACATGCATACGATCATGATGTTCGTCCCCGCCACACTCGGCCTGCTGTTTCTCGTTACCGCACTATTCCTCGTACTCTATCGCCAGCTTCCTAAGAAAGTGCCAACCAACATCACTATCCCCGCCTACAAGCCAGGCCAGCATCCCTTAAGCAGTGAGCCCTGGCAAGGCAGCAAGCATACTAACCGCTTCATGCAATCTATTCTATTGTTTGTATTTGCTGTTCGAATTAGTCTGTTCGGCGCTTCTTATCTGCAAATTCCGATCGAGTGGATCGCCATTCTCGGATCGTTATTGCTGCTAAGCTGGCGATGGGTGTATTTGAAAATATCGCCGAAAGACATTATTGGCAAAATCCCTTGGTATATTCTTATTTTCGCCTTCGCTATGTATATCATTATCTATGGCTTGAACAACATCGGACTGACCAATCAGCTTGTCACACTGTTCCGTCCGCTTGTCTCTGGTGATCTGATGAACGCCAGTCTCTTAATGGGTGCTCTGCTCTCCTTCATGTCCAGCATATTCAATAATCATCCTGCACTCATGATCGGAACGCTCACACTCACTCAGATGGGACTAGATCCTTTAACCTTGAAAATTTCCTATCTTGCCAGCGTAATCGGGAGTGATATCGGCGCCTTGCTGCTGCCAATAGGTACTCTTGCTTCATTAATTTGGATGCACATTCTTAAGCAATATAAAGTGAAAATCAGCTGGAAGGACTATATCAAGGTAACGATCCTCGTCATTCCGCCTACAGTCGTCTTCACCCTTGTTCTTCTAGCTGTATGGGTCTCCCTGATTTATCCATCACATTAGCTAGGAGGTTAATCTATGAAGCTATTCCATGATTATATTGGCAAGGAGGTATTCATCGAGCTGCTGGGGAGCGGCAGGCATTCCGGCATCCTCCTTGAAGCTGGCTCCAGCACCACCGTTCTTGCTCAAGACAATAAATATATGTATATGGCCACTGAGCATATTCAATACGTAGAGCTTACGAACAGCACTACCTCAGCAGCCTTCACTGTGCCCGCTAGAAAACACCCTCCTGACATGCCGTTCAAGAAGGTGTTGAGCAATTCCCTCGGCATTCCTGCACAAATTCAACTAGAACGCCATTTAACGATGCATGGCCAGGTTACTGCTGTGTATGACGATTACTTCACATTCACCACATTCTTACACGGCAGACACTTCATCCCCTTCACTCATCTCAAATCTATTAGTCCTATAACGGGGAAAAAGGAATGGATCACCACTTCGGCTGACAACCAACGATCCGAAGCTAACCCAGCAGATCTCCCTCTCACCTTTCAAGGTCTACTGCTAACTGCCCAAGGCAAGCTTGTATCACTAGATTACGGTCTCACTCCAGAGAAAAATGGACTACTCCTCGAGATCAATGATTCTTTCTTGAAGCTGCTGACTGCGGACAACAAACAGCTCCATATCAATATGAAGCATATCAAATGCTTCAGTGCCGCAATCTACTAAGCCAGCATTACCTTATCTCTCGGCTGCTATTAGCACATCCATATGCCTTCCTTTGCGCAATAACCTCTGAATGATGTTCCCGCCCGGCAACCACGGAGAACGACTGGATTGACCGATAATGATCTGTGTAGCCTTCACCTTATTAGCGGAAGCCAGCAGTGCTTCAGCAATGCCACTGCGACTACTTGAATCCGAGCTTTCGAATGTACCACCCATCCGACTGACGAGGGCCTGCAGTGAGCTGCGTCTGCTCACTAGTCCCTCACTTAGCGGGTTGCCATCATGCACATAATGAACGTACCAATCCGCCTTCAATCGATAAGCTATGCGGAAGCCCCTTCTAATAAGCCTCTCGGCTGCATTTGTACGAATATTGATGCCCACGAATATCACCTCGCGTCTGCGCAGCGGCCCTCGCAGCGACTGATTCCGATCCCATGCCTCCAGTCTTTCATCGACATCGTCAGCAATTTCGCGCAGCGCCAGCTCACGAAGGGCAATCAAATTGCCTGTGGTAAAAAAAGCGCCAAGTGCCTGCTCTACTTTATCTCGAGCATAAATCTTGCCATCACGCATTCGCTGCTGAAGCATTTGCGGGGTCACATCAATCAGCTCTACCTCATCTGCGAGTCTCAGCAGGGCATCGGGAACCGTTTCCCTTACCCTCACGCCAGTTAGCCCTTCTACAGCATCATTCAAGCTCTCCAGATGCTGCACATTCACCGTGGATATGACCGTTATTCCATGCTCTAGAATTCGGATCACATCCTCATATCTTTTCTTGCGACTGCTGCCAGGCATATTTGTATGCGCGAGCTCATCCACGAGCACAACGTCTGGATTAAGACGAATAATGGTCTCCGTATCCATCTCAGCAAGAGAAGTCCCCTGATAGGTGAACGTATGACGAGGAATGAGTGGCAGAGCACCGACCTGATCCGCCGTTTCCTGCCTTCCGTGTGTCTCAAGCAGTCCAATGACTACTTGTATGCCCTTGCTCAGCAGCTCATTTCCTTCCCGCAGCATCGTATAAGTCTTCCCCACACCCGGTGAAGCTCCAATATACACCTTGAAGGTTCCTCTGCGAATCGTCTGCACTCTGCGTTCAAGCTCCTCCGCATTAAGTCTTCGGAACCATTCACGCTCCTCCTCATGCCTCTGCTTGACGGGCAATATACGTTCCCCATCATGCTCAGCAGAATCGGCCATAAGGAACAGATCAATTCCCTTCATGGAACGAAGCGCTTTATCTGCAATGGAGCCTTGCCAGAGCTGCTTCAACCGGCTCTGCTTCGAATGCCCCATCACGATGCGGGTTGCATGATGCTCATAAGCGTATCTCACCAGAGCCGAAGGCAGCTGCCGGCGGCTAATGAAGGGCAGTTCATAGAACTGCCCTTCGACCTTTTCAACCAGCTTCACAATGGACCTCTTGAAGCTCAGCTGCTCTTGCGACAGCGGCTTCTTCGGATTGTTGAAAGAGAGGACGACCAGATCACCATTCAGTCGCTTGGCTATCTGCTGTCCTCTTCTTACATAAAGTGAGCCATTCCAATGGTATTGTGCCGCGACGAGAATTCGCTCAGCAGTGCCGGAGGGCCCCGCCATGCCAAGCTCCTCGCGATGCTTCTCCAGTGATTCGTTCACACCCTCAGCAACAAGCCGAAGAGAAAGCTCTCGCAGCACCCCAAGATTGCCCTTCTTCGATATAGCAGGATGTGGACGTTCGCCCAAAACCCCCTGCTCCACCCGCTTCAGCATCGTTTCAGGAGAGACATCAATGAGCCGCACTTCATCCGCCATCTCAAGCGTCTCAGCTGGCACGGTCTCCTCCGCCTGAATTCCTGTCCATTTCAACGCGATTTCATGAGCGCCTTCAAGCTCATAGACGTTGATCGTCGTCATTACATTAATGCCATGCTCCAACAAATAGATGATATCCTGCAAGCGAGTGGCATGCAGCGCCCCTTGCCGATTGCGGTGAGCTAGACCATCAACAAGAACAACCTCCGGGTTACGCAGGAGCAGCGCATCCAGATTCAGATCCTTCTGCGTCACTCCTTTTTTAACCCAGTGAATGCTTGGCACCCGTTCCAGCTCCCCCGCCTGCTTAACCGTCTCCGGTCTTTGCAGCGTCGATACTCCGCATAACACGACATCTACGCCTTGAGCAGCTAGCTGTACACCTTCTTGCAGCATATGATAGGTTTTTCCTGTACCGCTTACGGCACCTATAATAATTTTGAGCTTGCCTCTATGCAGCTTGGAGATGGACAGCAGTATTTCTTCAGGCGTTTTTCGTCGATAATGCACCACTCGCTCACCTTCTCTCCATAGCCTTAATTATTCAGACAGACGCTTCTGCAGCTGCACATTCAGCTCTAGTACATTCACTCGCGGTTCTCCGAACAATCCTAGATCCCTGCTCGCCGTATTCGCATTCACCATCTCCTGCAGCTCACTTGTCGACAGACCTGTCAGCTTGCTAATTCGCGGAATTTGCACAACAGCCGATTGCGGAGTAATATGCGGATCAAGTCCAGAGCCTGAGTTCGTTAGGAGTGCTATCGGCACCTTAGCTGCAGGCACATCTGGATTAGCCAGCTTCCAAGCGTCTATCGACTCCTCCATTCTCTCCAGCAGGGCCGGGTTAGATGGCGCAAAGTTGTTAGAGCCCGAGCCGGCCGCGTTATAATCAATGCTCGATACACGACCATGGAAGTACATGGGATCCGTGAAGCTCTGTCCAATTAATTCCGAGCCTATCACATTTCCCTCACTATCCTTAATTAGACTTCCGTTAGCCGCATGGGGGAAGAGCAGCTGGGCTGCTCCGGTGCTGACTAGCGGATAGATGATGCCACATACAACGATAAACACTAGACTTGCGCGTATAGCAATCCAGAGCACAGCTCCTATAGATGATTCTTTTTGTTCGACAGCTGTCGTATTCATAACACGACCATCCCTTCTTCTTCCTTCTAATGGTTACACCCACAAATGAACAGCCAGATCAATCAGCTTGATGCCTATGAACGGAGCAATAATGCCGCCTAGTCCGTAGATGAGCAAATTACGGCTTAAGAGGCGTGATCCGCTCATTGGCTTATAAGCCACACCCTTCATCGCAAGCGGAATGAGCAGCGGTATAATAACGGCATTGAATATAAGGGCTGACAATATGGCGGAGTACGGAGAGCCCAGCTTCATTATATTAAGAACATTCATCTCCGGAATAACAACCATGAACATCGCCGGTATAATGGCAAAATATTTGGCTACATCGTTCGCAATACTGAATGTCGTAAGGGCACCACGTGTCATGAGCAGCTGCTTGCCAATAGCCACCACTTCTATAATTTTGGATGGATCGGAGTCCAGATCGACCATATTGGCCGCTTCCTTCGCTGCGATCGTACCGCTATTCATTGCTATTCCGACATCCGCCTGAGCAAGTGCAGGAGCATCATTCGTTCCATCGCCTGTCATCGCAACGAGCTTACCCTCCGCTTGTTCACGGCGGATAACGGCTATTTTATCCTCTGGCGTACTCTCAGCAATATAACCGTCCACCCCTGCCTCCTTAGCTATCGTCGCTGCAGTTAGGGGATTGTCGCCTGTACACATAATCGTCTTAATCCCCATCTCCCGGAGCTGCTCGAACCGCTCTTTCATCCCCGGCTTAACGGTATCCTTCAAATAAATAAGACCGAATATCTTATTGTCTACTGCAACAGCGAGCGGAGTACCACCGAGTGAAGAAATGATATTACCCTTCTCCTCCAGATCATCCGGAATAATGCCTCCCTGAGCAGCAACCCATTTGCGCACAGCATCTACTGAGCCTTTGCGAACCTCGCGGCCATCTGCAAGATTGATACCACTCATTCTCGTCTCTGCTCTAAATTCCACGAATTCACCAGCCTCCGCAAGCGTTGGCTCATAGCTCAGCTCGTTTCTTCGCATCCAATCCAAGACTGAACGCCCTTCCGGCGTCTCATCCCGGAGTGAGCTAATGGCTGACCATGCCGCCAAATCCTCCTTGCTCACCTTATCAACAGGAATAAGCTCGCTTGCCATCCGATTGCCGAATGTTATCGTACCGGTCTTATCCAGAATGAGCGTATTAATATCACCTGCAGCCTCTACCGCTTTACCAGACATCGCGAGTATATTGAATTGTGTCACACGATCCATGCCAGCTACACCTATAGCTGACAGCAGACCGCCAATGGTCGTAGGTATAAGGCAGACCAGCAGCGCGATAAGCACGGGAATCTCAAGCTTAATGTTTACGAAATTCGCGATAGGACCGAGTGTAACAACTACGATAAGGAAAATGAGTGTCAAGCTGGTCAGAAGCGTCGACAGCGCGATTTCATTCGGCGTTTTTTGACGTTTGGCTCCTTCAACCAGCGAGATCATTCGATCGATAAACGATTGGCCGGGATCACTTGTAATTCGTACTTTAACGGAGTCGCTAACGACCCTTGTTCCACCCGTTACCGAGCTGAAGTCACCCCCTGCTTCCTTAATGACCGGAGCTGACTCTCCTGTAATAGCCGATTCATCTACAGAGGCAAGACCCTCGATCACTTCACCATCACCGGGGATCATCTCTCCTTGCGAGATGACAACGATATCTCCTTTACGCAGCTCTGTCGAGGGCACTATGCTTACTCCGTCTGCTGTCACGAGATTCGCCATTACCTCCTGCTTCGTTTTCTTCAGCGAGTCCGCCTGTGCCTTGCCCCTGCCCTCAGCCAGTGCCTCAGCAAAGCCCGCGAATAATACAGTGAGCAGCAATATAACAAATACAGTGAAATTGAAGGCGACTCGATCCTCAGAATGGAAGTAGGCTGGAAAAACCGTCATAAGCAGAACTAGGAACGTCCCTACTTCAACGACGAACATGACCGGATTCTTCATCATCAGCGCCGGATTAAGCTTCACGAAGCTTGCTTTTATCGCGTGATTAATCACGTCTGAGGTCAGACTTTTATTTCTATTTCTATTTGAGCTAGTTGAACCATTCATATCGCTTCACCTCATCCATTAGCGGAGTGTCAAATGTTCAGCAATCGGACCAAGTACGACCGCCGGTAAAAAGGTTAATGCACCAATTAATAGGACCGTCCCAATCAGCAGGCCGGTGAATAGAGTATTGTCAGTACGGAATGTCCCGATCGTCTCCGGAACCGGCTGCTTGCGCAATAGGGAGCCTGCAACAGCCAGCATAGCAATTATCGATATATATCTGCCGGAGAGCATGACCAGTCCCGTGCTTATATTCCAGAATGGCGTATTATCTGCAAGTCCCTCGAATCCAGAGCCATTGTTCGCTGCTGATGACGTATACTCATAGAGCACTTGGGAAATACCGTGGTAGCCGGGATTCGTAATGCCCGCCTGCCCCGCGTCTGTTAGCAGCGCAAGCGCAGTCGGGGCGAGAATGATGAGCGGATGCGTCAAGATCGCGATGGCGATCAGCTTCATCTCTCGCGGCTCGATTTTGCGGCCCAGAAATTCCGGCGTTCGCCCTACCATCAACCCGCATATAAATACAGCCAATATGGCGTACATCAGCATATTGATTAAGCCAACACCTTTGCCCCCGAACACGACATTCAGCATCATTTCGGCTAGCGGCACCAAGCCGCCAAGCGGGGTTAGCGTATCATGCATGTTATTGACCGTTCCTGTCGTAGCCGCCGCCGTAACCGTTGTGAACAATGTCGATTGCGCAATGCCGAAGCGCACCTCTTTTCCCTCCATACTGCCCTGCGAAGCGTCTATTCCCAGCTCATTCATGACAGGATTGCCGTTTTTCTCCGACACGTATGCCATACTCAGAAAGACGAGGAATAAGCACATCATAGCTGAGAAAATGACCCATCCTTGCTTCTTATTGCGGGCAAACAAGCCGAATGTATACGGAAGTGCAGCAGGCAGCGCCCACATGGACAGGATCTCAATGACATTCGTTATCGGACTCGGATTCTCGAACGGATGCGCAGAGTTGACACCGAAGAAGCCGCCTCCGTTGGTTCCAAGATGCTTAACCGATTCGAGCGATGCTACAGGTCCGATCGCAATCTGCTGCACAGCACCCTCGAACGTCTTAATGGACAGCGTAGGATCTAGTGTCTGAGGCACTTGCAGCATGACCAGCACAAGTGTAAAACACAGCGATAACGGTAAAAAAATCCGGGTATGCGCTTTGACAAAATCCTGGAAGAAGTTCCCGATCGTCTGTCCTTTGCTCGTTATCCCTCTAATGAATGCGATAGCCACTGAGAAGCCGGTAGCTGCCGAGGTGAACATCATCATCATAATGACAATCATCTGTGCGAAGTAGCTCAGCGCGCTCTCACCGCTGTAATGCTGCAGATTCGTATTTGTCATGAAGCTAATAACCGTGTTGAAGGTTAATGTAGGCTCCATATTGTCTATCCCGTTCGGATTGAGCGGCAGCGCTCGCTGCAAGCGAAGAATAAGGTAGCTAACCGCAACTAGAACGATATTCGTCAGCACGAAGCTGAGCGCATATTTGCGCCAGCTCATGCCTGCCGCATGCTTCAATCCGATAAGCTTGAAGATTAGCTTCTCAACTGGCCCGAAAACCTTGTCTGTCCGATTAGCCTCATTCGAGAATACATGAAAGACATATTTGCCGAGCGGCTTGACCAGTATGAGAAGAACGGCCACAACGACCGCCATTTGTACAATATCCATGGGTTAACCTCCTAGAACTTCTCCGGATTAATCAGTGCATACGCAAGATATAGGAATAAGATCACTGTGACAGCAATAATGACAATCATTCATGAGCTCCTCCCGACTGTTCGATCGTATGACTGCACCAGCGCACAAAACTGCCGACTATTGCAAAACAAGCGGCCAAGCTTGCTATCATATATATATCCGTCACCTTAGTGACCTCCTCTTATAGATGCTGTTCATCCCTGTTGCCCGCGTTCTCGCAATAGAAAGCCTACCTCTGCTGCGCGCGTATAAATGACATGATTGGCACCAAGCCCCGTATAGATAGCTCGCGGATTCCAATGCTGGGTAATGATATAGACAGGCTTCAATGTCCAGGGCCTGCAGCATCGAACATAGCGACAGCTCAGTGCCAAGCTGATTTCAAAAATGTAAACCTCTCCTACCCGCACCTCCGGCATGCTCCAGCTATCCGAATCATTCGTATTCACTAGAAGGACTGCATGAGCACCTGCTTGTCGCAGCCGCTTCTCCTCCTGTCTATTATTCGTCAGAACCAGATAGGGAAGCTGTAATACATTCAACTGCCGGATGAAGGACATAGAGGCCTCATTCCAGCCAGCCACGATCAACCATTCCTCCCCCAACCTATTACCTCCATAATTTCAATATTTTTGGAGAAAAAGACAACAAAAAAGAAGCCTGGGGAGCAGAGGTGCTTCTCCCGCGGCTTCTTCTGTCATGAGTCTAGCTAATCATCGTTATCACCGTCCTATGACGGCGTGGCGACGTTCAGCGTCCAGCGATATGCCTGACAATAAGACTGTGCTGCATCTTATATCGACGTATTGCTGAACAACCCCATAATCGGATTGGCTCGCGACGAATGTCGCCTCTCTCAATAACGCTTACGAGGTTAGCTGTCGGATTCGGGCGTGAGAGTCGCCCTACGCTTGGCTGCAAGCCAAGCGATTCACCCCATGAGCAAGACATGCTCGCTCGGTTGGTTCCCCCGTTCCCGCATCCAGCGGGACTCAGCGATAAATCTGTTATGCTGCGCGGCAGCAGCAAGTCTTCATGCATAGCCGCGATAAAACCACAGATGTGGCTCCTATTCATCCATTACTAGCTTCATCATTCCTCTCTCCATCTAGGCTTACGAGGTTAGCTGTCGGATTCGGACGGTGAGAGTCGCCCTACTTGGCCGGAAATCCATGGTTCCCCGGTCCAAGATTCACCCCCGCGGCAACCGTCCTCGACTCTCACATCGAATTCGGATCCGCTATGCAGATTGCTCTGCCTGGTTTCCCCGCTCTCCGTCATTCAGACGGAAACTCAGCCCTATTGCTGGAGGCAGCGACAGCGTGTCGCACCTTCCCAATTGGTAACATTTAACGTAACCACGCTTCGAATCATACTCCCATGCCCCAATTGATGTAAAGCGAAGCCGCATCTCGAATACGACGAAAAAAGATGCATGCAGCTTGTTTAACAACGCTTACACTAATAATTATCTCTAGAATACTCTCAATTTCTCTTTATTTCTTCGTTTTACATAAAAAGTGTAAATCCTGAGCATAAGCGAGCATTCTCACGAATATACAGGTTTTATTGGCACAAACACCGATATAATATCCTTTTTGACGAAAAAAAGGCTGAAAACGAGAGATTTAAGGTTTACAAAACTTTTGTATCGGTTTAAGATAGACGGCAAGCCATAATTGGCTATTTAATAATCGCTGAATTCTTGTATGCAAGAAGCGGGGGAACCAACGCGGAGGATAATCCTTATCTGTAGGGAAATCTGACGCAAGGGGTGAATCCAGCACTACCCAAAGTGCTGGTAGGGAAGCTCTCTATCCCGAATCCGACAGCTAACTCCGTAAGCGAACATGAGGAGAGAATAATATGATAACGTCTCACAATGCTGCATCCTTGAGCGATGCTCAGCAGCAGGTTCCCCTGCAAGTAACCCATATTGAGTTATTTATTATTCCTTCTTTGGACATTGATGCAGCTGGCTGCAGAGCTTGCATGCGAGTGACATCGAATCAAGGTGTAGGCTGGGGCGAGCAATTTATCGCCGAGCAAGAACGTCCCTCCGATTGGGGAGCATGGAGCTCCGCCGTGCCTCATTTCATCGGCAGCATCCAGAACACAGCGACCGAAGCTCCAGCTGAGGAGCATACACAGCATAAAAACAAGCATTTGCACCAATTATTCGCCGATGCTATCCATTATTTAAGAAGCTTGCCTACTCAGCATCAGCAAGCCGAGCAGATGAGAGATGAAGTCGTATTGATTAATCGTTCTATTTTTTACTTATCCTTATATTAGAACAGGGCAAAAGCTGGGTAACCGTCACTACTTGTGAACGGCTGCCCAGCTTTTGTCTGTACGGATTATTATTCTGTTACAGCAGCAGGCCGCTGCTTCGCTTTGTCAGATTCCCCGCTATTCCGATTCGCTTCATCGCGATTGCTCTGCATTTCTTCCACTGTCTTCACCTTCAGCCTTGCTGCGCCTTCATAATCTCTTGTCGGCAGCAGAGGACCTGTCGTCAGACGCTCTTTGGCAGCTGCAATGGCTTCTGCATATTGTGGAAGCCACTGCTCCTGAGCTACGAGCATCTCATCGACCATCTGCCATATTTCGTTAGGATTGCACACAGCACCGACAAGCGGGTCCATCATCATCGCCTGGCGAAGCAGCTGATCATCACCATGCACAGCAGCCTCTACAGCAAGGCGCTGAACCGAGATGCTGACATTGCACACCGCTGCTGGGCCGAGCGGCAATTCACCCACATGCGGCATACTGATGCCATTGCGGTCTGCATAGCCTGGTGCCTCAATAATAGCATCAGCGGGAAGGTTGGAGATTACGCCATTGTTCACAACATTGAAGTGTCCACGGTAGACACGCCCTGTCTCCAGCCCTTCAATAATATAAGAGCCATGCTCATGTCCGCGTTCCTCCGCCGTATACGCGAACGCCGGGTCCTTCATCCAGTTCGGGAAATCCGTCTCGAACCAATTCCGTCCTTCTGTACATACGCGCAAATAGCCGCCGGTCTCCCCGTTGATCCACGATCCCAAATCAATCCAATCCTTGATTTCCTCCGGACGCTTACGATACCAAGGCACATATTCGCTCAGATGACCGTTCGATTCTGTGCTGTAGTAGCCGAAGCGCTTCAGCATATCTATACGAACCTTCTCCGTCTTGCTGAATTCCGGATGCTTCTCGAACGCTTCCAGCAGCTTGCCCGTCATATCTTCGCCATTATGCTTAATCTGAACGTACCAAGTCTGATGGTTAATGCCTGCGCATATGATGTCGACCTCTTCCTGCTTCAGGCCGAATGCTTCGGCAATCTGCCAGTGACCGCCTTGAACGCCGTGGCAGAGCCCAATCGTACGTACTCCTCCATATTTGTTACAGGCCCAAGTGAGCATAGCCATCGGATTGGCATAATTCATCAGCAGACAATTAGGTTCTGCAACCTCGCGGATATCTTTGCAAATAGTAAGCATCTCCGCTATGCCTCGTTGACCATACATAATGCCGCCAGCACAGATCGTATCCCCTACGCATTGGTCAATCCCATATTTGAGCGGGATATCCACATCGGTTTTGAACGCCTCAAGGCCGCCAATGCGAACCGTAACGAATATATATCTGGCATTCTGAAGAGCTTCTCTTCTATCTGTCGTCGCTTGAATGCGGATATTCAGCCCATTTTCTTCTATGTCCCGTTGGCAGAGTCGAGACACCATCTCCAGATTATGGAAGTTAATATCATGAAAGGCTACCTCAATATCCCTGAATTCCGGTACCGTCAACAAATCCCGCAGCAGCCCTCTAGTAAACCCAATACTTCCTGCTCCAACAAACGCAATTTTGAACGACATCCTCACCAGCGCCTCCTCGATTACTGTTTCTTCAAGACCGAAACTTAACCATATTGTAGCACCAGCAAGGAATAAAACGTTTCCAACATTGTGACCAGAATAGACGAAGAATGTATAAAATACTAACTTTATTCCTCCATCAGTCTTCCCTCGGCTTGCTTCTGTCCACCTCTTTCAGGACCGATTGACGATAGGATTTCGGTGTTGCTCCTGTATATCGTTTGAACAGCGTGCTGAAATATTGCCGGCTATTCACGCCGACATAACTGCATATTTCAATTACCGGAATATCCGTCTGCTCCAGCAGCATCCGAGCTTTCTCCATACGCAGGCGCGTCAAATAATCCATCATCGTACAGCCCATTCCTGCCTTGAATATGCGGTGCAAATAGCCGGGATGCAGGCTTATTGCCGCTGCTATCTCTTTTACTTGAATATCGCAGTCATAATGATGATGAATATATTCGACGCTCTGCTTCACATATTGGTCAGCTGAATATGGAATAGAGTGAACAGCCTCCTCTGCCAGCCTGCCGATTCGAATCAATAGCTGAGATAGCTGAAGCTGCACCATTAGCCCGTCTCCTACTGTGCGGTTATCAAGCTCTAGCACGAGGGATTTCAGCGTGTGATACACCTCGCTCGGATCGCTGAGCAGCAGATAGGAATGCTTCATCTCGAACAGGGCACGAAGCGCATGATCGGACGACGCAAGCTCCCCTAGTGAGGGAAAGACAGCTGCAGAACGCGGTACGAAGTTGAACTCCACATTCAGCATCCGGCAGGGCCTGTCGGCTTCAACAATTAAGCGATGCTCCACGTAGGCGTCGATGAGTATAAAGCTTCCCTTCTCCATCGAGATGGCCGCTTCTAGCGTCTCTACTACACATTTGCCGCTAATGACGTACATGATTTCCACCTCGCGATGCGAATGGTACGCCATCTCAAAGCCATCCCATTGCTTGAAGTAATAGGCTGCCACGCGTGGGTGCATATCTGCCTCCGACAGCCTGCCGTGAAATACCCCTATCCCTTCCATCTTCCTCCCCCTCTAGCTTGGCAGCAGCCTCTCGTCCTTGGTGAACCACAGCTTATAGCTAATCTGGCTCAGCACCATAGCCGTCATCGCCGCTGATGACGCAAGCACGAACATAATGAGAATCTGATAGCGTACGGCCTCAATCGGATCAGCGCCTGCTACAATCATGCCCGTCATCATCCCCGGAAGCTGAACGAGACCAACCGTCTTCATTCCATCCAGTGTCGGAATCATACTGGAACGCACGGAGCGCTTAACCGAGCCGTGAATCGCCTGCTTCACCGCAGCGCCAAGGGCTAGCAGCGTCTCAATCTCTCCCCTTGCTGTCTCCAGCTCCCGCTTCATCTGGTTCAAGAAGAGGCCGCTAACGACCATCGAGCTGCCGATGACAATGCCGCTGACCGGGATGATGTACTGCGGTGATTTTTCAATAATGCCTAACCCTAGCAGAAGAGCCATCGTCAGCGCCTCGGTACTTGCAAGGGCGATGGCAATTCGAAGCCTAATGCCTCGGATATGCTTCGCCCGGGAGCCTGCATTCCATGATGCAACTACAATCATACAGACAATAATAGTCACAATAAATAACGGATGGCTCGTCTCGAATACAAAATGCAGCACATAACCGATGAACAACAGCTGCAGAGCCGATCTAACCGTTCCTATTGCTATTTCCTTCTCAAGGCCGAGCTTCTTCTTAATCGAGACGAAGATGGTTACAACTACAAAGACTAACGTACAGATCAAAGCGAGGTTACTCATGCAGAGCCTCCTCACTGATAGACTGACTATTCACGAAATTACAAGCCTCTTCAGTCGTTGGACTGTGAAAAAAGACATCGCTGGCACTTGCTTCTAACAGCTGTCCCTTCGCCATAAACCATACTTGGCTGCTTACTGTCCTAGCTTGCTCCAAATCATGTGTAATCCAGACCAATGATGTGCCTTCCTGCATCGCCCAGTCATTCATGAACTGCTCTACAGCATGCTTGCTGCCAGGATCGAGTGAGGAGGTTACCTCGTCAAGCAGCAGTATAGCGGGACGCAGAAGCAGCGACCTGACAAGCGCCAGCCGCTGCTTCTCACCGCCGGATAAATCAGCGGCTGATTTGCCAGGCTCCACATGTGCCAAACCAAAAGCCGACATACAGTGTCTTGCGAGAGACTCGTCGTATGGAAGACCATGAAGCACGCTCACTATTCGCAGGTTGTCCTCTACACTGCCTGGCAGCATGACCGGAGACTGCGCGACATAGCTTACTTTTGCACGCCAATTCTGGGGCTTCCATTTCTCTGATGCTCGGCCATCAAGCACCAGCTCGCCATCATCTTTGCTATCCAGCAAAGCGACTATTCGCAGCAGTGTGCTTTTCCCTTGCCCTGAGGCTCCCAAGAGAGCGATCCGATCTCCAGCGTTAACAACAGCCGATACATCAGCGAACAAGCGTTGTTCAGGCTGATTATGCCTATTCTTCGTTACATGATCCAGACGTAATATTGTAGACAAGATGCTGCCCCCTTGCTGTGACCTTACTCTTCATTATGCGCTTGGCAGTGTCATCTCTATCGTAGTTCCTTCATTCTCCTTGCTGATGACCCTGATCCAGCCATCATGCGATTCAACAATTTTTTTGCTCACCATGAAGCCTAATCCGGTTCCCTTTTCTTTCGTCGTATAGAAGGGCTGACCCATCTTCGACAATACATAATCAGGGATTCCATTACCCTGGTCGATGAAGCGCACTACAATATAGCCTGCTCCTGCAGAAGCCACTTGTATACGGAGCTCACCGCCTGAAGTCATAGCTTCAATCGCATTTTTTATGTAATTGATACACACTTGCTTCAGCTGATTATCATCGCATCTAATATAGGCGTGCTCTTGTTCGAACTCAAGGACGATCTGCACATTGCTTATAATAGCTTGCGTGTTCAGAAGAGGTACAACTTGAGCCAGGAGCTCGCAAATATCGCTCCGCTCATAGCGACTAGTCTGAGGCTTCGCAAGCACAAGCAGTTCGCTAAGAATCAATTCGATACGCTCAATCTCAGAGGACATAATATCATAATAGCGTTGTTTCTCAGAATACCCTGAGCGCATAAGCTGTAAGAAGCCTTTGATCGCCGTAATCGGATTCCGGATTTCATGAGCAATGCCTGCTGCAAGCTGGCCGGCAATCGTCAGCTTCTCAGAGTTAAGCATGAGCTCCTCGGTTTTTTTACGTTCCGTAACGTCTCTACCCACTCCGATGATCTGCTCAACCTTACCCGATTTCCCTCTTATTCTGCGAATCGTGCTTTCAACCCACACATAGTGACCCTGCTTATGAATGAATTGTAAGGTGAACGTCTCGTGATCCATTACTGCATTCGTACTCTTCGGAATGACGCCTTCTCTGTCCAATCTCATATAATCGTAGAAACACGTCCCGAGAACTTCCTCCAGCTTATAGCCTAGAATCCGTTCCACCGCAGGAGACGCGTACAGTATGATACCATCAGGCGATAAAGAAGCAATCATGTCTTGAGCATTGTCCGAAATCAGCTGATAGATTTGCCTGCTCTGCTTCAGCTCGCTCCACAGCTTCATCTGCTGCCCCATATCCCTTGCGAACCCATAAGCGCCAGTAATGATTCCTCCAGAGAACAACGGCACCGCCACAACGTCTAATATGAGGGATTGATTAGTCTTGCTGAGCCCTATCGTTCGAAAATGGACCGTATTCCCTATCAACGTAACCAATTGAAAGTTTCTTTCGGCTATTTCCAAGTGATCGGGATGAATCATCCTCCGAAAATGGATCGAGCCTTGCAGTATTTCTTCTGCTGTATAGCCTGTCGCATTTTCCAATATGTCATTAACCTCAGTAAATACTCCACTGGTATTCAAGGAGAATACGAGATCCTGGTGTATGACCTGATGCGAATCGGTAAGCGTCCTGTTCTCTGTAGAGAATGAACCTTCATTCGTCCATCGCGATATATCTCGTATAACGGCAATGATCTCGATTATGTTCCCATATTCATCCGTTACGCCTTTTCCTGACATCACTACCCAGCTATAGGAGCCATTCTTGCGATTCAACCGGATAGGCAAGGTTCTCATCGGATGGCCATGCAGCACATTCATCTGTTGGGTTCGCAGCTCTTCGACATCCTCAGCATGCAGCAGCGACAGTAAAGTGCGATCCTGCAGCTCATCTGGCCTATAACCAAGCATATCTAGAGAGGCAGAGGATACATAGAGAATCGCTCCATCGGGGCGTAGTCTGGCGATGAGATCTGGGCAGTATTCGGTAATGTTATGAAAAGCAGACTCTTTCTCTCCTAGATGCAGCAATTCAAGCTTATAGGCATGAATCGTATCTGCATGGACTAGAAGAGAACGAAGCCCTCCCTGATCGTCTTTCATAATAGAAATACTCATACGTGCCCATATGATCTGTCCCTGTTTATGCAATAGCCTTTGCTCCTGCTGATAATTCATCCGTTCCCCCGCTTGCAGCTGCTGCATGTAATGCATCTGCTGCATCTTGTCATCCGAATGGGAGAATCGATAGATCATTAGACCCTGTAGCTCCTCCTGCTGATAGCCGATAAGCCGACTGAACGATTCATTAACCCACGTGATGATTCCATCGGGCGTTGTTAAGGCCATTCCAACGGAAGCATATTGAAAAGCTTGAACGATTAGGGCTTCATTGCTAGAAAGATCATTATTAGACATCGCTCTCCTCCATCATCCCGCAGATACTTGGGTAAGATTTCTAGAGGAATTAGTTAATTTCCTGCTCATTACATAAATATTAAAAAAAGGAGAGTACCACACCTACCGCGAATCCGCACAAAGCGCCATTTACTCGTATCCACTGCAGGTCACTTCCGATCTTCTCTTCCAGCATGGAGACGAGAGCTTGGTCATCCAGCTTGTTCAGATTGTCTCTGACTAGAAGACCAATGCGGTAATGATTCTTCTCAATCATATTCACAACAAAGCTAAGAATCGATTTCTCGGAGCGATCCAGAAAATCTTGCCTTTCTCGCAAATAGTTAATCGCATAACGATATCCCTTAACGATGATGGGACCGCCTTGCTGCCGTTCCTCCTCCAGCTTATCAAGCAGCAATTGGCGCAGCTCCTCCAAGCGAAGATGAATAAAGCGCTCAAGCTCTATACTGTCTGCACCGTTCTCAAGCCATTGCTTCACTTTATCCATTAATTCCTCGTTAGCCGGCAAGCCTTCCACCTGACCCCGAATTTCATGCAGCAGCTTCTCTCGATTCTGACTTCCCGGCATGCTTAGATCACGAATACCGGAAAGCAGCATGTTCTGCACCATTGGCCCAAGCTTCTCAGGACTCATGAAGCCGACGAATGCTTGCACCGCGAAGCCCATGAAGCCGCCTACCTGCAGCTCCTCCAGCTTACTGTGCGCAAGATTGCCGAGAAGCTGCTCCGTTTCCCGCTTGCTGACCCATTGCTTGCCTTGACTCAGCACATAATCAAGTGCTTTCTCATCCCAGCTGTCGGTTATCAGCTTATCGGTAAGCTTGTTGACAATCGGCTTAATATCCTGCTTGCGGACATAATCAGCCAGCAGAGAGCGGACAACACCGCTCAGCTTCTCAAGCGGCAGCTGTTCGATCGCTGATTGAGCGAACTCGATGGCTGCAACTCTTGTCTTCCGCTTCCGAATAATACGCGTCGTACCCGAAGCAAGACCTTGGAACAGCTTCATATCAGACAGCTTCTGAGTGATGCTCTCCTTCTTAAGAAGCTCATTCTCCATCGCAGAGATGAGTGCATTAATAATTTTATTCCTATTCTTGAGCAGCAAGGCTGTATGAGGAATCGGTATGCCCATGGGATGACGGAACAATGCCGTCACGGCGAACCAGTCGGCAATCCCCCCTACTAGCCCGGCTTCAAAGCCGCTTTCCAGCAATTGCACCCATCCGGTATCTGGCAGAGCGTATTTCGTCGTGATATAGCCTGCACCCATTACAGCAAGCGATAAGCCTGCAATATATCTTGTTTTCATCCGTATTTCCTCCAATACCGCAAGCAGCTGGAACAAGCTCAGCCCTCGTCAGTTGCATATATGATAATTATACCAGATAATAAAGTGAACTTTGAATCGGACAACTTTTCTGTTTGTATATAAAGGAGATACCCATAGTGGCGAAGACTAAAAAATCTTTATTCCGAATAACCCCTCCTCAAATTCTAACATTCGGATTCATTATTATTATTGCCATCGGCTCGCTGCTGCTATCATTACCGTATGCTACAGCCGATCAGCAGCCCACGCCTTTTATTGATGCGCTGTTCACAGCTACCTCCGCTGTCTGTGTAACTGGACTCGTTGTGGTGGACACAGGCACGCACTACTCCATGTTCGGCCAGCTGGTCATACTCGTTCTGATGCAAATAGGCGGACTCGGATTTATGACTATGGCTACCCTGTTCGCGCTGGCCTTTCGCAAGCGAATCTCCCTGAAAGAGCGGATCGTTCTTCAAGAGTCGATGAATCAATCCTCTCTGGAGGGCATTGTTCGATTCATTCGCAGAGTGCTCATCTACGCGTTCGCTATCGAAATTATAGGTGCGCTAATTCTGACGTTACGCTGGTCACTCGTGATGCCCTATCAGGATGCGCTTTACTTAGGTATATTCCATAGTGTATCCATGTTCACCAATGCTGGCTTCGACATCATGGGCACACTTCATGGGCCATTCAGCAGCTTCGTCAGCCATGTCGATGATCCCATCGTGAATGCGGTCCTCATGCTTCTGATCTTTCTAGGAGGTATCGGCTTCATTGTACTGGCAGAGGTGTGGGATTATCCGAAGCTTCGCAAGCTGTCCTTCCACTCGAAGGTCGTGCTTCATGCTTCAGGTCTGCTGTTTGTTATCGGAGCGGTGATCATCTTTATATTTGAATTTACCAACCTGAAGACGCTGCAGCCGTTAAGCCTGCCGGGCAAGCTGTACAGCTCTCTGTTCCAATCCATATCACCACGCTCCGGCGGAGCCAACACCTTGGATATTGGAGCACTGCGGCATGCTACGCAATTTCTGCTCATTATACTGATGTTCATCGGTGCTTCCCCAGGCTCGGCAGGAGGCGGCATTAAGGTGACGACCTTCGCCATTCTAGTCGGAGCCGTCATCTCGATGATTCGCGGAAAAGAGGATGTTGTCTTCTTCCACCGCAGGCTGGCGAAGGACCGTGTCTATAAAGCTTTAACGATTACCATCGCCTCGCTCGCTGCTATCGTGTTATTCACGATGATTCTATCAGCGACTGAGAATGCAGAATTTCTAACTTTGCTATTCGAGGTTACCTCCGCATTCGGCACTACAGGCTTATCGATGGGACTTACACCTCATTTAACTACAATTGGCAAGGTGCTTATCATTATCATGATGTTCATCGGCAGGCTTGGCCCTCTGACACTTGCCTTCTCCCTCGTTCCCACGCAGGAGAAGGAGCTGTACCGCTATCCCGAAGGCAAGATTATGATTGGCTAGATTGACAAGACATGAAGGGGCAGGCTCGTAAGATGAGCCTGCCCCTTGTCATGCTAGGATCGAACGCTTGGCGGCGCTCCCCATTCTATAACTCTGCTGCATAGCTGATCCAGCAGCTGCCGATCATGGCTAATAATGAGCATACCAAGCTGCCGCTCCTTCGCAAGCTTCAGTAAACTATGCCAGATCTGTGCCTGTGTTACGGCATCCAGCATGGTCGTCATCTCATCAGCAATTAAGTAACGGGTTCGCGGACCAAGCGCTCTTGCAATACAGAGCCGCTGCAGTTCACCTCCGGACAGCTCTCTCGGCAGCCTGTCCAGCCATTCACTCTCCACTCCCATTGCGCCTAGAAAAGCTTCATCCGGCTCCCAGCCCTCCCTAACGATTCGGCGCATTCGCCAGCGTGGATTAACCGCCTTCTCCGGATGCTGGAACACCATTTGTACAGGACTATAGCCCGAGGAAGGCAGTGGCTTTCCCTCGAACATGACTGTTCCTTCACTCGGAGCTGCACAGCCTGCGAGCAGCTTGCCTAGCGTAGTCTTCCCGCATCCGCTTGGACCTGCAAGACCCACTATAGCCCCCGCTTCAAGAGCGATATCCAGCCCCGCGAAGGTCCATGCCGACTGCCGATTATAGCGAAAGCTTAATCCTCGTCCCTCAAGAAGCATAGCTGCACCTCACCATTCCGCCGCGCAGCTCCCGCTTCTGCGGCTTAGCTGCTAAGCATTCAGCTGCTGCATGCTCGCACCGGTCAGCGAAGGAGCACCCCGGCGGCCGTGCAGCTGGATGCGGCTGCACTCCTCCAAGCGGGATGAAGCCATTGCTTGGCAGCGCTCGCCAAAGCGCTCTTGTATAAGGATGACGGAGACGCTCCCCATCACCGGTGAAGTCGGCTGCTGCCGCTTCCTCAACCGCCATGCCGGCATACAGCACAACAACCCTGTCCGCAACCTGGAGAGCAAGCTCAATATCATGCGTAATGAACAGCAGCGCGCAGCCATCATCGGCTAGCTCACGGAACTGACGCACCGTTTCCTGTGCTGCTGACTCATTCAAGCCAGGCGTTGGCTCATCAGCAACGATAAGCTTCGCACCGCTGACGAGCGCAGTAGATACAAGCACTCTGCGGGCCATTCCGCCGGATAGCTGATGCGGATACATCCGATCAACTTCAGGCGCGAGACCATTGCGGGCGAATGCCTCTCTCTGCAAGGAGGCCGCGGCTAGCTTACCATGACTCTCGGCAGCGGACAGGCGAACCTGAGCCCCCACCTTCATGAGAGGGTCAAGGTAATTGACTGATTGCGGAACGAGCGCAAGCTCCTTCCCGCGCAGCTCCGCCTGCTTAGCAGCATCCAGCAGCCCCCCCTGATAACGGATAGTACCGCTCATCTGGGCATTATTAGGCAGGATACCCATAATCGCATGAGCGAGCAGGCTTTTCCCTGAACCACTTGAACCGACCACAGCTACAATCTGCCCTGCATCTACCACCAGATCAAGCCCATGAATAATGTCGATTCGCTTCTTCTTGAACAATCCAGAGGACCGGACAAAAGACACAGTTAAGCTGTCGATTTCTAACACTGCCATTGGTGAAGCCTCCTTTCCTATGTGAATACTCACTAACCATTTTTGTTCCTTCATTCAGTAACGGTGTTCCTTAATTCCCATCAGACAACTCACTATCAAGCTGATTCGCAGCTTTAACGCAACTAATGCAGCAAGAGCGGTAATCAATTACCTTATAAGGAAATAATAGAAGCAAGACTCTACATGTAAGATCTTTCTGCAAGGTAAAGCGAGGTCAAATACTCACACTCATTCATTCACTCATTCATTCATTCATTCATGCACCCGATCTGGACTCCATAATTGCTTCATATATTCACCAAGCACATCGAATGAGCGTACTGTGAGCAGCAAGCCTAGCCCAGGGAAAAAAGCGAGCCACCACATGCCCGTTGATAAATATCGCATCGATTCCGACAATATAATCCCGATAGCCGGCTGATGCGGAGATAAGCCTAATCCGACGAAGGTGATAGCTGCCTCATGCAGAATGGCATGAGGGAACATAAGCAGCAAGCCCACGAACAGCTGCGGCAGTAGATGAGGCGTCAGATGCCTCATTGCAATCCACAGGCGTGATCGCCCTAGACGCCGAGATATAAGCACGTAATCCGAGCTGCGCAGCTGCAGCATCTCGGCACGTATCAGCCTTGCTAAGCTCGGCCAATGGGTACAAGCAATCCCAATGACAATGCCTTTCACCCCGCCCCCGCATACGAATGCAATTAATATAAGGGTAACGAGATGCGGTACGCTAAGGAATAGATCAATAAGCCAAGAAATCATTCGGTCAACTGTCTTCCCCATCGTAGCTGCCATTAAGCCTAGAGCTCCTGCAATGAGACAGCTGGAAGCCGCGCCAATGAAGCCAACTTTTATGCTTAAGCCAATTCCTTTAACTGTTCTAGTGAACATATCTCGGCCTAACCAATCGGTTCCGAACAGATGAGTCAACGATGGAGCTAAATTACGGCTTCCTAGATGAGTAGTTAGAGATTCATTCCCCATGAACAGTCCACCCAGCCCGGCAGCAAGCAGAAAGATCACCGCCGAGAGAAAGGTTAACAACGGCCACAATCGCCCATACACTAGACGGGATTGAGGCTTTGCTGCACGAACAGCTTCATTCAGCATCCGCTATAACGCCTCCCGTTCTCTAATTCTCGGATCTACCAGGCGATAGATCAGATCGGCAGCTGCGTTCCCTGCGAATACGAATAAGGAGGTGAATAATACTATGCCGAGCAGCAGTGGAACATCGCCGCGCAAGCCAGCATCAACGGTCGCTTGACCAAGCCCAGGGTAAGAAAATACCTGCTCTGCCAATACAGCACCTCCGAACAATTCACTAAAGTATGTGAATTGCAGCGTAATAGCAGGCAGTGCTACATTGCGAAGACCATGACGCATAAATAGCCGAATCCCCTTCTCTCCTCTTGCTCTAGCGAATGTTATATAGTCGCTGTCAAGCACATCGATCAACTTCTGCCTCGTATGCAGAGCAATGCTGGAAATACCGACAATGCTGAGCGTCAGAGCGGGCAGCACTAGATGCTTAAGCCGATCCAGCCAGGTAACCTCCTCCGCAAGCATTCCCGCTGGCACACCGAGTCCAGCTGGGAACCAGCCTAACCAGACCGCGAAGACGATCAGCAGCAGCAAGCCCATCCAGAACGTCGGCGTTGAAGAGAGCGTATAACAGTACCATTTGATCATTCGATCCAACCACGTATGGCGATTCATCGCTGCAATGACACCCGCAGCGAAGCCCACAATACCAGACAACACCCAAGAAACTGCCATCAGTGCAAGAGAGCTCATGAAGCGTTCGCCAATAACCTCTGAGACAGGCTGCCGATAGATCATTGAGGTGCCCATGTCTCCTTGCAGCAGCGCAGCCCCCCAACGCATGAATTGTTCAACAGGAGAGTCGTTGAGGCCCCAATACTCCGCAATCTGCTCCTTCTGCGCTTGACTCACTGTCATCATATCCGCGCCAATATACGCTTGAATCGGATCAACCGGGGAGCTGCTTACTAAGACAAACGATACAATACTAATCGCAAGCAGGAGTGAAGCAAGCCGCAGCAGCTTCATCCCCAGCATAGAAGTCACTTGTCCGATCAATGACAGGCTGCTCGTCTTATTCATTCGTCCAGCGCCATTGCTCAATGTTGTCCGTTACCGGCCAGCCATGACCGTGGGGATGGATTTTCTGCTTGCCAATATCAAGACCGTCCTTCACCAGATACAAATGGTCAATATTGACCAGCCATGCCCAAGGCGCATCTCCCTCCACGCTGAAGCCAGATGTTCCGTCCCACTGCGCTTTTTTCCAATTCATAATTGCTTCTTCTTCCGTCGTTGCCCGAAGCGCCTTCTCCATCCACTCATCCACAGTCGCATTGCTATAATAGCCGCTGTTATAATAATCGACGCCTCTATATTTGCTGCTGTATAGATTGTACATTTCAATCGGGTCTTGACTTCCCCAGCCGAACATTACGGCATTCGAATACATCAGCTTCTCAATGTCATCCCAGCTTTTGCCCTCTACATCCATCTGAATGCCAATTTCCTTCACTTTATCTGATGCAGCTAAAGAGAGCGATTGGCGAGTCACATCCCCAGCTGCATAGAGCAGCGTAAATTGTGCTTTCACGCCATTTTTCTCGACGATACCATCTCCATCTACATCCTTCCAGCCACCAGCCTCCAGAAGCTGAAGCGCTTTGGCCGTATCCCCATCCTCGAACACCGTAGCAGGATTCCACCAAGGCAGCCCATCATTAACCGAATAAGCTGGGGAGCCATAGCCCTCTAGCAAGCCATCGACCAGCTCTTGACGATCAATCACATAATTGATAGCTTGGCGAATGGATAAGTCGGATGTGACTGCATTACCGATAGGATAGCCCTGTTCTGTCTTCTCACCAGGCTCAGCGATAGAGAACAAGATACCTCGATTATCTACGGACTTTACAGCTTCCAGCCTCATCCCGCTGACAGACTGCTGGCTGAACGCCGACGGAATATAAGCCATGTCGACTTGACCAGCTTGCGCTGCAGCATAAGCAGCATCCTCTCCGAGGAACAGGAATGTCAGTTGTTTAAAATAAGGCTCCGTGCCATAATACAGCTCATTATAGGTAACAATCGCCTGCTGTCCCCGATCCCATTGTACTAGCTTGTATGGACCCGAACCGATTGGCTTCTCTGCATACTGATCCCCATATGCGTGCTTCGGTACAATACCTAGCGTCGTTAACGTAGTAATGAAGGTGGACTGTGGCTCCTTGAGCACAAATACGATTTCGAATTCAGATGCTGCATCCACACTTGCCAAATTTGTCAAATCAATAATGGAGCCTTTATCTCCAGCCGTCTCGAACGTGAACTGCACATCCTCCGCCGTTAATGGCTCACCATCCGAGAACTTCACATCTTCCCGCAGCTTAATAGTCCACTGCTTCCCGTCCTCAGATACTTCGAAGCTCTGGGCCAAATCATTCACAATATTCATGTCGCTATCGCGCTTCATTAACGTGCTCTGAAAAATCGGGGAGCCATAGCGTCCCCAGCCAGTCGTCGGATCGAAGCCGTCATCCGGCTCTGCTCCTACTGCTAGCAGCAGCTCATCCTTCTTAGCTGTCTCAGTCTCATTACTAGTAGTAGTGGCAGCTGTCGGTTTAGTAGAACAGCCTGCTACGAATACGAGAAGCACCGTTATAGCTATAAAAATAAACTTATGTAGTCCGTTTGTTCCCACTCTTCATCACCATATCCTTTTTTAATTATTATGTATGTCTATATTTCGTGTTACTTTTCATAAGAATTGTAGCACAGCATACAGGGAGAATCACTATTTTTTCTCCAAATTTACACATTTGAAGACAGAATACCTGACATGAGACCTTACTGGTATGACACTTTCAATGCGAGAACGCAAAAAAGCTGCTCCAACAGTCTATTAATAGACTCGGAGACAGCTATTTTGGACAGCTTATTCTGCATACCTGTTACTTGATGTACTTACTTAATCATGATGATGCCCATGCTCGAGAGAAGACTGCTCCTCCACATACGTGACGGATAGCTCGGCGTAGGTAACGCCCTTTTGCACCTGAATCTGCTGATGCAGCTTGCGAAGCCTAGCTAACTGACCGCGGACCGCAATAATCTCCAAGCATTGGTTATGATTCAGATGAACATGCATATTGGAAATAATATCATGATGATAATCGTGCTGGAGCTCCATCAATAGAAGCGGCAGCTCTCGCGCATGATGATCATACACCATCACGATCGTACCCGCGACAAGCTGCTCAGAATGCAGACGTGACGGCTCTAGCAATGCTTTTCTAGCTAAATCCCGGAATGCCTCCGAACGGTTCGTATACCCCTGCTCCACAATATATTGATCGAACTGCTCAATTAAGGGTGCTGGAAAAGATACGCCGAATCGGTTCAACTCTTCTTTCTCTGCCACTTGAACCACCCAGCCTTACCGCTATGATTGTCCAAAGTGTACCATAGTTCTAACGGTTCATCCAGCCGCCATCCACGCAGAGAACATGTCCCGCCATGTAATCAGAAGCTTGCGATGCAAGGAAAATAGCTGGTCCCATCATATCCTCAGCAGTTCCCCAACGGGCAGCCGGTATACGATCGAGAATTTGCTTGCTTCGCACTGGATCTTCACGAAGCGCTTCCGTATTGTCTGTGCTCATATAGCCCGGTGCAATGGCATTCACTTGAACACCCTTCGGTGCCCACTCATTGCCGAGTGCCTTGGTCAATCCTGCTACAGCATGCTTGCTCGCAGTATAGCCAGGAACGTTGATGCCGCCTTGGAAAGAAAGCATGGAAGCGATGTTGATGATTTTGCCTGAGCCCTGCTCGATCATATGCTTACCCGCCAGCTGGCACAGCGCAAATACAGAGTTTAGGTTCACATCAAGCACATCCTGCCAATCCTCATAACTGTGCTCAGCAGCAGGAGTTCGGCGAATAATGCCTGCATTGTTCACTAAAATATCTATTCTGCCCAGCTCCTGAAGCGTCTGCTCCACGATGCCTGGAAGCTTGCTGCGATCGGATACATCCGCTTGAATCATAATCACTTTACGGCCGAGTGCTTCAATTTGCTTCGCGACATCAGCTGCAGGTGTGCGGTTCGTCACAAGGGCAATATCCGCACCAGCCTTAGCTAGGCCAATTGCTATAGCAGAGCCAAGTCCGCGGCCCGCGCCTGTTACGATTGCTGTTTTACCTGACAGATCAAAAAAACTCATATTCGCACACTTCCTTTTCTTATGCTTATTCTAGTCTTTATGCCTGTAAAATCCGGACGCCCTGCTCCTCGTATTTGCGAAGCACATCCGCTTCAATCCGGTTATCCGTAATAATGATATGAATATCCTTCAGCTCAGCGAATGTAATAAGCGCTCCCTTATCGAACTTGCTATGATCAGCCAAGCAATAGATTTCTTTGGAGCATTCCATATAGACCTGCTTCAGCTTAGCCAGCTCTTCCGTGAAGATCGTTAATCCGTATTCGAGATGAATGCCTGTCGTCGATAAAAAAAGCTTATGAACATTCAGCTTCTTAATCCACTCATGCCATTCCGTCCCAATTAGGAGATTGTTCTGGCGATAGCCGCCAGGCACGATCAGACGAATCTGATCCTTAAGCGTCAGCTCTCGAATAATGAGCAGGTCATTCGTCAATACGGTGAGCGGTATGTTCTTAAGCCGTCTCGCCATTTCGAGCGTTGTGCTGCCCGCATCCAGTGCGATAATATCGTTCGGCTCAATTGCTGCGATTGCACGCTCAGCTATAGCAGCCTTCTCGCTCTGATGCTTGCTATTCGGATACTGCAGAGGCAGCATGCTGTCCTCATTATCTGGAGGCAGAACCGCACCGCCGTGTAGACGCTTCAGCAGCCCTTTCTCCTCAAGCTTCTCCAAATCCTCGCGAACGGTTTTCTCCGTTACCTGGAACTGTTCACTCAGCTCAGATACCTTGACGCTGCCCTTCTCTTCAAGCTGTTTAATAATGTGACGATGACGTTCTGCGGCTAGCATTTTACTTCAACTCTTCCATTTTGACTGCATCCATATCGGTGAATGTGTAGTTCTCGCCAGCCATTGACCAGCAGAATGTATAGTTGCTCGTACCTGCACCAGAGTGAATGGACCATGGCGGAGAGATGATCGCTTGCTCATTCGCTACGACAAGATGTCTTGTTTCTGAAGGCTCGCCCATCATATGGAAGACACGCGCATCTTGATTCAGATCGAAGTACAGGTAAGCCTCCATACGACGGTCATGAACATGAGATGGCATGGTGTTCCAGATGCTTCCTGTCTTGAGGCTTGTCACGCCAAGCATCAGCTGGCAGCTTTGAATGCCGTCTGCGTGAATATATTTGTACAGTACGCGTTCGTTAGACGTTTCAAGTGAACCCAGATGTGACGGATTTGCTTCCTCCATCGTCATTTTTTGAATCTCGATTTCTTTGTGAGCAGGTGTTGAACAGAAATACAGCTTCGCTGGGTTAGCTTTGTCCTTGCTCGCTACCAATACTTGGCGTTTTCCTTTACCTACATACAGAACATCAAGACGATTCAATTCATGCTCTTCGCCATCCACCGTAATAACAGCTGTGCCAGCGCTAATATTCAAGAAGCCAACTTCACGACGCTCCAAGAAATATTCGGTCTTGAGCGTTGCCGCATCCTCGAGCTCTAGTGGTTCATTAATTGGAAAAGCTCCACCAACGATCATCCGATCGTAATGGCTGTATGTCATGGAGATTTTGTTCTCTTGGAACAGGTTCTCGATTAGGAAATCTTGTCTGAGACGATCCGTTGTGTATTGCTTGAAATCGGTTGGGTTAGTTGCGTGACGTACATCCATGAATGAATCCTCCTCAAATTTCCTCCGGCTCGGCTAGTTTATTTAGAGATATTGGGTATAACTGCACCACACGAAGGTTTGTTTTTGTTTGTTTCTATAATAACACACATTTACGAACGAAAACAGACTTTATTTCCTCGGCCCTGCCCTATCCATAACTAAGGGATGTCCTTTTTTGGGGCAACCAAATCCACTGCGCAGTCGAATGTTCTTACGATCGCTGTTGTTCGGGGATTCTTCGAATAAATGGGCTAAGGTGGGAATCCCCTCACAAAGGCGAACGCTGGCGCTTCTCCAGAATCATTCGACCTGCTCCGTTTTGGTTAACCTTCTGTCCATTTTTAAAAGCAATACAAGCCAACCTTGTTGAAATGTAGCTTCAACCCTTTTGAGACTGCTCCCATTTTCCAACATGGTATCTGCGGCAGAAACGTTATCTTGAGAGATATATGAGAATATTTCATCCATATCATCAACTGCTGCTGGAGCATATTTGATTTAATCTTTTGCGGTATTTATTTTCCTCCGCATCCTTGCGATTACTCGATCATGATCGAGAAACTGTGTACCTTCGGAAATTTCCTTTTCTGCAATCAAAAGCTTAGATTGTAATATAATCTTGCAAAGCTACTACAACATAAATCCCCACTTCACATAAAAGTATAAATATACAAGTTTTCATCGTATACTTGGCGGAAGCAAAATAAACGATCAATAAGAAGGCACTCAGAATAGGAGGCTATGGAACGGATGAAATGGGTTAAAGTGATGATCGTGGACGACGAAGTACTCGCGATCGAGCATATGCGAAATCTAATTGCGTGGCAGCAGCTTGGCTATGAGATCGTCTGTACAACGACTAAGCCATCGCAGGTCCTGCGGCTTGCTCGGGAGCACCGACCAGATCTGATCCTAATGGATATTGTCATGCCGGGAACCGGCGGGCTGGCGCTTAGCAAGGAGCTGCTTACCGATGGAATGGCTGTAAAAATCGTATTTCTCACCTCATATAAGGAATTCGAGTACGCCAAGGAAGCACTGAAGCTAGGTGTATCTAACTATTGGGTCAAGCATGAGATGGATGCAAGCACCGTCAGACGTGAGCTTGGAGGGCTCAGGGAAGAAATCGTAAACGACTGGAAGCTGAGGAACCATGACCGGGACAGGCTGCTCGTTGATTGGCTTGGCGGGCGGCTTCTCTCGGATGCACAGTGGAGAACAGCAACCTCCGACCTTGGTGAGACGTTTGATCGACTTCATCTAATCGTTGTGGAGCCGGACCGGAACATCCCGTTGCTTCCCGGCATTCAACCGGATAACCCTCAGCTGCCGATGGAGTGGCCGGATCAAGGAGAAGCAAATCTATTAGCGTCCATCCGCTTCCTCGAACGCTACTTCGTCCTGATCTACGGAGATAATAGCAGCAGAGGCGATCGTAGAATGCGAGAGCTGCTTGAGGAACAAGCTGGCTCAGCAAGGCAAACGATGGAGCAGTTGACCGGTCGCCGAGCGTCAATGGCTATAGCATACGGCATGCTGAACCGATCAGACGTTCCCGGAAAGCTGGCTGAAGCCTTACAATGGCTGTCACTCTCACTTTTCTCTGGTTCTCGTCAGCTGTTCCGATTGAACGAGCTCGGGCGTGTCGAAGATAAGCCCACCGCGCATTTGGAGTGGGAAGAGGGCTTAAGCAGGCTCAAGGAGCAGCTGCCCGGCAACCAATATAAGGAGTCGGCTCAGGAGATAACAGCCTTATTCACTCTTGCTGCGGACGCAAAAGATGCAAGCGGTTTCAACGATATGTGCCGCCAATTGGTTATCACATTCAACCGTTCTCGTTCGGCTTGCCAGCTCCCTCCTCTCTCCGAGTCTTGGGCTGACGGACCCGGCGCCAAGGCTGATTGGACCTCGCTGGCAGGGATTCACGAATGGTTCCTGTCAGAGATAGACGTGATCACCGCAGCTGCAGCGACCTCTAGAATGCCCGCTGTGTCCCGAAAGGTTCGTCTGGCGCTCGAGCAGATGGAGCGGCATTACAACGATCCTGAGCTTGACGCGGATGTAATCGCGCGGCAGCTCGGCATCAGCCGCGATCATTTTCGCCATATATTCAAGCTCCAGACTGGCAAGACGGCACATGATCGGCTCACAGCGATTCGAATAGAGAAGGCCAAGCAGCTGCTGGACGAGGAAAAACTCAAAGTATACGAAATTGCTGACCGAGTTGGTTATCGCAACGGGCAATACTTCAGTCAGGTATTCCGCAAGGTTACGGGCATGACCCCGCTCGAATATATGGAGAAGCATAGGTGATTGAACAATGCGCATAAAGATTCGCACCAAAATTATCGCCAGTACCGTTCTCGTCGTCTCGATATCGCTTATCCTCAGCGGCTTTTTCATCTACGACTACGCTAAGGAAATTATCCGTGAGCAATCGATTAAGGACAGCCGAACGAAGCTGGCACAAATTTCTTTCCAGCTTAAAAAAATTCAGGAGCAAGTCGTCAAGACCGCGGAGTACATTATATCCGACGAAGAGATAACCGAGCTGATCAATGCCAAGGCGAGCGAGGATATCGAGACCAATTATTTCCGCAAGCAGACTGTGCAGGAGAAGCTCGGGCGGTTCGTGGCGCTCAGCAATTCCATTCTGAATGTCGTCATTATTTCACCAACAGGAGAATTCTACTCGAATTACAGCGGCTACGAGGAATATTTCTCCGATTACTTGCAGCAGGATTGGTTCGTCAAGATGAAAAACTCACGTGCCGGCTACAGTGAGCCGCATCCCTTCTTCTTCATCAGCGGCAATCGCCAGGTGTTCAGCTACTTACTGAAATACCGCCCTATCGGGCAGGAATCAGCGGGAGACAGCTATCTCGTAATCGATATCGCCTATTCAGAATTATCGAATGTCTTCTTGCAAAGCGCGCAGGATTTCGAGCAAATCGAGCTGTACACAGGATCAGGAGCTTTGCTGCTCTCCGCGAATGAACAACTGCCAGAATCGGATCGGTCGTTTATAGCAGACGCCTTGCTTACGGGCCAGTCTTTCGCCGAGGACGATCACAGAATCGTGTTAACTGACACTACGATGAACCAAGAATGGAAGCAGGCGGCGTTGCTCTCCAAGAACAAGCTGTTCAAAAAAATCAACCGCGTTTTCTTTTTCTATATCATCATCATTATTACCGCTATTATCGTTACACTGCTCGTCATGCTGCCGATTATCGTCAATCTGATGAAGCCGCTGATTAGACTGACGAACGCGATGAAGCGAGTTGCCGTCGGTGATCTGGGGACAAGCGTCCATATCCGCAGTGGAGACGAGCTCGAAATACTGGGCACAGGGTTCAATCGGATGGTCGAGGACTTAAGGAGCTTGATGGAAACCTCCGTACGAAATGAAGCTGTGAAACGCCAAATGCAAATTGATCTCTTGATGGCTCAAATTAACCCGCATTTTCTCTATAACTCCTTGAACACAGTCATTTATTTGTCTCATGCCAATCGAGGAGGAGAAGCAGCCGAAGTGACCCAAGCACTTATCTCGATACTGCAAAATACGATTAAAACCGGAGAAGGCGCTATACGAGCTCCGTTGTCAGAAGAGATGAGGATTGTCGAACAATATGCGATCATCCAGCAAACCCGATATCCCGAGAGCTTCCGACTTATTTGGGAAGTGGATGATGCGCTGCTAGAGCGTTCGGTCCCCCGAATGACGTTGCAGCCGCTCGTCGAGAACGCCATCGTTCACGGCATTATCCCGTCAGACCGTGAAGAAGGAACGATTATCATACGAGCTTACCGAGACGGTGAACAGCTCCTAATGGAAGTCGAGGACGACGGTCAAGGCATGACTGTACCCGAAGAGGGCTGGAAGCTGCGGGATGGACAGGAGCCTGGACATACAAGAGGAATAGGCTTGTCTAACATTCAAGAACGACTGCTTACCCATTTCGGTGCTTCGGCACGACTGGAGGCATTCGGAGCACCAGGCCAAGGCTCCCTAGTCAGAATTAGGCTGCCATGGGTCGATCTGCACAGGAAAACAATGTGATCGCCGGATTTTATACGAAATCGCCGTTTTGGCTAATTACAGCCTGATAGGGTCCTGAGTTACGATTACAGTGTAAGCACTTACAAATTTATCGATAGGGGGACTCATCATCGTGAACATCAAAAAGAAAGCGAAATGGATGGGCGGCTTCATCTCTCTTCTTATGCTGACCGGAATGCTCACAGCATGCGGAGGCAATGGCAATAATGGAGACAACGGCAACGCTGCAGCTCCATCAGCTGCGACCAATACGGATCCAACGCAGCTTAGCGGCACGGTTAAAGTATGGGATTGGGACGAAGCGTTCCAGAAAGGCATGATCACAGAATTCAACAAGAAGTACCCGAACATTAAAGTTGAAGTGACCGTGGTCAATCCGAATGACTACCTGCAAAAGCTGCAAAGCGGTATCGCTTCCGGCTCCGACGTTCCGGACATTATTTTGGGAGAGTCGGCCTACCGGGGCAAGCTGTTCGATCTGGACGTATTGGATAATCTGGAGGCTGCTCCTTACAACTTCGATAAAACCACGGTTGTGGATTATGCAGCACCTTACATCTCTAATTCCAAGGGTGAAGTTATCGCAGTCGATCAGGCACTCACACCAGCAGGGTTCGCTTACCGGAGAGATCTGGCGAAGCAATACTGGGGCACGGATGATCCGGCTGAGCTAGAGAAAAAAATCTCCACATGGGACGATTTCATCACCATGGGCAAAGAGTTAAAAGACAAAAGTGCTGGCAAGGTGCTCATGTTCCCTGGACTGGGCGATGCTTTTCTAGCCTTGAAGGGACAAAATTTCGTCTCCTATGTGAATGGCACTGAGATCGATTTAACGAGCAAGCTGCAGCAGCCGCTTAACAGGCTGTTCGAGATGCGCGATGCTGGCATTATCGGCAAGAACGAGCTGTGGACGCCAGCTTGGTCAGCTTCTATGGCCAAAGGCGAGTTCATGTTCTATCCGATGGCGCCATGGGGAGCCAAATGGCACATCTCGGCCAATGATCCGGATGGCTCAGGCCGATGGGGTCTCGTGAAAGCACCGGAAGGCGGGTTCACTCGTGGCGGAACGGCAATCGGTATCTACAAAGATAGCAAAGCTAAGGAAGCCGCTTGGGCGTTTATCCAGTATGCCTACTTGTCGGATGAAGGCTCTGCATACAACTTTTCAACTTTCGGCAACATGACCAGCTCTAAGTCATTCTACGAAACTCAGAAAGCACTCATTGATGCTCCTGGAGCTTATGATGCATTCTTCGGAGGCCAGAATCTCGCGAAATACTTCGTTGAGAATATCGTCCCGGATATGAAAGGCGAGGCGCAGTCCAAATACGATTCTGTCGTGGACTCTGTATTCAACGCTCTGTACCCTCTTTGGATGAAAGATGAGTCGGTTACCGCTGATTCCGCACTGCAGAAGTTCATTCAGGAAACGAAGAACAAAGCGTCGGATGCAACCGTTAAGTAAATACTCAAAAAAAGAGGGATGATCATGAGCGCGGAACGCATAAGCAAAGCTTCCGCCGCATTCAGCAAACGCAGATGGGGGTCACTCATGTGGCCCTATCTTTTCGCCTTACCGTTTGTGCTGACGTATGCGGCGTTTCAATTGTATCCAGTCCTATACTCCTTCGTGCTTAGTCTGCATGACTGGAATGGCATAGGCGCCAAGACGTATGTCGGCTTTAAAAACTACGTGCAGCTATGGACCAATGACCCTTTGTTCATTAAATCCTTGTGGAACACATTGATAATGATGGCTATGTTCATTCCACTGACCTTAATTCTAGGACTCACACTGGCGTATTGGACTTTCAATCTAACGCGCGGCAAGAGATTGTTCCAGACCATTAACGTTCTACCCTATATTACGACTCCAGTAGCCATCGGCTTTATTTTCTCCTACTTGTTCGATTGGCAGACGGGTATTGTGAACTTGCTCCTTACGAAATTCGGGCTACTTGAAGAAAGCTTTTACTGGCTTCAGGATCCATGGGGCTCCAGAGCGATTATCGCTCTAATGGTTATTTGGCGCAATTTAGGTTATTTCATGATTATATTCATGGCCGGCATGACGGTCATTCCACAAGACGTGTACGAAGCTGCCAAGGTAGACGGCTCTACGGGACTCCATACCTTCCGTAAAATCACGATGCCCTTGCTGCGGAACATTATCGTGTTTCTCGTCGTCACGTCCGTTATCGGCGGATTGCAATTATTCGATGAACCGAAGCTGCTATACGGCGGATGGTCAGGCTCCGCTCAGGTAGGTGGTCCTGACAACACGGCTCTTACTATCATTTGGAAATTCGTGGATGAATCGTTCGGGTCCAACACGCGTTTCGGCTATGCTTCGGCAATTGCCTACTCGCTGTTCTTGCTAATCGTGTTATTCTCCATTCTCAGCTATAAGCTCACAGCACCTAAGGAGGACAAGCGATGAGAGCAGCGATGTGGATTTGCCTGATTGTCATCTCCCTGCTCTCGCTGTTCCCGTTCTATATCATGATCGTGATGGGGACACATTACAGCGAGGATCTATTCAAGGGAATTCCTATCCTTCCAGGCCACTATCTAGGTGAGAACCTGAAGACGGTACTGCAAGCTGACTTCCTCAAAGTCTATGGGAATAGCCTGATTGTATCCATAGCATCGGTTGTCCTGGCGACACTGACCAGCACGTTGATCGGCTACGCGATAGCGAAGTTCGAATTCCGTGGGCGCAAGTGGCTTCAGACGTTCGTAATCATCACGATGATGGTACCGACTCAGGTCGGATTAATCGGTTATATTATTGAGATGAGGCATCTCGGTGTTGGTAATACGTTATGGCCCGTCATTCTCGTCTGGGCGGCATTCCCGTTCGGTGCATTCTTTATGATCCAGTTCATGCGCGATTCCATCCCCACTGACTTGTTGGAATGCGCACGTATTGACGGCTGCTCCGAGCCAGGGATCTTTGTCCGCATCGTACTGCCGATTATGAAGCCAGGCTTGGCAACTCTTGCAACCCTCGTCTTCCTATGGTCGTGGAACAACTATTTGCTTCCACTTGTCACCATTAACAAATCCGAGTGGTACACCCTTCCAATCTTTATCTCGAATCTGGGTATCGTACACCGAACCGATTATGCAGCGCGGATGGCCGCGTTAACGATGACGACGATTCCCGTGTTAATTCTGTTCATTCTTGGTTCAAAGACGTTTATGAAAGGTTTGACCGCTGGAGCAGTGAAAGGCTAAACGCGGGACGGCGGTCCTCCTGCTCCTTCACCTAGTGCTCTATCCGTTTGATATGAGGCTGTCTCATAAGTGAACTGCACCCCAATTGTAAGTTATGTCTAACAATTGGGGTGCAGTTCACAGTCGTCGTTGATGACGGGTCAGTCTCATATTTATGATGAAAAAGGTAAATAACGATCCTTCCTACGATCGTCTAACGTCAAATTTTCTTTCGTTAAGCAACTTATTTCTCTATCTTCCACACAGAATTGGGTATCAGAGATGATAAGGAAGAAAGAGCAGTAACAGCAGAACTTCATTACCTAACAAGGAAAAACAGCAGTAGTGGGTGGGTTTTGTGTTAATAGGGACTACATGAGTGAAATGGAAAGAAATAAAGTCATTAGCTAAAGAAAAAAGGTACTTAAGTACACCATTTACTAGTATTACAGTGGGTATTCCATTGTGAGGTCAGGTTAAGAAGATTGGGCTTGAAAGGATATCCATCATAGGTTTGATGGTCGATGTTGTGATTAGTAGATAATTGAAATTCGGATAAGCTAATCCCCTATTTATTAAATAACGATAGGGATCATAATCACAAATTCAGGATCTTCTGAGTACGGATTTTGATGCATTGGGTATTTTTCAAAATGGGTAATATCCTCTTTAAGCAGCTCATAGCCTTGTTTCTCAATCCATGCAAAAATGTTGTTATAGGAAATATCAATGTTCTGCCCTTTTTCATGTTCACATTCAGCATAGGTTAATGTCGGAAGTGTAATCGTTATCATGCCGTCTGGGACATTCTTGATTTCACCGACCTCGACAACAGCATAATGGGTAAATCCTCCCTCGATATTAAGATTGGACAGCCCGAGAAGTGTATCTGCATTAATGACATGCTTGATTTCTTGCAAGCGATCCTGCATGTTGGTCTGTACAGCTCGGATACCCCCTGCTCCTGCCTCAGCGAACGTTCCTGTCCATTTCAATCCAACTGCATGGAAAGACTCCTTTGTGACAATTCCAGTTTCATTTTTCTGTTCCACCTAATCGCCTCCAATAATATCGTTTTCTTTACGTGTTCTATTTCACAAAAAATTGTTGAGTTACAAGCCTTGTAGAAGTTCTAGGTCTAGACTCCTGAAATACTCCATCTTACTATCAATAAATCCATCATCAAAGTCAGCGGCTCCTATAAGCTCCGATTCACTGAAACATAAACCAAAGAGCCACAGCTGCCTCAGTACAACGAATATAGGAACGAATTTTACATCATGATCACTGATATATCTGACATTTCTGTAGCCATTTAAAAATGCATCCCATAGCTGTTCGATTTCTTCTTTATTATGGCCGCTATGAATTTCTCTGGCCAATCTAAACTCTGCGATATCATAGGCTCTCCAGCCATAACCACAAATATCGAAATCATAGTGTGTTAGTTTCCCATCATCCGCAAATGCTACATTCGTATTCCCATGCAAATCCCCGTGACATACTCCCCAATCTAACCGTGCTTCTGAATGGTGCATGATCTGCTCCTGTAATCGCATAGCAAGCTCATGTATAAAATCATAATCCACTTGACGATGCTCCATGTGCAGTTTGATTATGTTAAGCGGTGTTACAATCAGATGCTCCAAATCAAGATGACCTCGTACGTGTTCACTAGTGAAGCTGTCTGCTGCTTGATGAATTTGTGCAACGGCTTGTCCGAACAGATAACTATCCTCTATCGCACGAATAGGCTTTTCATTTCCTTCAGCGTAACTAAACATAACCCCATACTTCACACCCTCAGGAACTAGAAATGAATGAATATAAGTCCCGTCTTTTTTTGGGATTGGGGTTGAAACGTTTACATCATGCTGATCTAGAAAATCTAGTAAATCTAATTCGAATGCAATCTCTGCATATGTTCTCCTATCCGCACGATAAACTCTAAATATATATTTTGCTTGTTTCGTTACTAGCACGTAAGTGTCGTTCATTCCTCTAAGGAAATACTGAAAACGAACAGGTTCATCGATATCATAGCTACTTTTAATATGTGATAATAATGCTTCTTTTGACAGAAGTGAGTATGATACAGGGAAAAAGCTCAATATAATCCCATCCTTTTAGCTTTGTTGTGAAAATGTAGTAAGCTCGTTCAAAGATAGTTCATTCCTTTTCCAGGCACATCACCACCGATTCCGCGCTGCGCGGCTTTCCTGAATCTATTGCTTCATTTTTTTCTTAAGCTAATGACTTTAATGAATTTCTGCTCTTGCTGTTATTTGTTCCTTATCATCTCTGGCACATCATTACTGTGCTGAAATAGCGTAATTAGTTACTGAGTGAAGGGACATTTGACGTTAATGCGCCTTAAGCAGTCGTTGTCGGTCATTCGTGCAGTTGTCCCTGTCATCTTTGAACAAATGTTTTATCTATTATCTTCCCATTCAGATCGGAGGATCCCCATCATTAAACGGTCATACGTTCGTCCGTCTCGACACACAGCCTCCCTTACTCTACCCTCGTGTTGAAAGCCTACTTTTTCATAGGCACGGATTCCACTGGCATTGTATTCTATAACTTCAAGACCAATTCGGTTTAAATTCAATTCATGAAAAGCATATCGAAGAATAAGCTGCAGTGCATCTGTTCCGTAGCCCTTATTTCGATTGTCGGCTTCACCAATACCAATAGCTAGGCTTCCAATACGGTTGTTCCATTCAATACTATGAATGCACACAAATCCAATTAGTTCATCCTCGCTCAAGGTTCTCAGTCTGAAATATACCTCTTTGTGATTAGGCTCTCCTTCTGATTCCAATTGTTTTTCTGAAATAGGCAAGGCTATGTCAGTATCCACATTTCGAAGATATTCAGAATCCTCGACCCATCTTGCCATTACTGCAACATCTTCCTCTCTAGCTGCCGTAAGTTTTACAGAGTTACCGTGAAAAAGATTGCCTCTTAATGTCATGTTAATCTCCTTTGAATTTGTTCCGTCACTGTTATGAACCCCTATTCAACAGTTGCAGACTGTACACAACAACTTTACCATATTTATCAATTAAATGACTGTTTTACAGATACCTTTGAATGATATTGAAAGAAAGAAAGTCGAGCGTTGGAAACAACGTGTTGTCAACTTAGATGAAGAGCATCTACGGACCTATCATCGGGAATACGCCAAACTTTGGATAAGTCCATTTTACGCTATTCCCATAAGACCGAAGTTATTCGGCTTGCTGGAGATATATATAGAATATATAGCGTGAAAGTTGGCGATGTGTGGGTCGGTTCCATCAACACTACGATAGACAATCCATATTTAACAGGCATGAGGCCGGTATAAATTCCGAGCTCATGCCCAACAAGCCTTTCTATATTCCTTGGAAAATACAAAAACTCCAAGTCCACTAGTAGTGGCTTGGAGTTTAGGTCCTGTCATATGAACGGTCTTATGCTTAGCACAAGAATCCAACTGCTCGTACATAGTTACTTTCCATATGTTTCTTTGATTATTGAAACAGATAATGCTCCTATAACGAGCAATATACCTGAAATCAGAATCATTACTGACATCGACGAACCTAATGCAGGGAACAAAGCAAAGCTTAAGCATGAAGCAATAATTTGCGGTATACAAATACTTCCGTTAAATAGCCCGAGATATGATCCCATATTTTCTCCTGACAATGCATTAGTAAGCATGGTGAAAGGATATGTCATCATTGCAGCCCAAGCAACCCCTATAAGAGCAAATGAGATAACCAATACGAATTGATCCTGTATAAAGAACACAGAAGCAAATCCAATGCCGCCTAACAATAAACTAATGGCATAACTCGGTTTATGCTTGTCATTGGGTACTCGCGATAATACAAGTGACCACAATACCGCTGCGATTGCTTGCACAGCCGATAAAATACCGAACCAATTTCCAGCTTCTTGATAAGCTGAGCTAGATGGGTCGACCGTATCCCAAACATTTGCAGCAACTGCTCCAGTACCATAAGTCCAAAGATATTGAAAACCCATCCAGCAAAATAATTGAACCAAAGAGATCGTCCAGAACACTTTTGGTGCTTTGCGAAGCAGAGTAAGGAAGTTTGTTTTTCTTTTGTTAGCATCTTCAGTAATGCCGTGATATCGTGCATACTCTTCTGGTGAGTATTCCTTAACTTTAAATATGGTGAACAGACTACAAACGATTAGGACAAATGCTCCACCATAGAATGAAAAGACAACAGATTGAGGTACAACTCCTTCTGCAGCACTATTCGATACACCAAGCATAGTTAGAATAAAAGGGAAAATGCAAGCCAATACAGCTCCACTGTTCGATAGGAAGCTTTGTATAGAATAAGCAAAGCCTTTTTGCTCTTCATTAACCATATCAGCTACCATCATCTTGAATGGCTGCATCGCTACATTCGATGATAAATCCATAAACAAAATAGCAACTGCTCCAAATGTTAAAGCTGCTGTTGCATTAAAACCGAAACTACCGGAATTAGGCAATAAACACATGACGATAACAGCCACTATCGTGCCACCCAATAAATAAGGGATACGTCGGCCAAGCCTTGGAAGCCATGTTCGATCAGAAAAGTAGCCTACTAAAGGTTGAACAATTAAACCTGCTAACGGAGGTAAGATAAAATAGAAACCTAACTGGGTTGGATCAGCACCAATGGTTTGAAAAATACGCCCCATGTTTGAGCTTTGCAATGAGAATGCCATTTGTACACCCAAAAAACCGAAACTAATTAACCAGATCATACTTAGTGGCAAATGGGGTAATTGATGCCTCGAGCTCTTTTCTTTAGCCTGAATACTCTTTTGTACAGACATAAGTTCCTCCTACAAATTTAAGTAACCTTAGCTAAATAGCTGAATATCACTAATATATTATAAAAAGTAGTGCAAACGTTTGCATTTTAAGCAATAGTTAATTGCTGTTATCCTTACAAAAGCAATTAATAGTTTTCTAGTAGATGCTTTCTCTAGTTGCACACATTCATATAAAAGAGACCCTAATACAGCTATTTACGCATTATTTCATTATACATGAATCCATTATTAATTAATTCATATCAATTAACAAAATATTTGAATGCTTTACTAAGATTTTTTATTTATTATATTATAGACTTGAAAAATGTGCAATCGATTGCATGAATTACTCGAATTATTGTTTCTCTCTAGCTTCAACCATTACCGTCTATTTTATTCAAAAACATCTGCTTTGACTCCTTTATACCAAGTTCGCTCTAATATATTTTCGATATTTAGGAAATACAAAAAAGGTTCGATCAACTTTTCAAACAAGTTAATCGAACCTTTTTTTATGTTACTTCTCACCATTATCCTTAACTAGGATTCAATCAACTGTTCTCCGTCGTCACTCTAAGTGCCAATGGCATGATCGATAGAAGCTTCTTGAATATAACCGAATGCCCAATGCGTCATAGGAACATCCTTCCACTTCGGAGCCGCAACAGTCAGCGGTCCTCTGCCTAGCAGCTTAATGATCATCGTAACAGCTTCCGCACGGGTCAATTGTGCTTCCGGACGGAAGGTCCCATCCGAATAGCCACTAATGAGACCAGCTGCTTGCGCGCTTTCAATCGCTTCTTGCGCCCAATGGCCGGCTATATCAGAGAAGTTCTCTCCACTCGCAGCAGCTTCAGTATCGCCTTTCAAGCGGGCGATCAAAGCTGCCATTTCTGCACGTGTGATGGTTTGCTCCGGTTTGAAGCTGCCATCCGTATAACCCTGCATGAATCCTTGACCAATCTCATTCTTCGCCCAATGTGTCGCGGATACATCGGTGAAGCTGATCCATGTGCCAGTCGTTTGAGTCTGGATTACTCTTGCAGCAATTGCTGCGATCTCAGCGCGGGTAATGCTCTTGTCTGGATTGAATAAGCCACTCGCATAACCATTAATAAAAGCTTTGTGAGTGGAATCTGTATTTGAATCTCCCATTTGAACAATTGTAAATGTACTGAATTTGCTGATTGTGATACGCAAGCCTAACTTGCCTGACTCATCGTAAGTAACAACCTCACCTTGTACAAACTCTTTTGTACCATCGCTATGCTCGATGTATACGCCTAATTCGTCTAATTGCTGCTCAGTCAGCGCTGCATCACCAAGAGGCAATACCAGTGTAACTGGATGGCCTTGCAGATTCGTTTCAATCGTTACCGGACGACTAAGCAGAGCGGCACTCTTGCTGCCAATGGCAAGCTGTGCTCCTTGCTCTGTGGCACGCTGTTCAATCCCCTCACGCTCCGCATCATCTTTCACAGGAACAACACGGAAGTAAATGTCATTCTTCCAATCCTGCAAGGATTGGCTTGGAATATCGATGCGAACATTAGGAGAAGCAAGCTCAAGTGATACATTATTTTTCGCCAAAAGCGAAGTAGAGGCCTGCTGCAAGGTATCGACCCACCCGGATGTGCACATTATTTTTACAACGGCATATGCCGAATATGCGATTGAAGCTTTCGAGCTGCATTCACTCGATTATTTATTGAAGCCGATTAAGCTGAAGAGGTCGGACGGCTCGTGCAACGTCCACACCCTTCATTCCCGGCATTTCTATATCTAAGAAAACAACATCTATGTGCAGCTGCTTCATTTCCTCAATAGCTTGCAGCGGATTCCTATATCTACCTAAGATCTCCACATTGCCCAGCTGCTGAAGCATGATTTCTAGCATTACCAGCGCGTTTTCCTCATCATCAATCATTACGACGCGAATCATAGATGCTCCTCCAGTTTCCGTATGATCTTGTTCATCGCGACTGTATAATTCGACAATCTTCGAGAATTTCCTGCTCTCCCTGTTATTAATTCCCACCCCCCATTTCTCTCAAATAAAAAAACTACTCCCGATAACGAGAGTAGTCACAATGCCAGCTTCTTGGTGGGGGAGGGCTTATTCCCTTACCCACAGCATCATTTCCCCCTCGCCTCGGTTAGCCCAGGCAAAGTAAGGAATGAACGTCAGCTGCTCTTGCCGTGAATCCGCCGGATCGCTGCTATATATGCTTGTCGCTGCTTCAGTTGTCGTTCGCAGCCCCTGCGCTTCAATAACAGGGATGCCATCAAGCAGATTTTCTTCATCTCTCACATGTAAGGCAGCCTGACGCGGCAGCGATAACTCATGCAGATTCGCACCATTATCAGCTTCTTCTAGGCAGTATACGAGCGGTCCGCGCTGGAGCGCGACTTTACCAATATTGCCACGAATAAGGGGATGGCTGTACACTCGGCTAATTGGCATATCAAGCAGCAGCTCCACTGTATCGCCTGGCTGCCATATTCTAACGATAGGAGCATAGCCTTTCTCCAACTGAACGCTATAAGTTTCCCCATTCACAGCTATCGTGGCATTCGAGCACCAGTTCGGTATTCGTAGCGCAAGCGTGAACGCCAGAGCTTCATGTACATCTACCTCGAAGCTAATCCGTCCGTTCCAAGGATACTCCGATTGCTGCTTAAGCTTCACTTCATGGCCATCCTCTAGCAGCAGTTGAGCTTCTCCTCCTACATACAGATGGGTATATATCGTATCTTTCTTCATTGTATACACATATTCTCCGAGCGATGCCAGCAGACGCGCCACATTCGGTGGACAGCAAGCGCAGCCGAACCATTCCTGACGAACCGGCTTCACATGGTCGAACTTCTTGTTCATGCCTCCGCAAGCCTTCGGGTCTACCTCTAGCGGGTTTACGTAGAAGAAATGCTTGCCATCCCGCGACATTCCAGCAACCACTGTGTTGTAGAGCGCCCGCTCCATTACATCTGCATACCGGCTATCTGGCTCAATCAGAAGCATCCGATTAGCGAAGAAGATTAAGCCGATTGAGGCGCAGGTCTCTGCATAGGCCGTGTCGTTAGGCAGGTCGTAATCGAAGGAGAACGCCTCTCCTTGTGCCATTGAGCCAATACCGCCCGTGATATACATCTGCTTGTTCACCATGTTGTCCCACAGCCTGCGGCAAGCCTCCAGCAGCTGGATATCTCCCGTCTCCGCGGCAACATCTGCCATCCCAGCAAGCATATAGACGAATCTTACGGCATGTCCGACTGCTTGATCCTGTTCACGAACAGGCTTATGTGCTTGAAAATATTCATAATTGACTGTCTGTGATACGCCGCCCCATATCGACTTTCCTTCGCGATTAGCCAGCTCCTGCTGGTAAAACTCCGGATTCTGACCGCGCTGATCGATAAAATATTGACCAAGCTTCATATATTTCTCATTACCTGTAGCTTTATATAGCTTAACGAGTGCCAGCTCTATTTCCTGATGGCCGTCATAGCCTTGAAGCTTGCCTGGCTCTGTTCCGAATACGGTATCGATATAGTCCGCGAAGCGACTCACAATATCAAGAAGCTTTGTTTTGCCCGTAGCCTCATAATACGCAACTCCCGCTTCAATCATGTGGCCCGCACAATAAAGCTCATGGCATTCATTCAGGTTGGTCCATTTGCCCTCCGGCTCTTTGATCGTGAAGTAGGTATTCAAGTAACCGTTCTCATGCTGTGCCTGCTCAATAATATCGATCATGCCATCGGCAATCTGCTCAAGTGTCGGGTCCTTCTCGGTATTCAGCAAATACGCAACAGCCTCCAGCCATTTGGCAACATCGCTGTCTTGGAACACATAGCCGTGAAATTCACCCTGCTCCATACCTGCAGCAATTTTGAAATTCCGCACAGCGTGGCTCGGCTCCGCACCCTCTACAAGGTCATTCAGAGCATCCCATTGATAAGGCACTACGACATCGCGAACCAGCTTAATATAATAACTCCAGAATGGATCGTTAATTTGAACATTTTTAAGCGGAACCTTATGTGCTTTCTCTATCACTGCTAACTGCTTCATCCGTGATCGCCTCCATACAACTCTTATAATATTTCATACTGACATCCATTATTGTATTCTTTATAATAAAAGTTAAAAACGAATATAATCACCTTATTTATTATAAAATATCACACAGTATTGGAGGCTTGTGTCGATGCAGTATTCCTCAGAGCAGCTGCTCTTCCTAGCACCTCCCGCCCCTTATTTTCTAGAATGCGGAAGTGTCCGATATTTGCCAGGAGAAGCACATCCCAGCCGTCGCAATCTGGGTGTATTCGATCTTATTATTATCGAATCTGGATGCTTGCATATTGGCGAAGAAGACACAGAGTGGAGCTTGACTGCTGGTCAATCACTTCTTCTCCTTCCCAATCGTTATCATTATTCCGTTAAGCCTTGTACGGAAGAAACGACATTCTTCTGGATTCATTTCCACACGGTATGCGATTGGGTTGAGACGAATAGTGACAATATGATCATGGATATAGAGGGGCATGCCAGCAGGTTCCTCACCGCTCCGTATTCGCTTACCATTCCGAAGGTATGGACCCTTCCTCATCCCGAACTCATTCAGAAGCTAACACTGAAGCTGCTTCGTGCTTCAAGCGAGCGCCGCTCCAGCGCCTTCTGGATCAAGCAGCAGACGTTCGAGGAACTGCTGAAGCTGCTGGACTTACGTCAATTCGAGCAATATGAGAGTCCAGCCGTAACCGTAGCAGAAACAACGGAAGCTTATATTAAGAATAACTACCGCTCTGTTATTACGAGCGCTCTATTAACCGAAGAGCTGCATTTTCATTACAACTACATTACTCGCTGTATGAAGCAGGTGTATGGCATGACACCAATCGCCTTCTTGAGCCATTATCGGCTGGAGCAAGCGAAGCTGCTTCTGCTCAAGACAGATTGGCCCGTAGCAGAGATCGCCCGGTATGTCGGCTTCGAGAATACCCCTTATTTCTCCAGCTGCTTCACGAATGAAATCGGCATATCACCGATGAAGTACCGCAAGCAATTCATGCAAGGCTCAGCATCCGCACCGTCCACATCATCCCAGACAAAAAGAAGGTGAAGCAAATGGCTCCAACTGAGGAGTATGGCATATTCGGTTATCGATTCCAGGACACGGCTGTGCAGCCTGTCTATCAGCTATTCGCTGTCGGCTATGATAGAGTGACTGATCCTTCCTATGACTGGGATGGAATGAAACGAATAGACGGTCCGCTCTACTTATTTCAATATACACTGTCTGGCTGCGGCCATATCGACATTGGAGATCAGACCTTCAGCGTTCCAGCAGGAACGGCTTTTATGGTGGAAATCCCCGGACAGCACCGCTATTACTTGCCGCCAACCAGTCCGGAGTGGGAGTTTTATTTTATTTTGTTCAGGCAGCGTTATTTGGCAGAGCTGTGGGAAGAGCTCGTTCGCACCCTCTCTCCTCTTCCGCAGCTGGAAGCAGGGAGCGCACCTATTCGTATGCTTCAGCTCATCTATTCCGAAGCTCGGCTTGGACGGATTCAAGACACCTACCGCGCGTCATCACTCGTCTATCAGTTCATCATGGAGCTGAGCCGCTATGAGTCTGCACAACGCAAAGAGCGAGCGGGATGGCCTGATAAAGTAAAGCTTGCTGCCAATTATATGGAGCTTCATTATCATCGTCCAGAGAGCCTGGATGACATTGCCTCTGCCGCTGGCTCCTCCAAATTCCATCTGACGAGAACATTCACAGAGGCAACAGGCATGACACCGATCGCTTATTTGACCAAGCTTCGAATGGAACGCGCCGTACAGCTGCTTCGCAGATCTTCCTTGACCGTCGATGAAGTCGCCAGGGCAGTAGGCTTCGCCAGCGGCAGCTACTTCAGCAAAGTATTCCGCAGCTGGATCGGCTTCCCGCCAGGCGAATTTCGCAAAGCGAAAGAGCTTCCTTCTATTGACCGGTTTATGTTCGACTAACCAATGTGACCGCAATATTTTACATAGTACCGCAATACATTATGCTAGTATCGCTCTTCTACAGCCTATACCATAGGGATAAGGCTAGCTTATTACAGAAGGGAAGATTGCAAGCGATGAACCATCATACATTAGCATCAACACCACCAATGGGCTGGAACAGCTGGGATTGCTACGGAGCAAGCGTGAAGGAAGAGGAAGTACGCGCTAATGCGCAATATATGGCAGAGCACCTGAAGCCTTACGGCTGGGAATATGTCGTGGTCGATATCCAGTGGTATGAGCCTGGCGCTTATTCTTCAGCCTACCGTCCTTATGTGCCACTTGAGATGGATGAACATTCACGGCTCATTCCGGCAGTGAATCGCTTCCCATCCGCAGCGGACGGCAATGGCTTCAAGGCGCTTGCTGATTATGTTCATGGCCTCGGCTTGAAGTTCGGCATTCATATTATGAGGGGCATTCCTAGGCAAGCCGTTCATGCAGATACGCCTATTCTCGGCACTACTGCAACCGCACGCTCCATTGCTCAGACATGGACAGGCTCTATCTGTCCTTGGAATACCGATATGTATGGGGTAGACGCAAGCAAAGAAGGCGCTCAGAAATATTACAATTCCTTATTCAATCTCTATGCTTCGTGGGAAGTCGATTTCGTAAAAGTCGATGATATCGCCGCATCCCGCCTCTACGGAATTCGGATCGATGAAATTCAATTGATCCGTAATGCCATTGACCAATGCGGAAGGCCGATGGTACTCAGCCTATCACCAGGTCCTGCTCCAGTAGAGCATGCAGAGGAGCTTATCGCGAACGCGAATATGTGGCGGATAACCGATGATTATTGGGATCTCTGGCCGCTTCTGCATGATATGTTCGATCGCTGCGAGAAATGGGAGCCTCATGTTGGCGCAGGCCACTGGCCGGATTGCGATATGCTGCCGCTAGGCCATCTTGGTATCCGCTCCGTCGATGGCGGCGGTGCTGACAGATGGACACGGTTCACCAAGGATGAACAGCTGACGATGATGACGCTATGGTCGATCTTCCGCTCTCCGCTCATGTTCGGCGGCGAGATGAACGATAACGACGAGTGGACGCTGTCCCTGCTTACGAACCGTGAAGTGCTAGCCATGCACAGGACTAGTCATGGTGCTAGATTAGTATCGCGAGATATCGACCGGATCGTATGGACCGCGTCTAATGATGAAGGCAGCGTCTATGTCGCCCTGTTCAATGCAGGAGAAGAAGCCGATACGGTCAGCGTAACGCTTGAGCAGCTTGGTCTTAGCGGAGCAGCCGCTGTACCCGTGCGCGATCTCTGGAGAGGCGAGAGCCTCGGAGTTGTTGACAGCGAGCTGTCATTCGAGCTTGCCCCTCATGCTTCTATACTTGTGAAGCTATCTATATAGCTTATTTCTCCCCTCAGCGGCTTCGAAGCTGCTGAGGGTTTTTCTTTTTATCCTCACCGAAACAGAATCTAGATTTATCTAGCAAGCGTGTCTCTTAACCAGTCATAGGAATGTCTGCCGCTAATTTCATGTGCACCCGGGAATATATCCGTTGCCAGCTTCTCCTCTGCCCCCTCGGCTTGGTAGATGTCCCGAATGTCGGCAGCTGCCTTGCGGAATCCTGCTACCGGGAATATCGGATCATGCTCCCCTGACTCCAGAAACAGCGGGCGAGGAGCGATCAACCCAATCAGCTCTGGCAATTCCGCATGGACGAGCAGCCCTGGCGTGTAATTATCAATGCAATGATGAATTCCTAGAATACTGTCCTTGAAGGTATTGCTGAAGCCCGTTAGCACTGCAGCACGAATACGCTCCTCCAGCACCGCAGCAACATATCCGATCAATCCTCCGCCTGAGAAGCCCATTACGCCGATGCGTTCCGAATATACTTCTGGTCTAGCTGCGACATACTCCAATGCCTTTAATGCTTCCGCAGTCCGCAGCCCAATCAAGGTTTTGCCTAGCATCATAAGCTGAGTCGACAGCTTATAACAGGAGTTAGGGATATTGGGATTGCCTTCAACCTCTGATAGCAGTCGGCGTTCCCCGAAGCCGATAACATCTGGAGCAATGACCACCATCCCTCGTCGTACTAGCTGCACGGCAAAATGCTGATGGATGTTAGGCTCCCCTTCATCAACAGAGCCATCTGGCAGCAGTCCTACAATTTCTCTGCTTCCATAGCCATGTCCATGTATAGCAAGTACAGCTGGAAGTGGTCCTTCCACATCCTGCGGCAGCAGCACATAGGCACCGAATGTCAGATCCGGTGTAGCTGACAGCTCAATTCGTTCTCGAACATAACCGTCGCACTGCACACGCTCCAGAAGCACTGGCGTATGACCTTGGTTCGGCTCAAAGCTGCCTATCGCTTCCTGCAGCGCTCCCTTCAGTCTCGCCTTTCTTTCTACAGCTGTGCACGCTTGCCTGCTCTCTTCATGAGCAGCAATAGCCTCTTCATATAACCGATTTAATAATGAATCCCCATTCCACATGGATGGCAGCCCCCTGACCAAATAAGTAGTCCTTACGAGTAAGCTTGTTCTAGCCTAATACGTCAAATGAGTATGCGCTTTCATTGTACTTCATATTACATGTAACAGGAATGATGTTTTATCAGCTTTTTCAATGGTTATTAGTCCCGTCATTTGCCTGTTGTATTTTTATTAACATTAATGTATATTTATACATTATAACGTGCATACGGAGGTTTGATATTGATGTCCCAGCCTGTAACAGCCAGCTTGCTTGAGAAAGCTGAGCAATCTATACTTTTCACCATTAAGCGCCCTTCCCTCGTGATGGAACGCGGAGAAGGCATGTATTTGTGGGATACCGAGCATAAATCCTATTTGGATTTCATTGGCGGCTGGGCTGTTACTAGTCTAGGACATTCGCCAGCTATCCTGCGTGAAGCTCTGCTCAAGCAATCGGGGGAGTTAGTGAATGTAAGCCCTGCTTATCACAACAAACCCATGATTGAATTCGCCGAGCTGCTAACGAGCGTATCCGGCCTAGATAAAGTGTTCTTCGGGAGCAGCGGCGCGGAAGCTAATGAAAGTGCAATCAAGCTCGCACGTAAGCACGGGGCAGTGAATCTGAACGGGGCTTATGAGATTATTACGCTAACGAACAGCTTCCATGGAAGAACGCTGGCGATGATGTCCGCAACGGGCAAATCGCAGTGGGATAGCTTATATGAGCCGAAGGTTCCGGGCTTCAAGCATGTTCCCATTAATGATTTCGACGCTTGCTTCTCTGCTATTAATGAGAATACTTGTGCGATCATGTTGGAGCTTGTTCAGGGAGAGGGCGGCGTTCATGCTGTAGATGGTCCTTACCTGCAAGCCATACGCAAAGCATGCGATATCTACGGTATCATGCTCATATTCGACGAGGTACAGACCGGACTCGGAAGAACAGGCGAGCTGTTCGCTCATGAGCATTATGATATTAAACCGGACGTAATGACACTTGGCAAAGGAATCGGCGGCGGCTTCCCTTTATCTGCCATGCTTACGAGCAAGAAATTCGATCTATTCGAGCCTGGCGATCAAGGCAGCACCTATACAGGTACTCCGCTCGCAATGGCAGTTGGCAAAGCGGTTGTTGAAGAAATTATGAAGCAGGATTTATCCGGCAATGCCGAGCAGCAGGGCAGCTACATCATCAGCCAGTTGCAGAAGCTGTCCACCGAGTATCCGATAACGGATATTCGCGGTAAGGGCTTAATGCTTGCTTTTGAAGTGCCAGAGGGCTATGCTCCCATTCTAGTAGACCTCTGCTTAGAGGAAGGACTGCTCATCAATTCACCCAAGGCCTCTACAATTAGGCTCATGCCAGCATTAATCGTGACGAAGCAAGAATGTGATAGAATGCTTGAATTATTGACGTTATGCTTGAATAAAGCCGGACTCAGGGCCAAGACCCAACTAGCCTTATAAGGAGTGAATAATTATAAAAAAACAGCTGAAGGAGTCGAAGCTCCATCAGCTGTTTGTTCTGCTATAATCTAGCCTACAATATGGTAACCTGCATCCACGTGAAGAACCTCGCCAGTAATCCCTCTCGACAGCTTGCTGATCAAGAACAGCGTAGCATCGCCGACTTCCTCTTGATCCACATTGCGGCGGAGCGGCGCTTTCTCTTCGATCGTCGACAGAATGTCGTTGAAGCCCGAGACTCCCTTGGCCGAGAGGGTCCGAATAGGACCAGCAGAGATTGCATTGACTCTAATGCCATACTTGCCGAGATCCTCAGCCAAATATCTCACATTCGCTTCAAGAGCAGCTTTGGCAACTCCCATGACATTGTAGTTTTTCACAGCACGCTCAGCCCCGATATAGGATTGCGTCACGATGCTGCCGCCCTCTGTCATCAGCTTCTTCGCTTCCCGCGCTACAGCTACCAATGAATACGAGCTGGAATTCTGGGCTTGTAGGAAGACTTCTCTTGATGTCTCCGAGAATCCGCCTTGAAGTCCCTCTTTCTCCGCGTATGCCACAGAATGAACCAAACCATGGATCGTGCCTACCGATTCGCCAATACGAGCGAAGGCAGCTTCTACACTGCTGTCATCAAGCACATCACAAGAGACAGTGAGCAGTGGTTCAATCGTATGTTCATTCAGAAGCTTCGTCAGCTTCTCCAGTGATCTCTCTTTGCGATATGTAAAAATCAGCTTAGCTCCCTCAGCATGCAGCGACTTCGCTATGCCCCAGGCGATACTTCTCTCGTTGGCAACGCCCATTACGACAACGATTTTATTTTCCATCAAGTTCGACAATTGTTGTTCCTCCATCTAGGTTGAGAATGAAATCTTACACTGTACCAGCTTGATCCATTATATGCTCTATAACCGCTGTAATCAATCAATAGTCGGATAGCGGACGACCCTCTTCCCCATAGAAACGCCAAAAAACCGCATGGCAGCTGTTTCCCCTAAGGGTCAACAAGCGCCGATGCGGCTTCCAGCTATTCAATTAGAATCTGAAATAGTGCTTCGCATTATAATAAGACACATTACGAACGATTTCCTCTAGCAGCTCTGTATCATTAGGCGCTTCGCCATTCTCCACCCATTCACCGAGCAGATTGCACAGAATTCTGCGGAAGTATTCATGTCTTGTATAAGAGAGGAAGCTGCGCGAATCCGTAAGCATGCCGACGAATCGGCTGAGCAGACCAAAATTCGCTAATACCTTCATCTGTGTGAGCATGCCATCTTTCGTATCATTGAACCACCAAGCCGAGCCTAGCTGTATTTTACCTGGAATGCCATCACCCTGGAAGCTTCCGATAATGGAGCCTAACACCTCATTGTCCATCGCATTCAAGGAATACACGATCGTACGAGGAAGAAGATCCTCAGAAGCCAAGGCATCCAGCAGCTTAACTAGCGGATAAGCAACTGGGCTGTCATTAATAGAATCATACCCCGTATCCGGACCTAGACGTGCAAGCATGCGTGAGTTATTGCCTCTAGCGGCATTAATATGCAGCTGCATAGCCCAGCCTCGCTCCGCATACTGCTTGCCAAGAAAGATAAGCGTGTAGGTCTTATATTTCTTCTCTTCTTCCAGAGTAACGGTGCTTCCGGTCAACGCTTTGGAGAAAATAAGAGCCGCTTCCTCCTTCGTCGTCTCCGCGTAAGGCACATAATCAAGCGCATGATCGGATACGAGACAGCCTGCTTCATGGAAGAAGCTGACTCTCGCCTCAAGCGCCGATAGTAGTGCATCATAGCTGTCTATCTTACTGCCAGCTGCTTGCGCAAGCTTCTCAACCCATTCTAGGAAGCCCGCACGATTAATCTCAAGGGCTTTGTCTGGACGGAATGAAGGCAATACTTTCATGTTGAAATCAGGCAATTCTTTGATCAGAAGATGGTATTCCAGTGAATCCGCCGGATCATCTGTCGTACAGATGACCTCTACCTTGGAGTTCACAATCAAATCTCGGGCACGGAAGCCATCACCTGCAAGCTTGGCATTAACCTTCTCCCAGATCGCAGGAGCATTCTTCTCATTAATCAGCTCATAGACGCCGAAGAACCGCTGCAGCTCGAGATGAGACCAATGATAGAGCGGATTGCCAATCGTCTGAGGTACGGTCCTCGCCCATGCTGCGAACCGGTCGTAGTCAGACACGCCCTCGCCGCCAGTAACGAATGCTTCCTCAGTGCCATTCGCACGCATAGCCCGCCATTTGTAATGATCGCCGTACAGCCAAGCCTCCGTCAGATTAGAGAAGCTGATGTTCTCATAAATTTGCTGTGGACTAAGATGGCAGTGATAATCAATAATCGGCAAATCCTTCGCTACATGGTGATAGAGATGCACCGCTGTTTCATTCGTTAACAAAAAGTTATCATCTAGAAATGATTTCACTTGTACCTTACCCCCTCCCAAACTTCACCAAATCATCAACCTTGACTGCTTCACCAGTCTGAATGGAGCGATTCGCAGCAATCCCTGTCAATATCGATCTAGCACCATCTACATGATTCGCCGCACGATTGAATGGATCCTCTACTGGAGTGCCAAAAAGATCGTTCAGCAGCACAGGATCGCCGCCGCCGTGACCGCCAATGCCTTCCTCGACCTCAACCTCATAGGGAGCCGCGAACATCGGATATACGGTCATCGTCTTGCCCTTCAGCGCGCCCTCTTGTGATTTCTCACCGCCTGCGTTCACGTAAGACTGCTCAACGATCGTCATTTCCATCCGGCCCTTCGTTCCGTTGAAGGCAATGCGATACCCTTCCCAAGGCAGATACGCGTTAAGGGAATACGTCAGAATCGCATTATTCTTATATCGCACCATGACACCCATCGTATCCTCAATGTTAATACCATCTCCGAACACGCTTTGGTCACGACGGTAGCCATCCTCATGCTCAGCATCCAGATACAGCCCTTTCAACTGCTCATTGGAATCCAAATGGAGGGCAAAAGGATCATCCTTCGCATGCGGATTGCCTGTTGCACGTTCATAGAACTGCGTCACACCGCGCTGCTCAGCATTTTCTCTACCGTAATAGAGCAAATCTCCGAATGCGAATACGGTTTCTGGCTGCGAACCAATCCAGAAGTTGACCAGATCGAAGTGATGCGTGGATTTGTGTACGAGCAGGCCCCCGCTATTGCGTTTGTCGCGGTGCCAACGACGGAAGTAGTCTGCTCCATGCTGCGTGTTCAGCAGCCATTCGAAATGCACCGAATTGACTTTACCGATCACACCACTCGCAATCAGCTCTCTTGCCTTCGTATGATGCGGCGCATAGCGGTAATTGAACGTTACTCTCACGTTCTTGCCCGTGCGCTCTACAGTATCGATAATTTCTTGGCATTTCTTCTCATCAACAGTCATTGGCTTCTCAGTAATAACGTCACAGCCAAGCTCAAGCGCGCGAATAATGTACGTATGATGCGTGCGGTCTACGCTTGTCACGATAACGGTATCAGGCTTCTCCGCTTCAATCATGTTATCGAATTCGTCGGATTTATAAGTACGAACAGCATGATAGTTATATTTGTCCGTCAGTCTTTTGTTCGCATAGTTCATACGAGTCTGGTTAATATCACAAAAAGCGAGCAGCTCCGATGTGTCCTTGAAATCGGTTGCAATCGCGGAATAAAAAAACTCGGCCCTTCCTCCGGTTCCGACTAATACATACTTTTTCTTTGCACTCATTGCAGCTCACCCTTTTGGTTTTATTTATGATTATAGTGCTATCTTAACGCATATGATGCTATAATTCTCCTCAAATAGTGCTTGAAAATGACCAAACCCCGCTTTTCTTGCGATTGAGAGATAGAAGAAAGGGCTGATTACGATAGCGAACACACTCGAAGCACTGCTGAGCTATGGAAGCATTAATGACCTTTTCATTGAATATGTGAAGCGTCCCGAGCCCTATACAATGGATGATGACCATTATCATGACTATTATGAAGTCTACTACCTATTGTCCGGCAAGCGGATATACTTCGTAAGAGACCGCTCCTATTCGATTGAACAAGGCGATCTTGTGTTTATTCCCAAGCATCATGTTCACAAAACATTGTTCGCAGGAGCTGCCGCTAACGAGCGTGTCCTCATTCATTTGAATGACCGCTTTATTCAGAGCATTGCCTCTGAGCCGGGACATGAAGCGCTTCTGCTCAGCCCTTTTCAGCAGGATATTCATGTTCTAAGGCTTCCCCGTCAAGAGCAGCTGATGATGGATCAGCTCATCCGGCGCATAGTCAGTGAGATTCAAGACAAGCCGCCTGGCTACAGCCTATATCCAAGGGCTGCCGTTACCGACCTGCTGCTGCAGGTTGCCAGGTATTTGCTCCTGCATGAGCCCGTTCCATTGGATCACGCTACACCTACGCATGCCAAAATCTCTGAAATCGTCCGCTATATCAATAACCATTTTGCAGAGCCGCTGCGACTCGGCTTACTCGCCGAGCAGTTTTATATCAGCTCCTATTATTTAAGTCGAATGTTCAAGGAGATTACCGGCTTTGCATTCTCCGATTATGTATCCATTACACGAATCAAGGAAGCTCAGCGCTTGCTGCGCGAGACGGATCTGCCGATCACAGACATTGCTGCTGCTATCGGATTCGATAATTTCTCCCATTTTGGCAAGACATTCAAGAAAATAACGCATTCCTCTCCACGCGACTATCGCAACCGTCTATGATGTCGTAATTTTATATAGTGCAAGTCATATATTTGAACTAAAATAATAGCGAATAATATGTTAGATTTACTGTGTTGTCTCAATATTGTATATTATGGCGCCTAAGGGAGATGGACAAATGCTACGAATTGGTAAGATCAGCTATTGGCATGTACACGCTTGGGATTATACAAAGCAAGCACAGCAGCATCCGGATACTGAAATTGTAGCCGTGTGGGACGAGCTTCCTGAACGTGGCCGTGCAGCCGCTGATAAGCTTGGCGTTACCTTCTACGAGAATCTGGAGGAGCTGCTGCAGCAGCCTGATATCGATGCTGTTATCGTAGACGCGCCTACTCATATACACCGTGACGTTATGATCGCCGCGGCGCTTGCAGGCAAGCATATTTTTACAGAAAAGGTTATCGCTCCAACTATCAAGGAGGTCAATGAAATAATTGCTCAGATTACGAGCAGCGAAGTGAAGCTGACCGTATCACTGCCGCGGCTTAATGAGCCCTATACCATTGCCATTCGTGATATTCTGCAGCAAGGACTGGTGGGCAAGGTTACTCAGGTAAGATGTCGACTATCGCATGACGGGGCCGTAAGAGATTGGCTTCCGCAGCATTTCTACAATCTCGAACAATGTGCAGGCGGAGCCTTAATCGACCTAGGCTGTCATCCCATGTACCTGACCAGTCTGTTTCTTGGAGAAACGCCTGTCGATGTATCCGCACAATTCGGTTATATCACTGGCAAAGAAGTTGAAGACAATGCGGTAGCGCTTCTGTCTACAGAGTCTGGCGCGATCGGTATTGTGGAAGCAGGCTTCGTTAACCCTTACTCTCCATTCACGATTGAAGTACAAGGCACCAAGGGGACCTTGCTCTATGGGACGCCTGATGCCAAGCTGCTTATTCGCACGAATGCTGACCCAAACCGATTCGCCCCAGAGCAATGGCATGATCTACCGCTTCCTGCACCAGTAGTAAGCGCTTTCGAGCAATGGGTCGAACATATTCAGAATGACACGGTTGCTGAGGAAAATATTGCGGTAGCCGTACAGCTTACCCAGCTGATGGAAGCAGCGAACCGATCTGTGCGCGATAATCGTGCGGTCAAGTTATCCGAGCTGGAGCAATAAGCCATGTTTCCCTATGAAGTTATGGAGGAGCGTCAGGACGCATTGGAGCGGCTGGAATTGTGTATTCGCTGGGGATATTACGACATTCATGTGCTTCGCTTCCATCTTACTCAGTTCCCGCCAGGCAAAATTCTAAACTTCCATAAGCATGCCGAATTTGAGTTTCATTTCATCCCAAGAGGCAAAGGAACGGTCATCCTTGTTGATGAGCCTTACTCACTAAGAGCAGGCCAATTCTATCTGACTGGGCCAGACGTGCTCCATTATCAAGAAGCCGATCCTAATGAAGCCATGGATGAGCTGTGTCTACACGTAGACTTTATCGACCGCAGGAACGAGCAAGCTGACGGCTCCCTACCTGAGGAGATTGATCAATGGGAAATAGCTGAGGCTGATGATTGCATCAACAAGCTTAGAACACTCCCGCTCTTCCCAACCTTCGACGTGCATCAGGCCATGCCACTGTTCCTGCAAGCTTATGAAGCTTGCAGCAGTAATTTCACAGGAAGCTACACGACGATTAAGCAGAATGTCATTCAAATTTTGCTCAGAGCTGTTCGCGCATACGACACGGTTAAAGCACAGGAGCAGCCTCAGCTGCCAACTCGCGATATGAAGGCTTACCGCTATCGTCTTGCCCTTGAATATATGCAGGCCAATTATGCAGGCATCGTGACGCTTGAGGATATTGCAGATAAGCTCAACCTAAGCTCGCGGCATATTCAAAGAATATTCAAGCAGGCAGGAGATGGCAGATCGTTCAGCGAAACGCTGGAGGAGATCCGATTAAAGGCCGTGTGCCGCACACTGGATGAGAGCACACAGCCGATTGAGCAAATCGCCAAAGTAACAGGCTTTGCCAACGGCAACTATCTGCATGCCGTATTCCGCAAGAAATTCAGAATGACGCCTTCAGAATATCGCCTTCGGCAAGCAGTCAGCTCAACAAATTAGAGGAGGAAATCATTATGTCTCATACACATCGAATTGGAATTATAGGCTGCGGCGGTATCGCGAACGGCAAGCATCTGCCTAGTCTTAGCAAGCTGAACCATGTAGAAATCGTAGCTTTTTGCGATATTGAAGTACATCGCGCAGAAGAAGCAGCTGCTAAATATGGCATCGAGGGCGCCCTTGTAACGGCCGATTACCAAGAACTGCTGAAGGACAGCTCGATTGAAATTATTCACGTCTGTACGCCTAATGACTCCCACGCCGATATCGCTATTGCCGCTCTGGAAGCTGGCAAGCATGTGATGTGCGAGAAGCCAATGGCCAAAACAGCCGAGGATGCAGCGCGTATGGTCGAAGCAGTGAAACGAACCGGCAAAAAGCTGACCATTGGCTACAACAACCGCTTCCGTGCAGACAGTCAATATCTGAAGACCGTATGCGAGGCTGGTGAGCTTGGCGAGGTTTATTATGCCAAAGCCCATGCGATTCGTCGCCGCGCCGTACCGACTTGGGGCGTATTCCTGGACGAGGAGAAGCAAGGCGGCGGACCGCTTATCGATATCGGAACGCATGCGCTTGATCTGACGCTGTGGATGATGGACAATTACAAGCCTAAGGTTGTGCTTGGCACAGCTTATCATAAGCTATCCCAGCGTGAGAATGCGGCGAATGCTTGGGGACCATGGGACCCTGCTAAATTCACGGTAGAAGATTCGGCATTCGGCATGATTGTTATGGAGAATGGCGCAACGATTGTGCTTGAGTCCAGCTGGGCTCTCAATACGCTAGACGTTGATGAGGCCAAGTGTACGCTCTCCGGAACAGAAGGCGGAGCGGATATGAAGGGTGGCCTTCGCATTAACGGCGAGAAGCACAGCCGCTTGTATACGAATGAGATCGAGCTTAAATCCGGCGGAGTTGCCTTCTACGATGGAGCGACAGACAATGCCCCTGAGCTTGAGATGAGAATGTGGATCAAAGCGATTGAAGAGGATACGGACCCGGTTGTTACTCCTGAGCAAGCTTACGTTGTATCGCAAATTCTTGAAGCGATCTATGAATCATCCCGCACAGGCAAAGCCGTATATCTGTAGCAGCAAGCTCGCTTGCTAACGGTCCTTCTTATGTCCTACTATTAGAAGTAATCGGGAAGCAGACAAGGAGATTGAGCCTATGATCACAACGCTGGCACTTATCGTGCGTCCTACAGAGATCGACGTCAACGGCCATGTGAATAACGCCAAATATTTGGAGTATCTCGAATGGGGCCGCGAGGAATGGTACGAGGCAGGCAATCTGCAGTATGATGTGCTGAAGCAACTAGGCTGCCAGACGGTTACGGTTAACATTAACATCAATTACCGCAAGGAATGCCTGCAAGGCGATTGCCTGACGGTGTTAACCTCACCGCAATCCGTTGGACGCAGCAGCTTCGTCCTCTCCCAGAGAATCGTCAATGAAGCCGGCGAGCTCTGTGCCGATGCTCTGATTACAAGCGTCGCACTGGACGTGGAGACGAGGCGCAGCCGGCCTGTTCCGGATCAGCTTCGCCAGCTGTTCAGTTAAATATTTCACTAGAAAACGGTCAATTCTCCCGCCATGCCTAGATTAATTTGCGGGAGATTGGCTGTTTTTTTCTATCGCTAACTCTGGCTGTTAGGGTGTTGACCGCTAGCCATTTTCTCAAGTCTTGAGCAGCTGCAGCCTTTAGTATCCAGGTTCGGATTCAGCTGATTTGACTGTATTCTATACAATCTAATTAGGTTTTCGTCCTTAACAGCATCCATAGATTGTATTCTTGCAGCTAGAATAAAAAGTGGACACTCGTTAAGTGTATGAGGATAATGACAATAACGAGAAGGGGTGTCCTGTATGGAGAAACAACCACGTAATCAATATACAGAAGAGTT